>NZ_SGXD01000005.1 GCF_004216915.1 Motilibacter rhizosphaerae
CCAGCAACGTGTTCGCCCGGGACCGGGCGCCCACGAACTCGAGGTAGGCGTCGAGCAGCGGCTCACCCAACCGGACCGCCAGCCCCCCGGCCGGGCTCTGCGAGCGGGTCAGGACAAGAGCGGGGACGGGCATGCGGAACCCTCCAACTCCGAGGACAGCAGGCCCGGACGGCCCACCGGAATGTCCACGAAGATCACCCGCATATCAAGCAAGAGCGGACGTTCGCCGACCCCGCGCTCACCGCCGGCGAAACGGGCTGTAGCGAGCTCAGCCCGCCTGCCGGCAGCGGATGGGGAGGGTCTTCGCGTGCCTGAAGCACCTGGCTCAGGTACCGCTGGTGGCCCTCCCACCCCTGATGCTGCTCGCATCGGCCAGCAGCTGCGTACGTTCGAGCTGGACGGGGACGGCGTCGTCCTCGACGCGGCGCTCTGGGTCCGCATGGCTGACAGTGGCGAGATCGGCTACATCGAGGGCAACGCTCTGCTCGGGCGGGGCCGGGTGCACATCCCGGGCTCCGGCGCCTGCGAGGCGCTGATCGACCCGTACCGAGAGCTGAGCGAGCTGTCGCCGCTTGCGCAGGCGTGGCTCGACGGCTTCCTCGCGGGCAGCGAACCGTCCATCTGGGAGTACCTCGGTGTGGGGCCCGATGCGTACGACTGCACGGACGAGGAGTGGGCCCGGTACGTGAGGTTCTGCGCGAGAGCGCGTCAGCAGGGGTGGTACGACCACCTGGATCCCCGCCCCCGTCAGGGCCTTGGTCGTCACAGAGGCGGAGCGGGCGGATCTGGCCGCCGTGCTCCAGCAGCTCTGGGCGTACGCCGGTGAGGTCGTCTGGCTGCCGACAGAGGACGGGTGGGTCCAGGGGCAGCCTGAGCCCGACGTGATCGAGGGGGAGTGGCGTGCTCAGTCACCCTGCCTCGAGCGCGAGCACCACGACATGATGCGGCTCGACGGCGATTGGATGGTCTGCGTGGACTGCGGCCGAACCAGTGACGAGAACGCCCGAGCTGGCACTTAGTCCGGGCCGCTCCGTGGGCGCGGCAAGAGTGGGCCTGAGGGGCACCGTCGAGAGCGTCCGGCAATCGCCCAAACGCGGACGTCAGGAGCGCGAACGCCCTGCCGATCGCGTGCGCGGGACGGTCGTGATGGACTGGCGGCAGACCGACGAGAGGGGCGGGCAGTGCGCGCAGTCCAGGTGGCGGAGCCGAACGGCGACTTCGAGCAGGTCGAGCGGGAGGTCCCGCAGCCGGGCCCGGGCGAGGTGCTCGTCCGGGTGGCGGCGTGCGGGGTCTGCCACAGCGACGTGATGGCCAAGGTCGGGATGTCGGCGGCGTACCCCCGCGTACCCGGCCATGAGGTCGCCGGTCGGGTCGAAGCCCTTGGCGAGGGCGTCAGCCGCTGGGAGGTCGGGCAGCGGGTCGGCATCGGCTGGTTCGGCGGCGCGTGCTTCGAGTGCACCGCCTGCCGCGAGGGCGACTTCATCTCCTGCGAGGTCGGCAAGGTGACCGGGCTGACCGCCGACGGCGGGTACGCCGACTACGTGGTCGCGCCGCACGACGCGCTCGCCGCGATCCCGGACGAGCTCTCCGACACCGAGGCCGCTCCGCTCATGTGCGCCGGGGTGACGACGTTCAACGGCCTGCGCAGCAGTGGCGCCAGGGCCGGCGACCTCGTCGCGGTCGTCGGACTGGGCGGCCTCGGGCACCTCGGCGTCCAGTTCGCCCGCGCCATGGGCTTCGAGGTCGTGGCGATCGCCCGCGGCCAGGAGAAGGGGGAGTTCGCGGACCGGCTCGGCGCGCACCACTACCTCGACAGCACCACCCAGGACGTCGCTGCCGAGCTCAAGCGCCTGGGCGGCGCGCAGACCGTCCTGTCCACGGTCACCAGCGCGGACGCCGGCACAGCGACTCTCGGCGGCCTGCGCCACCGCGGTCGGCTCGTCGTCGTCGGTGCGCCGCAGGAGCCGCTGCAGGTGCCCGCCGTCGCCCTCATCGGCCCGAGCGCGATGGTCGCCGGGCACGCGTCGGGGTCGGCGAAGGACAGCGAGGACACGCTGCGGTTCGCAGCGTTGAGCGGTGTCCGGCCCATGGTGGAGACGGAGCCGCTCGAGCGGGCGACCGAGGCGTTCGACGCGATGATGGCCGGCAAGCCGCGCTTCCGCATGGTCCTCACGACCTGACCCAGGGATCGGTGGACGCACGGCCGGAGCCCGGCGCGGCTGCTCGAGGTGCTCGGCGGCGTCGAGAAGCGCTGTCCCAGCGCTACCCCGTACGCGTCCGCCGGATCCTGATCGGCCCCTTGGCGGTGGAGGGGTCGACCACCTTCCCGCCCTGCGTGATGACGACGTCGCCGGCCACGACGAGCCGTCGCGCCGCGGCGCGAGCGGGCTCCATGAGTCCTCGCCAGTCGTCGCCACCGACGGCCCGGGCCGCGTCGGACGGGCAGATCGTCGCGCCGTCGGCGCGGGTGGACAGCAACCGCAGGATGGTCTCCTCGAGGGCGCGGTCGGTGGTGGACACCTTGGTGCGCCTGCACTTCTCGGAGCAGTAGCGCACGGAGTCCCAGTCCCGCTCCCACTTCTTGCGCCAGGTGATGGTGCGCCCGCAGGCGGCGCACGGCTTCGTCTCGCCGGCGCTCATCGCGCCCACGCACTGAACGACTGCAGGGAGCCGGCACCCGGGCGGCGCAGCCAGGGCCACGGGTACGTCGCGACGACCTCGAGGCGGCGGCTTCGTACCTTCCAGCCCGGCACGTACGTCCACGTGGTCGCGAGCCGCCTGCCTCGCAGCTCGACGACTGGATCCCCGAGCCTGACCTCTGCGCCGAGCTCGGCCAGCGCCTCGGCCAGGAAGACGAGCCGCTTCCCGGACAGGCGGAGCCTGGCGAGCAGCGGCTCGTCGAAGACGAACACCGACGGCAGGTCCGGGCGCGCGCGCCGGGCGGGGTCGCGGTCCCCGAGCGACTCTGCCGTCAGCCAGACGGCCTCCGCTCCGCCCGTGACCACGGGCTCTACGGGACCGCCGTCGGTCAGCCCGTCGCGCAGGCCCTCGGGGGCGCTGACGCGCGGTCCCGACTGCGCGGTCGGCCAGTCCTGTACGGGGCAGGCCCGCTGGAGCGGGCACGACCGGCACAGCCCCGGCGCACGCTTCTCGACCTGCCAGCGGCTGAAGCCGTAGACCTTGCCGGTCCCGGTGCCGACGGTCCACTGCCAGCCGAGCCGGTTCGCCGCCGGAGACCCGTCGAGCAGGTGGCGGTACATCTCCTGCGCGCCCTCCCGCCAGTCCCCTCCCGCGCGGACGGTGTACTGCGAGCTCAGCCACATGCGGGTCTGGTTGACCAGCCAGCCGTCCTCGCGCAGCTCGGCCGTCGTCGCCGCCATGCACGCCATCTCCTGCGGCCAGGGCTCTCTCGCCCACGGCTCGTCGACCCTCGGTGGCCCGAAGCGCAGGGGCTGTGCCGTCGCCCTGCCGATCCGGGCGTACAGGTGGCGGGCGTACTCCTGCCAGAGCAGCTCGTCCCGGAACTTCCCGCGGTCACGAGCAGGAGCGTGCTCGACCGCGTCCCACACCGTCGGGAGGTCGAGCAGCCCGTGGCGGATGTACGGCGAGAGCCCGCTCGCGCCGCGTGACCCGGCCGGCAGCACGGTGCTGCGCCGCGACGCGTACCCCGTCACGTCCAGCGCGGCCAGCGCGGCGTCCGCTGCCGCCTGCCCGCCGCGGATGCGCGAGGGGCGGACCTCGTCGCAGCTCAGGTGCCCCAGGTGCTCGCGCACCCAGTCGACGACGTCGTCGCGACCGGTGGGGGGAGCGGGCAGCAGGGGCACTCCCGGATCGTCCCCGAGATCCTCCCGCTCAGCACCTCGACGGCCGCGAGGGGAGTCGAGCGGCCCCGAGCTGCGGAGTGGCTCGGACGGGCCATGGATCCCGTGCCTGCGCGGTGCCATGCTCCGCTCGTGAGATCCCGCTCGGGCGTCCTCGCGACCCTGGTCTGCGCCGTGGTCACGTCCGGCGGCGTCCAGGCGCTGCCCCACGCGGAGGCCGACGTGGCCCCGGTCCTCACCATCAGCTCGAGCGTGCCGCAGCTCGAGCGCCCGGCCAGCACGGGTGACCCGTGGGGGTCGATCTCGCTGTCCGGGACCTACGACGACGGCAGCGGCGCGGACTACCGCCTCCAGCAGACGCTCACCATCACCGACGCCGACGCGGACGGTCCGCTGACGAGCTTCGAGCCCCGGACGGTCGTCACGGACTCGACGGGCGCCTGGCAGCTCCGCGGCGTCTACCCGGCGAACCACGACGGCGGCCCGGGCATGGCCACGCAGACCTTCACCGTGAGCGGGCCCGGCGGCCTCAGCGCCTCGGTGGTCGTCCCGGTGCCCGCCGACCTCACCCGCGTCCTGCCCGGCGAGACGCACCCGCCCGCCGGCGCCCCCTTCGTCGCCACCGGAGCCGTGGAGGGGCCGACAGGCACCACGGTCACGGGCGAGGTGCCGGACGGGGCGGGTGGCTGGCGCGCGGTCAGCACGGGGCGCAGCGACTTCGCCTTCTCCTACCAGCTCCTCCCCGGCTACCGCCACGTCGCGGTGCCGTTCCCGACGCCCCGGCGCGGTCCCCTGGTCTACCGGCTCTCCTTCGCCGGCGACGCGCGGCACGGGCCGGCGGTGAGCCGCACGTTCTCCGTCCCCTTCGGCCCGAGCCGCCCGGCGGGCAGCCGCAGGTCGTACGCCCTCGCCGACGACTCGCGCGGGAAGCCGGTGCGGTTCGACCCGTGCCGGCCGGTGACCTGGGCGCTCAACGCGAAGGGGGCTCCGCCCGGCGCGAAGGCGCTGGTGGCGGAGGCCGTGCGCCGGGTCGCGACGGCCACCGGGGGCACCTTCAGGTTCGTGGGGCTGTCGACCGCCAGGCCGAGCAAGCGGGAGTCGCAAGGCCGCTTCGCCACGGGCCGGGGGCCGATGATCCTCGTGAAGTGGGTGGGGAGCAGGGAGTCCGACATCCAGGCCGAGGCCGACCGCGACGTCTGGGGGAGGGCGTACGTGATCGAGGGGACCGACGGGCGTGGGCGGGAGCACCCGGGGGGCGGCACGGTCCTGCTCTACCGCTCCGCCCAGCTGAGCCCCGACACCAGCGCCGACGGCTGGCTCCCCGTCCTCCTGCACGAGTTCGGGCACGTCATGGGACTGCAGCACGTCGCCGACCCGACCCAGGTGATGTTCCCGCAGGACGTCGGCACCACGGCGTACGGCGCCGGCGACGTCGCGGGCCTGCGCCGGCTCGGCAAGGGCTCCGGGTGCGGTACGTCGTGACCCGTCCCCAGCGTTCCCGTCCCCTCCAGCACAGGGAGCAGCCCATGACCCGCACCGCCACCCGCCGTGGACGGACCATCCGCCCGCTCCTCGCCGCCGCCGCGCTGCTCGCGCCGGTCCTGCTCGCCCCGGCGCGAGCCGACGCGGCGCTGCCGAGCTGGGCGTCGTTCATCTCCCGGGGTTCGAGGTGCACCGCCGACGCGCACGGCCTCTACCACGTCACGAGCAAGGGCTACATGAAGGCGGAGAACGGCGCGCACGTCAACAGCACCGCGCGCCACTTCGTGCTCAAGATCAGGTTGGAGCACCCCTCGGACGCCGGCGCGATCCAGCCCGGTGCGTACGCGAGCCGGCAGTACCCCGCCGCAGGTGCACCCGCGCTGCTCTCGTCGCGCACCTACCAGACGCTGATGGCGGTCACGTCGAGCGGCTACGACCCCGCGCAGGACTGGACCGTGCACGTCCAGGTGGTCTTCGACCGCTCGAAGCCCTTCCCCGACGTCGTCCGGGACATCCGGTTCCCGCTGGCGAACCTGAGCTGCCCGCCGACCAGCTCAGGGATCGGGATCGGGTCGGGCTGATCCGACCCCTCGTCGCGCGACTGTCGGCCTGGGCCCAGCCGACCTGCCGGGCCGTACGGCCCGCTCAGGACTCCGGCTCCAGGGCGACGGCGGAGCGGGGGAGGTCCCCGCAGGTCCGGCCGCGGGCAGCGGCGACGCGCTGGTCGTCACCGCTGGCTGAGCGGACGACCGTCTGCGGCGTGCCGTTGCGCGCGGTCGACCCGTCGGCGGCGACGGTCACCGGCGTGCGCGTGACGGTCCAGCTGCCGCCCGTCTCCCGGGCGTCCTCGCCGTAGAGCACCCGGTCTCCCTCCGGCCCGTCGCAGGCCAGCCCGGTGCCGACGTCGGTGAAGCCGAAGCTGAAGGAGTACGGCCGCCCGTCCACGCCCGGGACCGGGACCAGCCGTCTCGCGCGGCCGCGGACGACGTAGGCGTAGAGCTGTGCCGAGCGGCCGGTGTCCAGCAGCACCACCGCTGCGCCGCCGACGAGCCGCGCGGACGAGGCCCGGGCAGAGATGGGCGAGGCACTGGTGAACGTCGTCGACGTGCCACCGTGCCCGCTGGTGCGGACCCCGAGCAGCCGGCGCCCGCCGTCGTCGGCCAGCCAAAGCGTGTCGGGACGACCGTCCCCGTCGAGGTCGACGCCGGTCGCCGTCCCAGCACCCGCGGGGATCGCGCCGCTGCTCTCCTCCGGGGCGGGCGTCGCTCCGGTCGAGGCCGGAGTGGAGGGGGCTGGCGCCGGCGCAGTGCCAGCCGCGCTCCTGGGACCGGCTGCTGGCGAGGAGGTGCCGCACCCCGCGAGCAGGGCGAGCAGCCCGAGGGTGACGACGGGGGCGACGGGCGGACGGGTTCTCATCGGTGCTGCCTTCCTGCGGTGCGCTGTCGACCCGTACGACGCGCGACCCGCGTCCGGCGTTTACCCGGACCGGGCGGTGCCCTGCAGCCGGGGCGCGCGGGACTGCTGCCCGCACCCGGTCAACCCGGCGCCCGGCTCGCGCGTCTGGACGGGCGTGGAGACGACCCTGGTGCTGGTGGTGGTGCCGCGCGGTGGGACCGCCGTGCGCGGGGCCGGTGGCACGATGGCCGCGATGCGGGACGACGGGCAGATCGAGGAGCTCTACCGCGCCCACGCGCCCGCTGCCCGCCGGCTCGCCCACCTGCTGGTGGGCGACCGGGAGGTGGCGGACGACCTCGTGCAGGACTGCTTCGTGCGGCTGCTCGCGCGGGGCGGCAGCGGGGTCGACGACCTGGACGCGTACCTGCGGCGGGCCGTGGTCAACGCGTCGCGCTCCTGGCTGCGGCGGCTCGCGGTGCGCCGGGCGCGGGCGCACGAGGCGGCCCTCGCGTACGGGCCCGGGGGCGTCGGGGACGCTGTCCAGGCGGACCGCGCGGACGCCGTGCTGGAGGACGCCGCCCTGCGCGCGGCGCTGCTCCAGCTGCCGCCGCGGCAGCGGACGGCCGTCGTGCTGCGCTACTGCCTGGACCTGCCGGAGGCCGAGTGCGCCGCGGTCATGGAGTGCGCGGTCGGCACGGTGAAGGCCTCGGCCGCGCGGGGGCGCGCCCGGCTCGCCGAGCTGCTGGCCGAGCCGGGCAGGGCCGGGTCGTGAGCACCCCTCGACAGGACGGCCCGCAGCGGCCGCACGAGCCGGAGGACCCGCTGGTCGAGCGGCTGCGCGCGCTGGGGCTCGGCGCCGAGCCGGCTGCTGCCCCGCCGGGCCTCGCCCGGCGCGTGCGCCGCCGCCGCCACGTACGCCGCGGCGCCCAGGCGGGTGGGCTCGTCGCCGTAGCCGCCGCCGCGACCGGCGTGGTCCTCGGCGGCCTCCCGCTGCCGGCTCACCACGGCGTGCCCGCGGCGCCTCCGGGGACCACCGCGTCGACGGCGGGACCTGCCTCTCCGGCACCTCCCGCCGCCGCTGCGTCGTGCGCCGCCGGCGACCTCGCGGCCGACCCGCCCACCGTGGCCGGTCCCTCTGTGCAGACGATCAGCGTCCACCGCAGTGCGGACGCGTCGGGGACCTGCCTGCTGCTGCCCGGGAGCGCGACCACCGCCCAGGGCCGGGTGCTGGCCGCCGCGGGCAGCCGGTCGGTCGCGCTCGCCCCCGGCGCGACCGTGGTGCTGCGGCTGTCCTGGACGGGGACCTGCGCCGCTGAGCCGGTCCAGGTGACGGTCGGGGCGCGCGGGGGCCCCTTCCTCGCGGCCTCCGTGGCGCTCCCTACCTGTGGCACGGTCACCCTCGCGAGCACGGTCGACCCTGCGCGCTAGGTGGCCCGCGCGAGTCCGGCCATTCCGCCCGAACCACTCACGCAGGCGCAGACCTTGACTTTGTTTGCTAGTCGGACTTAACGTCCGACGGGCCGAGCCGAGGGCTCGATCGTCGACACAGAGGAGTGCCGCATGCGCAGGACCGCTCGCATCGGGATGGCCGCGATCACCACCGCCGCCGTCCTGACCGGAACCGCCACAGCCCAGGCCGCGGGCCTGGCCGCCCAGGACGGTGCCCGTCCGAGCGGCCACCCCGTCAACGTGTTCGGGCAGGCGGGCTACTCGAACAAGGCGGTGAACGCCAAGATCGAGGCAGCGTGGGACCAGCTCTTCCACGGCGCCCCCGGCACGGCGCCCGACTACTACGACGGCCAGTCCATCTACTACCAGGTCGCCCCCGACAAGGCCTACGTCACGGATGTGGCGAACCACGACGTGCGCACCGAGGGCATGGGCTACGCGATGATGATCGCCGTGCAGCTCGGCAAGAAGACCGAGTTCGACTCGCTGTGGAACTTCGCGAAGACCAACATGCAGCTGCAGAGCGGCCCGACGAAGTCCTTCTTCGCCTGGCACACGCGCACGGACGGCACCATCATCGACCGCGGCATCGCCCCCGACGGCGACCAGTGGATCGCCGCGGCGCTCACCTTCGCCGCGGGCCGGTGGGGGAACGGCTCGGGCATCTACAGCTACGGCTCCGAGGCGCGGCAGATCCTGCACGCCATGTGGCACAACGCCGACAGCGGCGGCGTCAACATGTACGACGCGAAGACCTACCTCCCGACGTTCTCCCCGCCCGGCGTCACCAACTTCAGCGACGCGTCGTACGCCCTGCCCGCCTTCTACCGCGTCTTCGCCAAGGCCGACCCTGCTGACAAGCAGCAGTGGGACAACGCGGTGACCGCAGGCGAGAAGCTGCTGCAGACGGCGCACAACCCGACCACCGGGCTCTCGCCGTGCTACTCGAACTTCGACGGGTCGCCGCACCTCGCGCCGTGGGAGTCGCCGACCAACCCGGAGACGTACTCCATCACCTTCCAGGAGGACGCCTGGCGGGTCATCGCGAACGCCAACCTCGACGCGTCGTGGTGGGGAGTCCAGCCGTGGCAGACGCAGTTCTCCAACACCCTGGAGGACTTCTTCGTCGGCCAGGGCGTCTCGACCTACGTCAGCCGCTACCAGCTGGACGGCACGCCGCTCAAGGGCGGCCAGAACACCTACGAGCCCGCGCACGCCGAGGGCCTCGTGGCGATGAACTCCACCTCGGCGATCACGGCGACCGGCGACCAGCGGCTCGACTTCGTCCGTGACTTCTGGAACACCCCCGTGCCCTCCGGCCGGGCGCGCTACTACGACGGCATGCTCTACCTGCTGGGCCTGCTGTACGACAGCGGCCAGTTCCGCATGTACGGGACGGGCGCCGCCGTCAGGGGCTGACCGCACTGCGCGTCCGCACGAGGGGGAGGGAGCCGCGGCTCCCTCCCCCTCGTCGTGCGCGCCGCAAGTCCGTCCCAAGCCCTTCCCAAGTGCCGCGGGCGAAGGTCGAGCCATGACCCACACCGCGCACGACACCACCGTCCACATCAACCCGACCACGTGGAACGCCGGCTTCCACTACGACCAGGCGCAGCTGCGCCGCGCCCCGGAGATGCTGCTCACCCTGGCCGGCCAGGGACCGGTCGACGCTTCCGGGCAGCTGCTGCACCCCGGTGAGGTCGCGCCGCAGCTCGCCGCCGCCTTCGCCAACGTCGAGGAGCTGCTGGCCGCCGGCGGCATGGGGCTGCGCGACGTGCTCCGGATGACCGTCTTCACGACCGACGTCGACGGGACCCTGGCGGCGTACGGCGCGATCGTCTCCCGGCTGGCCGCGGCGGGCGCCACTCCGCCGGCGACGCTCGTCGGCGTCACCCGCCTGGCGATCCCGGGGATGACGGTCGAGATCGAGGTGACCGCCGGGCGCTGACGGCCTAGCGCTCGCGGGTGCTCGCGCCGCTGGCCCGCTGGACCGGGCCACCGCTGTGCACCGGTCGCACCTCGACGCCGCCCCCCTCGCGCAGCACCGGGTTGGTGCCGGCGATGGCCAGGGCGGCGTCGAGGTCGGGGGCCTCGATGACGTAGAAGCCGGCGACGATCTCACCAGCGTCGACGAAGGGGCCCTCGGTGACCGAGCCGGGTCGCAGCGACCTCGCCATGTCACGAGGGGTCAGCGCGTACGCCAGGACCATCGAGTCCGCCGCCCTCAGCTCGTCGGCGTGGTCGTCGCAGGACGCCGTGTCGGCCGCGGTGGCCGTAGGGGAGTGGGCGGAGTCCCCGGCGTAGATCAGCACGGCGTACTCGGGCACGGGAACCTCTTCCACGGTGCGAACCTCGGTAGGTCAGTCCTACCGCACGCGAACGGCCCTGCGCGAGGTCACCAGGGGACCTCCGTGCCGTCCCAGGAGAAGAAGCCGCCGGTGGGCCCGTCCTCCGGCAGGCGCGCGAGCCGGACGACGGCTGCGGCTGCTTCGGCGGGGTCGCCGCCGCTGCGGGCGGCGGCGGCGTTGAGCCCCGTGGCGCGGAGCCCCGGGGCCAGCGCGTTGACCTTGATGCCGTCGTCGGCGAGGGCCTGCGCGTAGAGCACGGTGAGGGCGTTGAGCGCCGTCTTCGACGACCGGTACGCCGCGGCCCAGGCGCCGCGGCCGTGGTCGAACTGCGGGTTGGGCCCGGTGCTCCACGCGATCGACCCGGTGCCGCTGGAGACGTTGACGATGCGCGCTGCAGGGGAGCGGAGGAGTGCTGGCAGGAAGGCGTTCGTCGCCGCGACGACGCCGAAGACGTTGGTCTCGTAGGTCCTCCTGAAGACGTCGATGCCCGTGGCCGTCAGCGGTCCGTCCTCCAGGGACACGCCCGCGTTGTTGACGAGGGCGTCGAGGTGCGGGACGCGCTCCGCTGCTGCGGCGATGCTCGCCGCGTCCGTGACGTCGAGAGCGAGGACGGTGCCGCCGACCTCAGCGGCAGCCGATGCGCCGCGATCCGGGTCCCGGGCGCCGACGAGCACCGTGGCGCCGGTGGCCGTGAGCTGCCGGGCGGTCTCGAGTCCGATGCCGCTGGTCGCGCCGGTGATGAGTACGGTGAAGGAGTCCATGGGCCGAGCCTGCGCGGCGCGCGAGGCGCGAACCAGGCCCGAGGCGTACCACCCAGGAGGTGCCCGTGCCCGGCACGGCCGTCCCGGCGCCGGTGTGGCGCCGCGAGCTCGCCCGCTTCCTGCGCGAGCGGCGCGCACGCGTGCGGCCGCCGCAGGGGGAGGGCCGCCGGCGTACGCCCGGGCTGCGGCGCGAGGAGGTCGCGGACGGCGCCCGGATGTCCGTCGAGTACTACGCCCGCCTCGAGCAGGGGCGTGGCGCGCGCCCGTCGCCGCGGATCCTCGACGGGCTCGCCCGCGCCCTCCAGCTCGACGAGGCCGAGCGCCAGCGGCTGTTCGCCCTCGCGCACTCGGTGGCCCCGGTGCCGGACCGCGTGCCGAGCGAGGTGCGGCCGCACGTCGCCGCGCTGCTCCACCGGCTGCCGGGCACCGCCGCCTTCGTGACGTCAGCGGCGTACGACGTCGTGGCGAGCAACGCGCCGGCACGGGCGCTGCTGGGCCTCACCGACGAGCGCGCGAACCTCGCGCGGCGCCACTTCCTCGAGGGCCGGCACTGGAGCACGGCGAGCGTGGAGTTCGGCGAGGTGGCCGTCGCACGGCTGCGGGCCGCGGCCACCCGCTATCCCGCCGACCCGGAGCTCGCGGCGCTGGTCCAGGAGCTCGCCCAGGGCAGTACGCCCTTCCGCCGGCTGTGGGCCAGCGACCCGGCGCGGCTTCCCGGGCACCGCACCAAGCAGGTCGACCATCCCGTCCTCGGGCGGCTCACCGTCGACTGCGACGTCCTGCTGGTGCCCGAGGACGACCAGCAGGTCGTCATGGTCACCGCCGCCCCCGGCTCGGCGGAGGAGCGCTCCCTGCGCAGCCTCGCCCTCCGCTGACCGCCCCCACCTCTCTCGACCAGGAGCCCCGCATGGCGCACGCCCCCTCGATCGCTGTCACCGGCGCGACCGGCCGGCTCGGCGGCCGGGTCGCCCGGCGCCTCGAAGCCGCTGGTGCGCAGCAGCTCCTCCTCGTCCGTGACCCCTCGCGCGCGCCGAAGCTGTCCGGCGCGGAGGTCGCGGAGGCGTCGTTCTCCGACCCCGCCGCGGTGACCGCAGCCCTCGAGGGCGTGCCCACGGTGCTCATGGTCTCGGCGTCCGAGGACCGCGAACGCCTGGCGCAGCACACCACCTTCGTCGATGCTGCAGCCGCCGCCGGCGTCGAGCACCTGGTCTACATCTCGTTCTACGGCGCTGCGGAGGACTGCACCTTCACGCTCGGGCGCGACCACTGGGCGACCGAGCAGCACATCCGCGCGTCCGGTACGCGTCACACCTTCTTGCGCGACAACCTCTACGCCGACTTCATGCCGGCGCTGCTCGGCGACGACGGCGTCATCCGCGGCCCTGCGGGCGACGGTCGGGTGTCCGCCGTCGCGGTGGACGACATCGCCGACGCCGCAGCCGCTGTCCTCCTCGACCCCCGTGCCCATGCCGACGCGACGTACTCGCTGACGGGGCCGGAGGCGCTGAGCCTCGCCGAGGTCGCCGAGGTGCTCACCGCCCAGCTCGGCCGTCCCGCGCGCTACCAGCCCGAGACCCTCGAGGAGGCGTACGCGTCGCGAGCCTCCTACGGCGCGCCGGACTGGCAGGTGGACGCCTGGGTGTCGACGTACACCGCGATCGCGAACGGGGAGGTGGCCGGCGTCACCGACGACGTCCCCCGGCTCACCGGGCACGCGGCGACCTCGCTCGCCGAGCTGCTGGCCCGGGGCGGATCGGCGTACTGACCGGTCGTCTGCGGCGCGAGGCGTGGTAGGAAGCCGGAGTGGACGAGACCCTGCCGTTCGTCGACCTCCTGCAGCTGATGGACGAGCGTTCCGCCGCCTTCCGCGAGGCCGTCGGCGCGGCGCCCGACCTCGGCGTGCCCGTGCCGACGTGCCCCGGATGGTCGCTCGCGGACCTGGTGCAGCACCTCTGCGAGGGGCGCCGCAGGTGGGCCGCGACCGTCGCCGCCGGCCCCGCCGTCGCTCCTCCCGCGCTGCCCGACCCCGTGGTGCCGCAGGGGCGCGAGGCCCTCCTGTCCTGGTTCACCACGTCGACCGAGGACCTGCTGGACGCGCTGCGCGACGCCGGACCAGACCGCGGGTGCTGGACCTGGTGGGGGACCTCGCAGTCGCCGCCGACCGCTGGCGCCGTCGCCCGGCACCAGCTCCAGCAGGTCGCCGTGCACACCTACGACGCCCAGGTCGCGGTGGGGATGCCGCGAACGCTGCCGGAGGAGGTCGCACTGGACGGCGTCGACGAGTTCCTCAGCACGTGCGTCGCGACGACCACGCCCTGGCCGCACGACGCCGCGGTGCTCGACTACCACGCCGTCGAGGGCCGTTCCTGGCGGACCGCCTTCTCCGCCGACGGCGCGCGGACCAGCCGGCTGGCCCCAGGGGCCCCGCCGGCCGACGCCTCCGTCGAAGGGACGGCGCACGAGCTGGTGATGCTCTGCTACGGCCGCATATCGGCGGACGCGCTCCGGCTCGAGGGCGACGGGCGCGTCCTCCAGCAGCTGATCGAGTGGGAACCCGACGACTAGGCGCGGCGGCTACCCCACGGCGATCCGCGCAGCGAGCGCGAGCATCGCCGCGGCCGACACCACCGCGGTCGCCACGCGCACGCGGACTCCTGTGACGACCGCTGCCAGCGCCGCACCGGCACCCGCGAGGAGCGCCTGCCAGCTCGCGGAGGCCACGCCTGCGGCGACGACGAACGCGGCACCGTCCGCCACCCCCGCCTCCGCCCGCGACTGCATGCCCAGCGCCACCGCCGCGAACGACATGACCGTCGCCGGGTTGGCGAGCGTGGTGGCGAGGAGCACCGCGTACGCGCGCGCCGGGCGCCCGACCGGGCGCACACCCCGGTCCGCGCGGGGCGTGCGGAGCGCGGACCGCAGGACGCCGAGGGCGAGCAGGACGAGCACCGCCACCGAGGCCCAGGCGAGCGGGCGGGCCACGACGGCGAGCGAGCGGGCCAGGGGAGCGCCGCCCAGGACGGCGACCGCGGCGTACGCGGTGTCGGCGGTCGCGACGCCGAGCCCGGCGGCCAGGCCGGCCCGCCACGAGGTGCGCGCCGAGAGCGCCACGACGTACGCGCCGACCGCTCCCAGCGGCACGGCCACGGCGTAGCCCGCGAGCAGGCCCGCCATGGCGCTGCTGCCGGCGCTCACGGTCGTCGCGGGTCGCACCTCCGGCGGGTGCCCGTCTGCTGCGTCGACGCGGGCGCGTCGACGGGCAGCGGGTGCAGCGGGTGCGCGGTCATGCGGACAGGGTGCGGTGCGGGGGCGGGTACCGGCAACCGGGTTCTTCCCGACACCGGGCCGGTCGAGCAGCCTGGAGATGAGCACGCGTGCTCAGGTGGACCCTCGGGCTCGCGGTCGAGAGTGGGGTCATGGCCGAACACCAGCACCTGCCCCGCCTGCCCCAGCTGCCGCCGGAGGACCAGCCTCCCGCGCCCTGCCCGTTGCCGCAGGGGTGGGCGGCGCTGGCGCGGGCGGCGGGCCGCCCGACGGACGCGCCAGCCGGGTGGTGGCGCGCCTAGGGTGCTGGTGAGCGACGGACCCGTCGCGCCCAGCCGGCCCGAGGAGTGCAGCCCGTGCGCGCAGCGTGGTACGACCGCCAGGGAGAGCCCGCGGAGGTCCTGCAGGTCGGGGACCTGCCCGAGGCACCGGTGGGGCCCGGCGAGGTGCGCGTCGCCCTGACCCGTTCGGGGATCAGCCCCGGGGACGTGAAGAAGCGGCAGGCGTGGCTCGGCAGCACCATGGCGTACCCGCGGGTGGTGCCGCACAGCGACGGCGCCGGCACGGTCGTCGCGGTGGGGGAGGGCGTCGACAGGAGCAGGGTCGGTGAGCGCGTCTGGGTCTTCGGGGCCCAGTCGTACCGCGCGTTCGGCACGGCAGCCGAGAGCACCGTCGTCCCCGCCGACCGCGCCGTGGCCCTCCCCGACGGTGTCACCGACGAGATCGGCGCGTGCCTCGGCATCCCCGGGATCACCGCGCACCGCGCGGTCTTCGCCGATGGTCCCGTGGCGGGGCAGGTCGTCGTCGTGCAGGGCGTGCTCGGCAGCGTCGGGTCGTTGGCCGCAGCGCTGGCACGCCGGGCGGGAGCGACCGTCATCGGCACCGTCGTGCGTTCCGCGGACGTCCCCCGCGTCGAGCCCGGTGCCGTCGACACGGTCGTGGCCCTCGACGCCGACCCGGCCGCCGCGATCCGCGCCGTGGCGCCGGACGGCGTGGACCGTGTCGTCGAAGTGGCCTTCTCCGCCAACGTCGAGCTCGACGCGCAGGTCCTGCGCAACGGCGGGGTGGTCGCGGCGTACGCGAGTCCCGACGGGACTCCCACCTTCCCGTTCTGGCCGATGCTGTTCGACAACCTCCTGATCCGGCTGCTGGGCAGCGACGACTTCCCCGAAGAGGCGCGCCGGCAGGCTGTCTCCGACCTGACGAGCGCAGCGGCGGAGGGGGCGCTCAGCATCCCGCTCGCGGAGGTCCTGCCGCTCGAGCAGATCGCGAGGGCCCACGAGCTGGTCGAGGGCGGCAGGGCGCACGGCCGCGTGCTGCTCGCCCTGTCCTGACCGTCCCGCCGACGGCTGCGGCGGTTCAGGGGGTGCGCGCCGGCTCGTCCCGGTGCAGCGCGCCGCTGACGACGAACGCCACCGCCATCAGCACGAGCACGAGCCACAGCGCGTCCAGCAGGCCGAACGCCTGGGACAGGGCGCCGACGACCGGCGGACCGGCGAGGTTGGCGACGTAGCCGATGGAGGCGACGACGCTGACCCGGGCGGCGGGGTTCGGCCCGCTCTCCGCAGCAGCCGACATGCCGAGCGGGAAGCCCATCGAGACGCCGACCGCCCAGAGGACCGTGCCGATCAGGACGAGCCAGGCCGGGGCCGCGAGGATGAACAGCAGCATCCCGACGACGCCGGCAGCGGTGGTGGCGCGTACGGCGCGGACCCTCCCGACGCGGTCGACGAGCGGACCGCCGACGACGCGCGCGATGGTCTCGCCGGCGGCGAAGGCGACGAAGAACAGCGCAGCCACAGCCTCTCGCTGGTGGTGCTCGTCGCGCACGGCCAGCGTCAGCCAGTTGTTGGCCGAGCCCTCGCCGAGCTCCACGCCGAGCATGACGAGGCCGATGAGGAGGAGCCGCAGGTCCGTCCAGCCGCTCGCCCAGGTGCGCAGGCGCTGTGCGAGCGGGAGTCGTTCTCCCGTCGCCTCAGCAGGAACCGCGTCCGGGACGGCCCGGGTGGCGATGCCGGCGGCCAGGGCGAGGAGCACCGCCTCGGCGAGGAACTGCGCCTGCAGCGACACTCCTAGCGCGGCGCACGCCGCTCCGGTCGCTGCGCCGACCACCGCACCGGCGGACCAGGCGGCGTGCATGAGCGGCATCAGCGTCGTGCCGTACGCGCGCTCCACCTCCGCACCCTCGACGTTGATGGAGACGTCCAGGGCGCCGATGCCGAAGCCGACGGCGGCGAACCCCAGCACCACGAGGATGATCTCGTGCGCGATGCCTGCCCCTGCGCCGATGACCGCGAGGCCGAGCGCGACGAGGAGGAGCAGGCTGCGCAGCGCGCCGCGGCCGCCGAGCCGGGCGAGCAGGGTCGAGGCCGCACTGAGCCCGGTGATCGAGCCGACGGTGAAGGCGGAGAGGATGAGGCCGATCGCGGCGTCGCGGACGTGGAGGTCGGCGCGCAGGTCGGGCAGGCGCGGTCCCCACGTCGAGACGGTGATGCCCCCCAGGGCGAACGCCGCCGTCACCGCCCAACGCCAGCGGGCGAGGGAGGCCCTGTCAGCCGCCCTCGGGCTCGCCACGGTCTGGCCGGCGGTCATGCCTGCACCACCTCGACGCCCGCCTCGCGGATCCGGTCCAGCGCGTCCGGGGGTGCGCTGGTGTCCGTCACGAGCACGTCGAGCTCGGCGACGGGGCAGACCACGGCGAGGGCGGTACGCGCGAGCTTGGCGCCCTCCGCGACGAGGACCGTGCGCGCCGCCACCTGCGCGGCGGTGCGCTTCACCGCGGCGTCCTGCACGTCGTAGGCCATCACCCCGGCCTCGGCCGAGACGCCGCAGCAGGTGAGGACCGTCGTGTCGTAGCGCAGTCCGCGCAGCGCCGACTCCGCCATTGGCCCGACGAGCGCGCCCTCGCCCGGCCGCGCCGTACCGCCCGGCAGCAGCACCTGCACGGTCGAGCTGGCCACGAGCGCGGCGGCCGCGTGGACGGAGAGCGGGGTGACCGTCAGCGAGCGGCCCACGAGCGCGCGGGCGACGGCGAGCCCGGTCGTCCCGCTGTCGACGACGACCGCCTCGCCGTCGCGGAGGAGCCCCGCGACGGCGGCGGCCATCCGCTCCTTCTCCCCGGAGGCACTGGTCTCGCGCAGCGCGAAGGGCAGCTCCTGGCCGCGGAGCAGCAGGCTGACCGCGCCACCGCGTACGCGCCGGAGGACGCCCGCTCCCGCGAGCAGGTCGAGGTCGCGCCGCACCGTCACCTCGGAGGTGTCGAGCTCGACGGCCAGCTCGCCGACGTCCACGCGCCCGCTGGCGTGGAGGCGGTCGAGGATCACGGCGTGCCGTGAGGGACTGTCCATGCGAGGAACGTACATCACCGGCT
This sequence comes from Motilibacter rhizosphaerae, assembly GCF_004216915.1. Lineage (NCBI taxonomy): Bacteria > Bacillati > Actinomycetota > Actinomycetes > Motilibacterales > Motilibacteraceae > Motilibacter > Motilibacter rhizosphaerae. Next base: position 17,888 of record NZ_SGXD01000005.1, read on the forward strand.
TCCGATCGAAAGCCCGTGCTGATTGCACTAGCCCCTGGACGTGATCATGCACGACCTGGAGACCCAGGTCGTGCATGATCACGAGCAGGTGGAGGGCTAGAGGCCCAGCACCTTCTGCGCGGTGTCGGAGTAGCCGCTGAGCGCCTTGCGCTGCACCTCGTCGACCTGGCGGAGCGCCTTCGCCAGGGCGACCTCGGTGCGGTAGACCGCGAGGGTCGCCCGGGCCGGGGCCCGCTGCCCGGCCGCCGCCTGCACCGCGGCCTGCTCCAGCGTCACCCGCAGCGGGGCGGCGACGGCGGGGCTGACCTTCTGCGCCACGACGAGCGCGTCGAACCCGGTGAGCAGCTGCTGGGCCGGGGTGGTCCCGCTGCCCGGCACCGTCGCCTTCGCGGTGGCCGCGCCCGCCAGCGGCGCGCCTGCCGAGTCGACAGCAGTGGTCCCGACGGTGACCGTGAGCACGGTGCCGGCCTTCACCGGCACGCTCGAGGTGAACCGGTACGCCCGGCCCAGCGCCAGCCCACTCGGCGAGGTCGTGCCGTCCACCGCGACGACCGTGCCGGGGACCGGCTTGCCCGCCGCGTCCTTCACGCTCACCGCAGCGGAGACGGAGGCCGTCCGCATCCACCGGTCGAACCCGAGGTCGACGGTGACGGCGCCGTTCGAGCCCACACCGGCCGACGTGGACACCAGCGTGGGCGCACCCGTGCGGTGCAGGTCGACGTCGACCCCGAAGTGCTCGGGCAGGACCTGCATCGCCGCCGACTCAGCCGTGTCGTACCCGGGCTTGGTCCAGCGGATCTTCCACCAGCCCCTCGGCACGTCCCAGCCGTAGCTGCCGGTCGCGGTCGTGGTCTGCGGGTTGGTCTGGCCGTACGCCGCGCCGTCCCACGTGGTCCACGGGCCGGTCGCGCTCGGGCCGGTGAGCAGGGTCGCAGTGACGCCGGAGAGCGGGGCCGCGGCCACCGACTCGTACGCCGTGCCGCTCGGGTCGAAGATCCACGTCGGCGTGGCGACCTTCTTCGGCGCGGGGTAGCGGAACCCCTTGGGCCTGAACTTGATGCGCGGGTCGCACTCCTTGAGACCGCCCTCCTTGACCCGCTTCACGTCCTCCACGGCCCGGTCCACCGCGATCTGGTCGAGCTTCTTGATGCCGTACCCGATCGACTGGTCGATGAGGAACGACGTCGCCTTCCCCAGCTTCGTCCTGTCCAGCCCGACCGCCGTCTGCCAGCTGCTGGCGAGCAGGCTGATCCAGTCGCCGGCGTTGGTGGCGGCCTTGTTCACGAACAGCACACTGCGCGCGTCGTCGACGTCGTGGTGCAGCTCCGCCCCGATCTCCGGGTTGCAGGCGGTGACGTTGAGGTCGATCCAGTCGTCGAGGCCGTCGAGCTGCGGGGTGTTGCCCCCGTTGGTCAGCAGGTCGTAGAGCGTCTTGGCGTTCTTGTAGCCCTTGTAGACCTTGAGGATGTCCGTGACCTTGTCGAACTTGCCGGGGGCGTCGGCCGCCGCGCGGAGACCGGGTCGCGTGCCCTCGAGGTACTCGCTGGGCAGCGCGTAGGACGTCGTGATGACGAAGGCGTCCTTCGTCTCCTCGACCGTGGACGAGAAGTTCCGCAGCTGCAGGCCGGATGCGCTCTGCACCTGCTGCTCGTCGGCGGTCTGGGCCGGCAGGGTCGTGGGCGTACCGAACGTGCCCGTCACCTCGACCGGCACCCCCGAGACCTTCTCCGTGCCCTTCCAGCTGGAGCCGTCGTCCGCGACCTGCACGTCGACGTCGCTCACAGCGTTGGCCGGCGACGGGATGCTCCCGACGAGCGAGTCGACCGGCGCAGGCGTCGTGTCGCCCACCGGCACCGGCAGTGCAGCAGTGTCGTAGCCGATGGAGATGTCGCCCATGTCCTCGGGGCCGGACGGGGTGACCACCGCGGTGCAGGTCGTGCCGCTGCACGAGCCCTTGGCCTCGAGCTCACCGACGTAGGCGCGGAAGTCGCTGACCCTGCTGGTGTCCGCGAAGGTCGCGGTGATCGTGACCGGCGCGCTCGGGACGTAGACCATCGTCGAGGACGGGACGCCCTTGCTCGGGTCGAAGGTGAACGACCGCTGGTTGTCCGAGGTCGAGTTGTCGACGGTGACGGAGATGGGGTCGACGGCGTCGTCGTCGTACGCCACCTCCGCGACCGCGCTGGAGCTCGTCCCGGCGACCGCGTGCAGCGGATAGCGCTGGCCCCCCAGAGGCTTCACGAGCTGGACCCGCGCGCTCCAGTGGCCGCCGGCACCGGCAGTCCCGGAGCCGACCACGCGACCCGCACCGTCGAGGACGCTCACGGCAGCCCCGGGCACGGCCAGCCCGGAGACCGGGAACGAGGAGCTGCCGGCCGTCGTCGGCGCGTCGAGCGTCAGCCGCTCGACCTGCGCCTCGGCGACCCCGAGGTCCTGGACGGACCCGTTCGCCAGGGCGACGGTGACCGGGGCCGCGAGCGGGCCGCCCGGGGTGGCGTCGCCGACCGTGAGCAGCACGCGGACGACGTGGGCGGCGGCGTCGGCGAGCGGCACGGTGACGACCCCGGCCGCGACCGTGGAGGACGCCGTACGCCCGTCGACCGTCGCCGTGCCGGCCGCGGCGCTCGCCCCGGCGGGCAGCGTGAGCCGCAGCGCCGTACGCGCCGCGGGCGACGCAGGGAGGTCGAGCCGGTAGGTGAGCAGACCACCCGGCAGCACCGGCGCGGGCAGCGCCTGCACCGTGAGCCCGGCCGGGGGAGCCGCGCTCGTGGACAGGGTGACGGTGCCCAGGGCGACTGCGGTCGACGAGGGGACCGTCACCTTCGAGACGGCTACCGCACCGTCGGCGTCACGCCAGTGGACCTCGTAGTCACCCGTCGCGGGGACCCCGATGACGGCGTCAGCACCGCCACCGCGGAAGTGACCGGACCAGACCTGGCCGCCGTCGCCGGCGTGCACCACGTCCGCGCTCCACGAGGTCTCCGCGGTGCCCGCCGGGCCGGCGAGGTGCGCGGTGACGGAGCCCGCCTGCGCGAGGTGGAGCGTGACGTCGACGTCGGGGTCGCTGCCGAGCACGATGCTGGCGCAGCCCTTGCTGAGCCCGTCCTCCCGCCCGTCGGCGCAGAGGGTGACGGTGTCGCCCGCCTTGCCGTCGTACGCGACGGCGGGACCGACGGCCAGCGCCGTGCTGCCGGCTGTGAGCGTCTCGGCGAAGTGCAGCGCCGTGGCCGGGTCGACCGGCTGCTCGACCTCCGCGGCCCCGACCGAGCGGGTCATGACGTGCGGCCGGATCCGGTAGGTCGGCGCACGCAGCAGGTCGAGGGACACCGGTGTCGGCGCACCCGCGGCGAGCACGGCGCTCACCGTGGAGGGCACGGAGAACGGCGACTCCGCGTGCACGCCGGCAGCTCCGGCGAGGGCGTGGACGAGCGCCTTGCCGTCCGTGCCGGTGCGCGCGGACTGCGTGAAGGTGCGCCCGTCGAGGTGCTGGGTGACGACGACGGTGCCGCCCGCGGTGGCCGCGCCGGCCGTGGTGACGGTGACGGCGGCGTCGGCGGCCGGCATCAGCCTCTGCTGCAGCGTCACGGCAGCGGGTCCGCTCGCGGTCGTCAGCGCGGCGGTGGCCTGGGTGACCCGCGCCGTCTGGTCGTCGTGCCGCTCGGTGAGGACGAGCGCCGTCCCGGTCGGCAGGCCCTGCAGGTCGACCGCGGGCGTGAAGGCCGTCAGGTGCGCGGTCGCGAGGACCGTGCCGGTCGTGTCGGCGACCGTCAGCGTCCCGGCAGTGGGGTCGGCGCCCGCCGGCCCGGCCAGCGTCACGTCGAGCTCGGCGTGCCGCTGCGGGGTGAGCGCGAGCGGGACGACGCTGCCGCGGCCGACGACGAGGTCGTCACGGCGGGCGACCACGTCGTGGTCGGCCGTCTCGAGCGTGACGTCGTACGTGTCGGGCGCCAGGTCGACGGCCACCGCGGCGCCGGCGGTCACGCTGCGCGTCTCGTCGGTGCCCGCCCCCCGCAGGTGCAGGGTGAGGCCGGGCAGGTCGGCGGTGGACGCCGCGATGCTCACCTGCGCCCGGCCGCCGACGGGCCCGCCGTCGAGCAGCTGCGCGGTGTCGGTGCGCCCGCCCTTGGTGAGCACGACCTCGACCTTGCCCGCGGCGTGGAGCGCGGTGCCGTCGAGCCGGTAGGCCGCCGTCGCGTACGTGCCGGGAGCGGTCTCGCTGACCGGGAGCACGACCTGCGGGCTCCCGGTGCCGGCGCGGTCGTCCCAGATCCGGACCTCGCCGGTCATCCCGGGCTCGTCGGCGGCGCGGACGACGAGGTCCCCGCCGAGCTGCAGGGCGCGCCCGCCCATGACCCGCGGCGCGTCGAGCGTGATGCCCTCGACGCCCTGCCGCGGGTGGTGGCGGCGGTCGCGGTCGCCCAGCTGCGCACGGGCCATCCGGCTCCGAGCACGGCGGACACTCGCCAGGCGTAGGCGGTGCCGGGCGTGAGGGCGGTGTCGGCGTACGACGTGCGGCTCGCGTCGGAGAGCGAGGCGACGGTCGCCCAGGCTCCGCCCGAGTCCTGCCGCTCGACGCGCCACGCGGTGAGCGGCGTGCCGGCGGGAGCCGGCGGCCAGGTGACGGTGGCCGAGGTCGAGCCGACACCGCTGACCAGGACCGGCACCGCGTCAGGCAGGTCGGTGCGCTCGACCGTGCTCTCGCTCAGCGGGCTGGTGCTGCCGTCCGCGTGGAGGGCGTCGACGCGGTAGCCGTAGTAGGTGAGGGCGGCGAGCCCCGTGTCGTCGTAGGAGGTGGCGGTGGCGGGGAGGTCGGCGACCTTCGCGTACGACGCCGGGTCGACGGCCGGGTGGTCGGCCTGCTGGCCGCCGGGCGCGCGCAGCACCCGGAGGCCCGTGATCCCCGTCGTGCCGGCGGGCAGCGGGAACGCCAGGTGCAGCGTGCCGGCGGCACCGCGCGTGACGGCGAGCGGGGCGAGGGCCCGGGCGTCGGCGGACAGCGCGGTGCCGCGTGCGCCGCTCGTGCTGACCGCGGTGACGGCGTACGTGTGCGGTGCTGTCGCGTCCGGAGCTGTCACCGTGGTGGAGCGCTTGTCGGGGGCGACCGTCGCGACGACCGTGCCGTCCACACTGACCTCGTAGCCCTTGAGGTCGCCCGCCGCGGCGGGCCAGTCGAGCTGCACCGCGGTCGAGCTGCGCGGGGTCGCGCTGAGCGAGGCGCCGCCGGGCCAGGTGGGCGCACCCGCACTGGTGCTGCTGCGGGTCGCGGAGACGATGCTGCCGTCGAGCCAGAGCGTCACCGCGCTGCCGTCGGCGGACAGGGACCCGGCGTACGCCCCGGTGCCCGTCGCGCCGCCGTCCGGGTCGCCGCCCGCGACGAGCTGCGTGGCGCCACCGGGCAGGTCGACCGCGTACGCCGCGCTGGGGATGCTGCCACCGTCCGACGGTGCCGCGGTCAGCAGCAGCCGGCTGCCGTCGGCGCTCACCACCGGACCGGTCGGACGCAGGCCCACCGGGGCGAGGACCTCGGTCCCCGCGTCAGCCGGGTGGGTGCGGTCCCAGACGAGGAAGCGCGCCGGGCCGAACCAGCCGCCGGGCGGGACCGGGCCCTCACCGGCGCGGTAGACGACGCGGGTGCCGGTCCGGTCGACCTGCGGGCCGTCCCCCGACCACTCCGGCAGGGACGCGACCACGGTGCCCGAGGCGACGTCGACGACCTGGAGCGCACTGGTCCCGTCTGCGGTGGCGCCGTAGACCACGGTCCGGCCGTCACCGCTCAGCCGCACGCTGCGCGTCGCGTAGTCCCCGTCGTAGCGGTACAGCGTCGCGCCCGTGGCGACGGCGACGACGAGGACGGAGACGCCCTCGGCGTGCCCCACGACCATGGCGAGGCGCGAGCCGTCCGCCGACAGGGACACCTCGCGCACGTCGCGGTCCGGTACGCCCGGGTGGGCGACCGCGCGCACCGCGCCGCCGTGCGCGTCGGTGACGTAGACGTCGGCGCCGTTCGGCACGTCGGTGCCGAGCAGGTCACCCGCGCGGCTGGTGAAGGCGACGGTGCTGCCGTCACCGGAGAGCGCGAACGTCTCCGCTTCCTGGTCGGCCGTGGTCGCCAGACCGTGCGCGTGGTCGACGAGGGTCGTGGTGCCGGCGCGGGTGTCGCGGAGGAGCAGGCTCGCGTCGGAGCCGCCGTCGACGCGCGCCTGGTAGAGCACGACGCTGCCGTCGTCGCTGGTCGCGGTGGCCTCGAGGGGCGCCTCCTCGCTCGGGAGGTAGCCGCTGACCGTGCGGTACGCCCAGCTGGGGGCGGCGACGCCCGCCGTCGCCGTCACGCGAGCGGCGGGGCCGGAGGCCAGGGCGGGAGTGGTGCCGGCGGCGAGCAGCGCGGTCGCGACCAGGCCGACGGCGACGGCGCCGCGGAAGCGGCCCGGTGGGGGGAGCGGGGACTGCACACCACGGGCTGTGGCGCGCGTACGGATCGAGGGCACAGAGGTCTCCAGAGGACGGGGAGGGGCGAGGGGGGAGGAGCGGTCGGAGCCTGGTCGGGGGGGCTTGGCGCGTGCTTGGCGCGACCTTGGCCCCGGTCGCGACGCAGGCGAGGGCGGGTCTCAGGGCGTGGGGGTGCCGTGCACCTGGCGGGCCCGCCGCGCGTAGACCCGTGGGGCGAGCCGGGGCATGAGGAGCCGCACCGGTGCCGGTGCCTCGTGCAGCATCTCGGCGAGGACCGCCGGGTCGCCCTCGTACGCGAACATGCCGAAGGCGAGGGCGAGGTCCGGCTTCGACATGGACGCCGCGCCGCGGGCGCCGATGGCCGCCCACTCCTCGGGTCGCAGGACGGCCGCGGCGACGGGCAGGACGTCGCGCTCCTCGAGGTCGAGGTGGTCGCGCAGCAGCCCCGAGAGGGTCTCGAGCCGGGCGGCCAGCGCGTCGCGCCGCCCGGCGTCCGGCGCGGCCGCCCACGCGTCGCGCAGCCGGGCGACGTCGGTGAGCGCGAGGTCGAGCGCGGCGTGCTGGGCCTCGCCGTCGGCGAGCAGACGGGCGCGGTCCGGTGCCCGCTCGACGAGCAGCGGCCAGAGCAGCTCGTCCTCGCCCTCGTGGTGGTGGTGCAGCATGTCGCCGACGAAGCGCAGGTGCCCGGCGACGGCGCGGGCCTGCCGGCGGTCGCCGTCCGGCGTGCGCGAGACGGCCGCGGGCGCGAGCCGGAACTCGCGCAGCAGGGCGGTGTGCACGACGAGCATGTCGCGCACGTCGACCAGCGGAGGCTCCGGTGGCGAGGGGGTGCAGACCCACCGCGCCTCGGCGGGGCTCCACCAGCAGGCGGAGGTGTGGGCGTGCGGGGCGGTGAGGAAGTCCAGCGGCGGAGTCGTCATGTCGACGAGAGTCGTCCGCCCAGCACCCCGGTCCCATCCCAGCTTCCTGGGGTCTTCGCGCTAGCGCCCCTCCTCCCCGCGGCCGTGGGGCACGATGGCCCCATGCCGACGCCGATGCCCGCGCCCCAGGCCCTCGCCGAGCGGGTGGCCCGGACCGGCGCCTCCGCCGGGACCGTCCAGGACCTGGCGCGGGCGGTCTTCGTCGCGCTGTCCCCAGCGGTGCCCTTCGCCTTCGCCTGCCTCGCGACGACGGACCCGGCGACGGGGCTCATCACGGGAGCGGTGAAGTCGCACGACCTCCCGCTCGGGGACCAGGAGTTCGCGGCCGCGGAGTACGGCGCCCCGGACATCAACCTCTTCGCCGAGATCGCCGAGCGGCCCGTACCGGTCGGGGTGCTGTCGCTCGACACCGGCGGGCAGCCGGAGACGTGCTTGCGGCTGCGCGACTACATGACGCCCCAGTTCGGGTTCGTCGACGAGATCCGCCTCGCGTGCCGCTCGCGCGGTGCGGTGTGGGGCGCGGTGGCCGTCTACCGCCGCGCCGGAGAGCCTGCCTTCACCGCTGCGGAGGGCGAGCTGCTCGCGGCTCTGGCGGAGCCGGTCGCCGAAGCGCTGCAGCGCATCCTGTTCGCCGGGCCGCGGGCTGCTGCCGCTGGAGTCCCGGCGGTGCTCGTGGTCGACGCCGAGGACCGCGTGACGGACGCGACCGCCGCGGTGGAGGACCGCATCAGCGACCTCGGGGGCTGGGAGCACGGCGCCCTCCCCGCGAGCATCCTCGCCGTCGTCGCCACCGCTCGGCGCACCGGCGCCCCGGTGCGCACGATCGTGCCCTCCGGGCAGGGCGCATGGACGGCGCTGCAGGCACTTCCGCTCGAGGGCGCCGGTGGCGTGCGCTCGGTCGTCGTCACGGTCGAGGCCGCGGCCGCAGCAGCAGTCGGCCAGCTCACCCTGGCCGCCCGCGGACTCACCGGACGGGAGCAGGACGTCACGCAGCTGGTGCTCCAAGGGGCGTCCACCAAGGACATCGCCAGCGCCCTGCACCTCTCACCGCACACGGTCCAGGACCACCTGAAGGCGGTCTTCGCCAAGCTCGGGGTGAGCAGTCGCCGCGAGATGATCGGGCGGCTCGTCGCGGAGGGGTGAGGGCTGTGGGCACGTCGCCGCTGGTCGAACCGTTCACCGTCCACGTGGACGAGGAAGCCTTGGAGGGCCTGCGATCTCGCCTGCGCGCCACGCGCTGGCCCGACCTCCCGGCCGACCCCGCGTGGAGCCTGGGCGCGGACCCGGCGTACCTGCGGGAGCTCGTGGACCACTGGAGCGAGGAGTTCGACTGGCGTGCGCAGGAGGCCGCGCTCGCCGCTCACCCACGGGTCCTCGTGCACCTCGGGAACCTGCGCGTGCACGCCGTCCACGTCCGTGCGGCGTCGGGTGCCCCCGCCCTGCCGCTCGTGCTCTGCCACGGCTGGCCGGACTCCTCCTGGCGCTTCGAGAAGGTGCTCGACCTCCTCACCGATCCGGCGGACCCGGCCGACGCCTTCGACGTCGTGGTGCCGGACATGCCGGGCTACGGGTGGTCCGACGCACCGCGTACGCCGCTTGACTCGATCACGGTCGCCGGCCTCTGGGCGCAGCTGATGCCGGCGCTCGGCTACGAGCGGTTCGGCGCCGCGGGTGGGGACATCGGCAGCGGGGTCTGCCGCTTCCTGGCCCTCGACCACCCGGACCGCGTCGTGGCGGTGCACCGCACCGACGCAGGACTGCCTGTCGCCGCGGCGTTCCCTGACCTCTCCGAGGAGGAGCGGCAGTGGGTCCAGCTGGTCACGGCCTGGGGCGCGAGCGAGGGCGCGTACGCCGCTATGCACCGCACCCGCCCCAACACCGCGGCGGCCGGGCTGACCGACTCGCCCGTCGGGCTCGCGGCGTGGATCGTCGAGAAGCTGCGCGCCTGGAGCGACTGCAGCGGCGACGTCGAGTCCCGCTTCACCAAGGACGAGATCCTCACCAACGTCTCGACCTACTGGCACACCAGGACGATCGGCCCCTCGATGCGGATGTACGCCGCCAACGCCGCGATCCCGGTCGCGCAGCACGCGCGACGGGTGGAGGTGCCGTCAGGGTTCGCGCTGTTCCCCGCCGACCTCTCCCGCCCGCCGCGCGCGTGGCTCGAGCGCACCACCAACCTGGTCCGCGTCACAGAACCCCCTGCTGGCGGGCACTTCGCGCCCTTCGAGGAGCCCGAGGCCTACGCCCAGGAGCTGCGGGAGTTCTTCCGCCCCTACCGGTAGCCGCTCACGACGCCTCTGCCGGTCGCAGGAGCAGGCGCAGGGCGCCCGTCGAGTACGCCCGGCTCTCGACGAGCTCGAAGGCCAGCAGCCCCGACGATCCGTCAAAGATGCGGCGGCCCTGCCCCACGACCACCGGCGTCACGTTGAGCAGCACCTCGTCGACGAGCCCGTCGCGCACGAGGTCGCGGGCGAGCCCGCCGCACCCGTACGAGAGCAGGTCGTGCTGCTCGCGCAGGCCGGCGATCTCGTCGTAGCCGACGCCGGTCGAGGAGGCCCAGTCGTCGAAGGACGTGAGCGTCGAGGTGACGACGTACTTCGGCATGGAGTTGAGCCGGTCGGCCATCGGGCCGGACTGGTCGCGCCACGCCACGGCGAGGTGCTGCCAGGTCACCCGGCCCAGCAGGAGGGCGTCGGAGGCGAGCGCGAGGTCCAGGGTGGCCTGCCGCCCCTCGTCGGTCATGTAGGGGAACATCGCCTCGGGTGGCGTCTCGATGACGCCGTCGAGAGTGGCGACCGTCTGGACGGTGATCCGGCTCATGGACGTGCAGACGGCGCCCGGTGCCGATGCTCATCGGCGCGCGGGCAGCGCGCGCACGCGGGCGGCCAGCGCCGCGTCGTCCAGCCCCTGCGCCGCGGCCCGGGCCGCCGGGCGCTGAGCGCGTGGGGTCGCGCCGTAGATTGCCGGGATGACGACCACCCTGCCGTACGGCGCCTGGCCCTCGCCCCTCTCCGCCGAGCAGGTGGCCCGGGCGGGGACCAGGCTGGGCGAGATCGCGCTGGACCAGGACGGGCGCCGGCTCTGGTGGTCCGAGGGCCGCCCGGACGAGGGCGGGCGCACGGCACTGGTCCGTGCGGCGCTCGGACCGGACGGCGGCGTGGGGTCGACGGAAGAGCTGCTGCCGCGGGACTTCAACGCGCGTACGCGGGTGCACGAGTACGGCGGGGGCTCCTGGGCCCCGGCCGGTGACGGGGTCGTCGCGGCTCGGTGGGACGACCAGCGGCTGTGGCTCGTGCCCGCCCCGGGGGTGGAGCCGCGCCCGCTCACGCCCGATTCCGGCGGCGAGGTGCGCTACGCCGACCTCACGGTCGTCGGCGATGCCGTGGTCTGCGTGCAGGAGGACGTCAGCGGCGGCGACGTGCGCCGCGCCCTCGTGAGCGTCCCGCTCGCGGGCGGCCCGGTCGTGGAGCTGCACAGCGGGCCTCGCTTCCTCTCGACCCCGCGGCTCTCGCCCGACGGCACGACGCTCGCCTGGCTCTCGTGGGAGCACCCGCGCATGCCGTGGGACGGCACCGAGCTCTGGACCGGGACGGTCACCGGCGGAGGCCTCGAGGGCGTGCGACGGATCGCCGGCGGCGCCGAGGAGTCGCTCGTGCAACCCGGGTGGACCCATGACGGGGCGCTGCTGGTGGTGAGCGACCGCAGCGGCTGGTGGCGGCTGTGCGCGGTCGACGGCCCCGAGGGCGCCGAGCCCGTGCTCCGCCCGCTGCTGCCCGATGGCCCGGAGGAGCACGCCTTCCCGCAGTGGGTGTTCGGGCAGGCGTCGTACCAGCCGCTCGACGACGGGCGCGTCGCGCTCGTGCACGGCAGCGACGCGTACGCGCTGGACCTGCTCGACCCGGCGACGGGCGAGCTCGTGCCCCTCGACCTGCCGTGGACGGCGTACCGCACGGTCGTGGCGTCCGGCGGCACGCTCGCAACGGTCGCTGGATCGCCGACCGCGCCGCACGCCGTGGTGACGGTCGACGTCGCGACGGGCGGGTCGCACGTCGCGCGGCTCTCGCTGGACTCGGCGCCGGACCCCGCGTGGCTGCCGGTGCCCCGCTCGGTCGTCGTGCCGTCGGCGCACGGGCGCGAGACGCATGCCCACCTCTACCCGCCGACCAGCCCGGACGCGGTCGGGCCCGAGGGGGAGCGGCCGCCCTGGGTGCTGTTCGTGCACGGTGGCCCGACGGCGCAGTCGCTCGCGGTCTACAGCCCGGAGGTCGCGTACTTCACCTCGCGGGGCATCGGGGTCGCCGACGTCAACTACGGCGGGTCCACGGGCTACGGGCGGGCCTACCGCCAGCTCCTGCAGGGCGCGTGGGGGATCGTCGACGTCGAGGACTGCGTCGCGGTCGCCCGGTGGCTGGGGGAGTCGGGGCACGCGGACCCGTCACGGGTGGCGATCCGGGGCGGCAGCGCCGGAGGGTTCACCGTGCTGGCCTGCCTCACGGGGACCGACGCCTTCGGTGCAGGGGCGTCCTACTACGGCGTGGCCGACCTCCGCGCCCTCGCGGAGGACACGCACGACTTCGAGTCGCGCTACCTCGACGGCCTGGTCGGTCCGTTGCCGGAGGCGGCCGCGACGTACGCCGAGCGCGCGCCGCTCTCGCACGTCGACGGGCTGTCGTGCCCGGTGCTGCTCCTGCAGGGCGACGAGGACAGGATCGTGCCGCCGGAGCAGGCCGAGGCCTTCGCGGAAGCGCTGCGGCGCAAGGGGTTGCCGCACGCACTGGTGGTCTTCGCCGGCGAGCAGCACGGCTTCCGCAAGGCCGAGAGCATCGTGCGCGCGCTGGAGTCGGAGCTCTCGTTCTACGGCCAGGCGCTCGGCTTCGACCCTCCAGGTGTGCCGGAGCTGCCCCTCACCCGCTGACGCGCGACCGGGCTGGAGTACGACCTGACCGCGTGGGGGACGACAGCCCCAGGTGGGGCAGGGCGATCTCGTCCGACGTGCGGCGAGCGGGAGGGGACACGGGATGAAGGAGGGCTTCGGCCGGGTGCCGGCGGAGGATGCCGTCGGGCCGCTGGTCCTCGCGCTCGACGTGGGCTCGACCGCGAGCCGGGGCGACGTCTTCGACGCCACGGGACGCCCGGTCGAGGGCGGGCGGGTCAAGAAGCCGCACGCGTTCACCACCGCGGCGGACGGGACGTCGCAGATCGACCCGGACCAGGTGGTGGCCGAGCTGCGCGACATCATCAGCGAGCTCGCCGGGCGGCGTAGGCACGCGGAGATCGGCGGCGTCGCGCTCGACACCTTCGCCTCCTCCCTCGTCGGCGTCGCGGAGGACGGCTCGGCGCTCACGCCCTGCTACACGTACGCCGACTCCCGCTGCTCCGCGCAGGCGACGCAGATCCGGCGCGAGCTCGACGAGGCGGAGGTGCAGCAGCGGACCGGGTGCCGCATCCACACCAGCTACCTCGCACCGCGGCTGCGCTGGCTGAAGGAGACGGACGCGGCGACGTTCGGTCGCGTGCGGTGGTGGATGTCGCTGGGGGAGTACGCGTACCTCTCCCTGATCGGGGCCACCGCGGCGGGCACGTCGACCGCGGCCTGGACCGGGATGCTGGACCGGCGGACGGGGGCGTGGGACGCCGAGCTGCTCGCGGCCGCGGGCATCGCGGCCGACCACCTGTCCGAGGTACGCGACCCCGACCGCCCGCTGACGACGGCGGGCGGCGCGACGGGCGCGTGGCCGGCGCTGGCCGAGGCCCGGTGGTTCCCGCCGATCACGGACGGCTTCGCGAGCAACCTCGGAGCGGGGGCGGACGACGAGGACTCCGCCGCAGTCGCTGCCGCCACCAGCGGTGCCATCCGCGTGCTGGTGCACCAGGTCCCCGAGCGGATCCCGTCGGGCCTCTGGTGCTACCGGGTCGATGCGCGCCGCTCGCTCCTCGGTGGAGCGGTGAACGACGTCGGCCGCGTGGTCAGCTGGCTGGAGAGCACCGTGCAGCTCGGCGGGGCGGACCCCGACCAGGTGCTGGCCGCGGAGCCGGACCCGGCCACACCGCTGGTCCTGCCGTACCTCTCCGGCGAGCGGGCCACGGGCTGGGTCGCAGACGCGCGGGCGACGTTCGCCGGGGTCTCGGCCGCGACCACGGGCGCGCAGCTCTTCCGTGGCGCGATGGAGGGCGTGGCGATCTCGTACGCCCGCATCGCTGATCAGCTGCGCACCGTCGCCAGGCCCGGTCGCATCCTCGCCAGCGGGCGGGTGACGCAAGATGTGCCTGCGTGGCAGCAGATCCTCGCCGATGTGCTGGAGGCGCCGGTCGAGCCGGTCACCATCAAGCGCACGACGCTGCACGGGACCGCGCTGCACGCCCTGGAAGTCCTCGCGCCCGATACGGAGCGGACTCCTCCCTCGACAGGCCCGACCTTCACGCCCTCGCACGAGCGCGCGGACTACTACCGGGGCCGGGCAGCGGCGTACGACAGCCTGTACGCCGCGGTCACCGCGCACGGCTCGTCGACGTGAGCAGGTTGGGGGCCCTTCAGCCCGTGGGTGTCTCCGGGCAGCCGGGCCCGCGGAGGTAGACCGCCGCCGTGCCACCGCCGCCGGTCGCCGTCCTGGTGAGCCTGCCGTCGGCGTAGACCTCGGTCTCCCTCCCGCTCGGCACTGGTGCCTCGAACACCCCGCCCGCGGGGACGGAGCCCGCCGCGACCCGCACGCCCTGCTGGCGGAAGTCGAGCTCGACCTGCTCGTCTGCGGGGATGCCCTGGCGCGGGGAGACGCAGACGGCTACGCGGTACGTGTGCGGCGGGTGCGAGGGCGCGCTGCACCCGGCCAGCAGGACCAGCGCCGCCGCAGCAGCAGGTGCGGCGCTGCGCAGGCACGCCCGGAGCCGTCGCTGCACGACGACATCCCACCACGATGCCCGCGCGCTGCGCATGTCCCTGCTGATCGGGGGGTGCCAGCGCACGACGGGAAGCAACCCGCCGCCACGAGGACGTACTGGCATGGGCGTCGCGGCGGGTTGCTCTGCGTGGTGGCGGTGGCTGTGGCGACACTCGCCGAGGGGAGCAGGACCGGGCCGCGGGGAGCACGCGCGTTCCCCGCAGCAGGGGTCTGCTCCCCTCGGCGCGTGTCGCGGAGGGTCGTCGGCGCGAGGACTCAGCGGGCGGGCCCCTCGACACTGCCCCCCGATACCCCCCAGGGGTACACTAACGGCATGTTCGAACAGCGACCGACCGGCTCCCCGTCCGCTCACCACCACGAGGGTCATGCGGGGACGGCGCCCACCAGCCCCACCGAGCTCACCCGTCTCGCGGTGTCGGCGACCCTGCACTGCCTCACCGGCTGCGCCATCGGCGAGGTGCTCGGAATGGTCCTGTCCACGTGGTGGGGCTGGGGCAACGCCGCGAACATCGCCCTGTCGGTCGTTCTCGCCTTCGTGTTCGGGTACTCCCTGACGATCGCCCCGGTGCTGCGCTCGGGGCTGCCGTTCCGGCAGGCCGTGAAGGTAGCCCTCGCGGCCGACACCCTCTCGATCGTCACGATGGAGGTCATGGACAACCTCGTCATCATCGCCGTCCCGAGCGCTCTCGACGCGGGGCTCTCCGACCTGCTGTTCTGGGCGTCCCTGGCGGCCTCGCTCGTCGTCGCGTTCGCGGTCACGGTCCCGGTGAACCGGGCGCTCATCGCTCGGGGCAAGGGACACGCGCTCGTCCACGAGTACCACCACTGACCGCCCCACAGGAGGGCGACGTGGCAGTCCCCTGGTGCCGAGGGCTCAGCGTGCCGCGGGCGACCAGTCGGGGGAGTGGCCGCCGGGGATCGCCAGGACTCCCTGGTGCGCCCCGCATTCGGCCACGTCGGTAGTGATCCAGATGCCGCCCTGCGCCTCCCAGGCCAGCGACGAGGAGTCCGGCGACCAGGTGGGGCTGGACTTCCCGGCCTGCTGACCCGTCAGGCACACGGGCGACGGGACCCCGGGCGCCGACCCGTGGCGGGCGTCGCCGGCCACGTCGTACCAGATGATGCTGGTGGTGTCGCCGTAGCCGCGGACGGCGACGAGGTGGCGGCCGTCCGGGCTCAGCTCGGTGTCGGCCAGGTCCGTGTCCTTCATCCCGGCGTAGTCGCGGTCGTCGAACCAGTACTGCGGCGCCGACCGCATGTCCTGCAGCTGGACCTGCGACCCGTAGCCCCCGTTCTGCAAGGTGCGGGTGCTCGTCACCCAGGACGGGTCGTGGAAGTACGTGCTCACGCCGACGGACCGGTAGCGGTTGGCCGCCGTGTAGCCGGTCGCCGCGCGGAAGAGGCAGTCGCCGCCGATGGGACAGCCGGCCCGCACGTAGGTCCAGGCGATCGTCCTGCCGTCAGGGCTGAGGGCGACCTGCGAGACCGGGCCGTCCATCGACTCGCCGGCGGAGTCCTTCAGCGCTGGGGGGTCGATCCGGTCCAGCACCTTGCCCGTGTGCGACAGGCGGACGATCGCGGCACCACGCGCGGCGGCGATGGTGCCGTCGTCGGCCTCGGACGGGGACCAGTACGGGTCGCTCCGCGTCCCGTCGTGGGTGACCTGGCGCTTGCCCGCCCCGTCACCGCGGGCGATCCACACGTTGGCACCGCGGATGTAGACGATCGAGCCGAGGCTCGTACGGGCCGGAGCCGGCTGCGCACCGGCAGCCGCGGTCGCGGGCACGAGGGCTGCGAGCGCCAGGACGGTCGTGAGGGCGGCGGAGGGGGAGGGCATGGGGGTTCCTCGGGTTGTGGCGACCGCCTCGTGCGGCCGGCTGGTGACGACTGTGGCCGCGGCTCCTCGCGGATTCCTTGCCGCGACCTTGCGAGGTGCGGCCGCGTGAGGTGCAGCGGTCGAGTCGTCTTCGCCACCAGGGTCCGGCGCGGGGCGGTGTGCTCCCATCCCATGTTCCTGGGGTCTTCGCCGGTCCCGACCACGAGGCGCTGTGCAGGAGGGGCAGCCAGCGCGACACTCGGCGGGTGAGCCCCGCGACTCCACCTCACCTCGCGGCCCAGCCGATCCGTACCTCGCGGCTCCTGCTGGACCCCCTACGGGTCGAGCACGCCGTGGAGGCGGCGCCGGCATTCGACGACGAGGCGCTGCACACGTACATCGGCGGGAGCCCGGCCACTGTCGACCAGCTGCGCGCACGCTACGAGCGCCAGGTCGTCGGCCGCTCCGCGGACTCCGCGCAGAGCTGGCTCAACTGGATGCTCCGTCGCCTCGACACCGGGGAGCTCGTCGGCACCGTCCAGGCCACGGTCTCCGTCGCGAACGGACGACCGACGGCTGAGGTCGCCTGGGTCGTCAGCACCGGGCACCAGGGGCAGGGGTACGCACGTGAGGCGTCCGCCGGGATGGTCGTCTGGCTGCGGGAGCAGGGGGTGGACACGCTCGTCGCCCACGTCCACCCCGAGCACGCGGCCTCCGCGGGCGTCGCGCGGGCGCTCGGCCTGCGCCCGACCGCGGACGTGGTGGACGGGGAGGTCCGCTGGTCCAGCTCGTGACCGCGGTACGCGTCGGTGTGGGGGCAGGCTGGCGCGGGAATGGGGCGCGTGCAGTCGTTGAGCAGGTGGCGTCTGGGTGCGTGCCGGTCTGCCGGCGACGCCCGCGCGACCCCCTGCGAGCCGAGCCGTCGACAGTGGGGATGAGCGACTAGGGGCGCGTCGTGGTGGTGGGGGTGGAGCCGGAGCGGCTCCTGGGCCTGGTCTCGCACGTGGCCGGGGCCCTGGCGCAGCGCGCCGACCCGGGCGAGGTCATCCGCAGCGTGCTGCCCGTGGTGGCCGAGGTGCTGCAGGCCGAGGTCGCGACCCTCGCGCTGCAGTCGCAGGACGGCACGCTGCACGTCCTGGCGGCGACCGGGATGCACCTGTCGGTGGTGGAGCCCTGGCGCGAGTTCGACCCGAGCGCGGCGGTGCCCCTGGCGGCGAGCGTGCGCGAGGACCGCCCGCTGTGGGTCTCGGACGTCGCGGCCGCGCGGGCCACGTACCCCGCCCTGCCGGAGAACCCCGACAACGCGAGCCTCTGCGCGCTCCCCCTGCACGCCGATGGCCGCGTCATCGGGGTCCTCGGCCTGGGCTGGCACGACCGCCACGAGTTCGGGGAGCCCGAGCGGCACGCCCTCGTCAGCGTGTCCGAGCTGGTGGCGGCGGCGTGCGCGCACTGGTCCCCCCCGCCGCGTGCCCGGCTCGGCTTCCAGGAGCACCCAGCTCCTGAGGGCGTGAGCATCTGCTCGCTCACCCAGCCCGGCGGAGCCCGAGTCGCGGTCCTCCAGCACCGGGTGGGCTCGCCGCCAGGCAGCTCCTCGGTCTTCGCCTCGCTGCTGGACTCCGACCCCCACGTCGCCGCTACCACGCTGGACTCCGTCAGCGGGGTCCTCGCCCTCGCGCGCCGCCAGGGGGTCCCCCCTGCGCTGGTCGGCCAGTCGATCTCCGTCATGGCCGTCGACCTGGACGGCCCCATCACCGGCGCGCACATCGAGGTCTCACCGGCATCCGGCTGGATCGCGGTCGCCCCGCTGGACGGGGACATCCTCCTGCTGAGCACCTCCCAGGGCGACGGCAGTCCGACGCCGCCCCACGACGGCCGGCTGGCGGGGGAGCGGCTCGTCATGACGACCCAGGGGGGCGCGGCCGTCGTCGCCGTCGCGCTCGACCCGCACGTCGCCCCCGCGGAGCGGGAGGCCGTCCGCGCCGCGCTCGCTCCCCTACTCGACGAGGAGCACGACCACAGCTCCGCCCGCCACCTCCTCCACGAGGTCGAGTCCGCGCTCCGTGCGGCAGAGCTGGAGCCGTGCGTGCGCGGCGTCCTCGCGGTGGCCGTGCCGCCCGGCAGACCGGTGCGGCGGTCCCGTACGCTCCCCGCCTGGCCGGTCGCGACCGTCCTCGCCCGCCGCTTCGCTGTCGCTGCCCTCCCACCAGCCGCGGACGACGAGACCCGTCACGCGGTCGAGCTGGTGACCAACGAGCTCGTGTCCAACGCGGTGCGCCATGCCGACCACGAGGTCGAGGTCAGCGTCGTCGCCGAGGAGTCGGGCACGCTGATCGCCGTCACCGACGACGACGACCGGACCCCTGACGTGCTCGCGCCCACGACGGGCCTCGAGCACGGGCGCGGGATGACCCTGGTCACCGCACTGGCCGACGAGGTGGGCATCGAGCTGCGGCGACGCGGGGGCAAGTCCGTCTGGGCGCGCGTGCGCTGGCGCGGCGAACGGCCCGCTGACTAGAGCCTGAGCTGCTGCTCGGGCCCTCGTGGATCCTCAGCCGCTGGAGAGGCGGTGCCGCAGGCCGTCCACGAGCAGCGCGACCATCCGCTCGGACCGGGGCGCTCCGTGGCTGAGGTCCGCGACAGCCCGCAGCAGGTCGCCGGCATCGAGGTCGGGCGGGAGCCCGGCGCGCGCCAGCAGGTCCTCGAGGGCCGGCCGGAAGCGCTGGTCGAAGTACGCGGGGAGCGCGTCGTACGCCGGGTCGCCCGAGTGCAGCGCCGCCGCCAGGCCCTGCTTGGTGGCGATGAAGCCCGCGTAGCGCTGCAGCCAGCGCTCGAGCGCGTCGATCGGCGCGAACCGGGCCGCCAGGGTCGCTGCCTCGTCGGCGCACGCGTCGACCTCGCGGCGGAAGACCGCGGCGATGAGGTCCGAGCGCTGCGGGAAGTTGCGGTAGACCGTGCCCACGCCCACGCCGGCGGCCTGGGCGATCTGCCGCACCGGCGCGTCGACGCCGGAGGAGGCGAAGACGGCGGCGGCCGCCTCCAGCACGGCGTCCTCGTTGCGGCGGGCGTCGACCCGACGGCGGCGCCCGGCGGGCGTACTGGGCTCCTCGTCGTCGCTGACCGGCACCACGGCCACGGGCACCTCCCTTCCGCCACCGGTCCGGTGACGCTCGTCTTGCTTTCCGGAACAGTCGTCCGGTACTGTTCTGGAAGGACGTTCCGCTACAGAGCGTACGGCACCGCCGTCGCCCCGCGCGCGCCTCCCGCTCCGAGGGCGGCGGCCCACCCGCGCCACCGCCCGACCCACTCGCTGGTCGAACGCCGCCTCCTGGCGGCGGAAGGAGAACCCCCGTGCAGTACCGCACTCTCGGCGCCACCGGCGTCCAGGTGAGCGCACTCGCCCTCGGCGCCATGAACTTCGGCGCGATCGGCCGGACGACGCAGGAGGAGGCGACCGCCATGGTCTCCGCCGCGCTCGATGCCGGCATCAACCTCATCGACACGGCCGACGCGTACAGCGCCGGTCAGTCCGAGGAGATGGTCGGCAAGGCGATCGCCGGCCGCCGTGACGACGTCGTGCTCGCGACGAAGGCAGGGCTGCCCATGGGTGAGCAGCGCAACCACCGCGGCAGCTCCCGCTCCTGGCTCACGGTCGCGCTCGAGGACAGCCTGCGGCGTCTGGACGTCGACCACGTCGACCTCTACCAGGTGCACCGGTGGGACCCGGAGACCAGTGACGAGGAGACCCTGTCCGCACTGACGGACCTGCAGCGCGCGGGGAAGATCCGCTACTTCGGGTCCTCGACGTTCCCGGCGCACCGCATCGTCGAGGCCCAGTGGGCCGCCCGGGAGCACCACCTGAGCCGCTACGTCGTCGAGCAGCCGAGCTACTCCATCCTGCAGCGCGGGATCGAGGCCCACGTCCTGCCAGTGACCCAGCAGTACGGGATGGGAGTGCTGGCCTGGAGCCCGTTGGCCTCGGGCTGGCTGTCCGGCGCGGTCCGCGCCGGCAAGGAGGTCACGACCAGCCGCTCCGCCTTCATGGCCGACCGGTTCGACCTCACCCGCGAGACGAACCAGCGCCGGCTCGCCGCCGTGGAGGAGCTGGCCCGGGTCGCCGAGGAGGCCGGCCTGACCCTCGTCCAGCTGGCTCTCGGCTTCGTCACCGCGCACCCCGGCGTGACGAGCGCGCTCATCGGACCCCGCACGGCCGAGCACCTGGAGTCCCAGCTCGCGGCCGCCGACACCATCCTCCCGGCCGATGTCCTGGACGCCATCGACGCGATCGTCGCGCCGGGTGTCGACCTCGCCCCCGAGGAGAAGTACGACGCCCCGCCGGCTCTGCTCACGCCGGCACTCCGGCGCCGCTGAGGCGGGCGAGCGCGCCCAGGAGGCTGCGGCCGACCCGGTCCCTACGATGGGGCCCGAGGAGGTCCGGCAGGACCGTCCTCCCGAGGAGTCGGGACCCGACGGGCAGGCTGGAGACGGCGCATGGCGCGCGTGCTGCACCGCCTCCCTTCGCGCCAGCCGCCGTTCGCCAGGGCCTCGGAGGAGCCGTACCGCCGGCGCGTGACCGACGCCGTGCGCGTGGTCCTGGCGGTGGCGGCGGTGCTCTGGCTCTCGCGGCACTCGACCCGCAACTCGACCCTGTCGCTGGATGTCTTCCACGCCGTCAACGGGCTGCCCGGCAACCTCCGGCCGGTCTTCCAGCTGGTCTACCGCCTTGCCGCGCTGTGGGCCGTCGGGCTCGTCGTCGCCGCCGCGCTCGCCGCTCGGCGGTGGCGGCTGGCCCGCGACCTGCTGCTCGCCGGGCTCCTCGGGTGGCTGCTGGCGCGCGGGCTGGGGCTGGTGCTCGCCGAGGGCTTCCGGCCCGGCCTGCGTGCCGTCGTCCGCTCGCGGGTGTCCCCGAACTTCCCGACGGTCTCGCTCTCCCTGGTGGTCGCGGTCGTCGCGGCCGCCGGTCCGTACCTCACCCGGAAGGTGCGCTGGCTCGGCGTCGTCCTCGCGACCCTGCTGGCGCCGGCCGCGCTCTACCTCGGTGTGGCGCTCCCTCGGTCGCTGATGTGCGCCGCGGTGGTCGGGTGGGGTGCTGCTGCGGCCATCCACCTGCTGTTCGGGTCGCCCGGCGGGCGTCCGACACCGGCGCAGGTGCGGACCGCCCTCCACGACCTCGGCGCGATCGCGGTGTCGCACGTCGAGCTCGCGCCCGAGCAGCCGCGCGAGAACACCCTCATGCACGCGACGGACGGGACCGCCCGCCTCGTCGTCAAGGTCCTCGGCCGCGACGAGCGCGACGCCCAGCTCCTCGCCAAGCTCGCTCGGTTCGTCTACTACAAGGACTCCGGCCCCACGCTCTTCCTGACGCGCACGCAGGAGGTCGAGCACCAGGCCTACGTCAGCCTGCTCGCGAGCCAGGGCGGCGTCCGCGTCCCGCCGCTGGTCGTCGCCGGCACCGGTGGCCCGGGCACGGTGCTGCTGGCCGAGCGCGACGTCGGCGGCCGGCCCGTCTCGGACCTGCCGGCCGAGGAGCTCGACGACGCCTTGCTGCAGGACGTCTGGGAGCAGGTCGCCCAGCTGCACCACCTGCGCATCGCGCACGGCCGGCTCAACACCGGTCAGCTCGTCGCCACCGACCAGGGTGTCGTCATCGTGGGCTTCGGCCAGGCGAGCGCGGCGGCGCCCGAGGAGGCGCGTGCCGCCGACACCGCAGAACTGCTGGTGACGACGGCTCATCTCGTGGGTCCCGACCGTGCCGTACGCGCGGCGGTCGCTGCGCTCGGCGCCGACGCGGTCGGCGCCGCACTGCCGCTGCTGCAGGCCGGCGTGCTCAGCAGGGCGGCCCGCCGCATCGTCGGGCTCCCGCGCCGCCAGCTCGGGGAGCGGCTCGAGGAGCTGCGGGCGACGGTCGCCGCCGCCGTCGGCACGGACGTGCCCGAACTGCTGCAGCTCCAGCGCGTACGCGGTTCCAGCCTGGCTCTCGCGCTCGGCACCGTCGTCGGCGTCGGGGCCCTGCTCAGCGCGGTCGGTGACCCCGAGATCCTCGCGCGCGAGACCGCGCGTGCGCACCCGCTGCCGCTGCTGCTCGGGTTCGCCCTGGTGCTGTCCACGAACGTCGGCTTCGCCCTCGCCCTCGCCGGCTCGGTCCGCCAGCGGCTTCCCCTGTGGCCCAACGTGAAGCTGCAGGCGGCAGGGGCGTTCTGCAACCTCGCCCTGCCGTTCGGCAGCCAGGCGATGCAGGTGCGTTTCCTGCAGAAGCAGGGCGTGGACGCCGCCACCGCCATTGCCGGGGGAGGCGTCGTCAACCTCGTCGCGGCGACGGGCACGCAGGTCGCGCTGTTCTTCGTCGCCGCGCAGGCCTCTCCGGAGCGGATCGACCTGGGTCAGATCCCGACGGGCGCGATCACGGCCCTGCTGGAGATCGGGACAGCGGCTGTCGTCGCGGCGTCGCTGCTCGTCCTCGCGGTGCCGTACGTCCGTCGACGCGTCCTCCCGCCCGTGCACCAGGGGGCGCGCAGCGTGCTCGACGTGATGCGCAGCCCACGGCAGATCACGCTGCTGCTGAGCGGGTTCGTCCTCGCGTACGTGCTGTACGGCCTGGCGCTGTCCGCTGCGCTGAGGGCGGTCGGCAGCTCACCGCCGATCTGGACGCTCATCGCTGCCAACCTCGGCGTGACCATCATCTCGGCCCTCGTGCCCTTCCCCGGCGGGGGAGCCGCCGTGGCCACCGTCGGCCTGTCCGGGGCCCTGCTCGCCCTCGGCGTGCCCAAGAGCGCGGCGATCGGCGGAGTCCTGCTCTACCAGCTGATCTCCCAGTACCTCCCGGCCGTGCCGGGCTGGCTCGCCTTCCGATCGCTGCTGCGGGAAGACGACCTCTGAGCGGGTCCGGGCCTCGTGGCGAGAACCCCAGGTTCCTGGGATGGGAAGCGGCTCCCGCGCCCGGCACGGTGGTCCCATGACGATCACGCAGACCACCACCACCCACCACGACACCCCGCACACGCTGAACCGCGCCTGGGGTGAGGCCTTCAACGCCGGTGACCTCGCCCGGCTGATGACGATGTACGAGGACGACGCCGTCCTCGTCCCGGGTCCCGGGGCCGAGCCCATCGCCGGCACCGAGGCGATCGCTGCTGCCCTGCGCGGCTTCCTCGGCCTCGGTGGGCAGCTCGACTTCACCCCGCGCCACTGGCTCGTCAGCGGTGACCTCGCGCTCTCGAGTGTCGCCTTCAGCATGTCGGGCGGCACCGACCCGGACGGCAACCCCGTGCCGCTGGCCGGCGTCACCTCCGAGCTCCTCCGCCGCCAGGCCGACGGCTCGTGGAAGTACGTCATCGACCACCCGTTCGGCGGGAGCGCCTGAACCTCCTGCTCGGGGCTTGCTGTTTCGGCACTAGCCGAAGTATCGTCGGGACGTGCCCGAGGGGAAGTCCCGCCCGATGGGTGACGACGAGCTCGACGAGTGCCTGCGCGCGCTGGCGCACCCGGCGCGACGCGAGATCCTCCGTCTGACAGCTGCGCGCGAGCTGCCGGCGGGCGAGATCGCCGCAGCGCTCGGGGTCGCGCCGGCGACGGCGTCGGAGCACCTGAAGGTGCTGCGGAAGACCGGGTTCGTCGTGCTCACCGCCGAGGGGACGTGGCGGCGCTACCGCGCGGACCTCACCGTCGTGGAGCGCGTCCGCGACGCCCTGTCGGCCCACCTCGGCCCTCGACCAGAGCAGTGACCACCGAGACAGCAGGAGGAACCCGTGTCCGCCCAGGTCGCCCACTTCGACATCGCCGGCCCGTCCGAGGGTCTGGCCCGCTTCTACGGTGTCCTGCTGGGCTGGCAGGTGGACGAGCGCGGTCCGGGATACGCCCTGCTGCGCCCGGAGAACGGACCCGGCGGTGCGGTCGTGGACGCGGAGGAGCCGCGCGTGACCCTCGGCGTGACCGTCGCCGACCTCACGGCGACGGTCGCCGCGGTCGAGGGGCTCGGCGGCCAGGTCCTCATGCCACCGACCGACAACGGGTGGGTCACGAAGGCGCTGGTGCAGGACCCCGCCGGCAACGTCGTGAGCCTCATCCAGGACGCGCCGCGCTGAGCTGCTAGCGCGCCCGCGCGAGCAGCCCGTCGAGCAGCCGCAGGCCGGGCCGGTCCAGCGTCCCCGTCCCGCTGTCCCACAGGGCGCGGCCGCGGCACCGGTCCAGGGCGACGTAGACGATGTCGCCCTGCGGCTCGCCGAGCACGACGAACGTCCGCCCCGTCGAGCGGCACACCGGACCGCCCGCGTGGAGGTGCTGCACGACGGCCTCCACCTGCTCCCGTGCCGCAGGAGCAGCGGCCACCAGCACGGGATCCCCTGCCGAGCCGTTCGGCGCGCGGTCGTGGTACACGCAGACCCGCTGGCGTCCCTGGAGAGGTCGTGGCTGCAGCGTGGCCGCGGCGCGGGTGCGCTCGACCACGAGCATGTCCTTCCACTGCTCGGCGCAGCCGCTGTCCACGGCTCGCTGGGACTCCACCTGCCGCCCCCAGACGGAGCGGATCCGCTGGAGACGCAGCGAGGCGTACGCGTGCACCGCCTCCTCGACCGGCTCGTTGCAGTGACCCCGTGGCTCGCGCGCCTCGATGTCGCCGTCGCGGGCCGTCGTGAACGTGACGAGGAGGGGGACGTACCCGACCGCGCTGCAGATCCCGGTCCCGGCCGGGCCGTCCGGACGCTGGTAGGTGCGGACGAGCGCGTCGAGTCCGCCGACCACGGCGTACGTCACGGTCTGCTGCCACGTCCCTCGCCCTGGCCGCGGCACGACCAGCTGTCGGCAGAGCCGTGCGCCCGTCACGGTGACGCCGCCGGGGAGCGGCGCGTACGTCGTCGTGGCGGGTCCTGGGTCGGCGGCCGGATCCGCGCTGCAGCTCACGGTCATCGCCGGGAGTCGGGTGTCGCTCGGGGCTGGCGCCGGTGCCGCCGACGTGACGACGCCGGCACCCGTGCCGGCTGCCGGCGCGCACCCGGCGACCAGGGCCGCGGTCAGCACGGCCACGTACGCGACTCTCATCGGTCGACCTCCTCCGGTCGACCGCTGGGACGCGCCGCGCGGCCGGCCGGTTCCCGCGAGGCTGCAGCAGGTTCTCACGTCCGCGTGCTGGTGATCCCTCCGTCGACGGCGATCTCTGCCCCGTGCAGGTACGCCGCGGCGTCCGACATCACCCAGGTGACCGCGGCGGCGACCTCCTCGGGGGTGCCCGTCCGGCCGGCGGGCAGGTCGCGGGTCAGCTGGTCGAGGACGTCGCCAGCATCGGCGTTGATCGGGGTACGCGTCGCGCCTGGGGACACGGAGTTCACCCGCACGCCGCGGGCGCCGAACTCCGCCGCCCAGCTGCGCGCGAGCTGCAGCTCGGCCGCCTTGGTCGCGGAGTAGAGCCCGACGAAGGGCGAGCCGACGTGCGCCATCCACGAGCCGATGACGACGACGGTGCCGTGTCCGCGCTCGGCCATGGCGGGAGCGAGCGCAGCGGTGAGGACGTGCGGGGCGCGGATGTTGACGGCGAGCGTGGCCTCGAGGTCGGCGTCCGACAGGGACGGGGTGTCCACCGGCGGGCAGAGGGCGGCGTTGTGGACGAGGGCGTCGAGCCGGCCGCCGGCAGCAGCGGTGGCGGCCCGGGCGAAGGCCCGCAGCTCCTCGGCTCCGGCGGCGAGGTCCGAGGGCACGAAGACAGCGGAGCCCCCGTCGTCCTCGATGGCACGGACGACCTCGGCGCCGCGGGCGCTGTCGCGGCCCGTGACGACGACGGCCCAGCCGGCGGCGGCGAGGCTGAGTGCGGTGGCGGCGCCGATGCCGCTCGTGGAGCCGGTGACGAGGACGGTGGGCAGGGTCTCGGGGAAGGTCATGCCCATCACCGTGGAGGGGTGACGACAGGGGCGCCAGAGCGGTCCGTGCCGGGTCACGGCATGACCAGGCTCATCCGTCCGCCGGTCCGTACGCTGGTCGGGTGCCGACCGACCGATCCGCGCTGGGGGCGTTCCTGCGCTCGCGCCGTGACGGACTGACCCCGGCGCAGGCGGGCATCGCACCCTTCCCCGGCGCACGAAGGGTTCCCGGCCTGCGCAAGGAGGAGCTCGCCGTCCTCGCGGGGATGAGCGCCGAGCACTACAGCCGGCTCGAGCAGGGCCGCCAGCACGCGGTCTCCGACGATGTCGTGGAGGCGCTGGCGCGGGCGCTGCAGCTGGACGACCTCGAGCGTGCGCACCTGCGCGCGCTCGCGGCTCCGCGCCGGGCACGCGCCACCGCTGCCGAGCCACCGCAGCAGCCGCAGCGCGGCCTGCTGCGCCTGATGACGGCGCTCGACCACCTCCCGGTGCTGCTGCTGGGGCGGCGCTCGGACGTCCTCTCGACCAACGCCCTGCTCGCCGCTGTCCTCGGTCCCGAGGTGCGGCCGGGGAGGTCCTTCGTGCGCTGGCTCTTCCTGCACGAGGATGCCCGCTCCCGGCTGACGAACTGGGCGGAGTTCGCCGCGGCGGCCATGGGATCCCTGCGCTACGAGGCGGGTCTGCACCCCGATGACAGCAGGCTGGCGGCGCTCGTCGAGGAGCTCTGCCGCCGCGACGCCGATGCCGCCGCCTGGTGGGCCGACCAGCGCGTCACGTTCCGCACCTCGCTGCAGAAGCGCATCGCGCATCCCGTCGCCGGTCCGCTGGAGTTCGGCATCGAGGTGGTCGCCGGCCCGCACGACCCGGACCAGCGCCTCGTCGTCTACACCGTCGAGCCGGACTCCTCGACCGCGAAGACCCTGCCGCTGCTCGCGAGCTGGGCTCCGGAACCCACGGTGGGTGACGGCTCGCTAGGGTCGCAGGCGTGAGCCGGCCGAATGAGGGGGAGTCCGAGGTGCTGTCCTGGGAACAGCGCCTCGGCAGGCTCGATGCCGACCTCTCCGACCGTGAAGCCGCCGCGGCGGATGCGGGGGACTGGACCGCGCACGAGCTCGCTGCCCTGGCCAAGGAGCGCGACGCCCTGGCCGCCCAGTGGGACGAGCTCGCGGAGGCCCGCGATGCGGTGGCGACCGAGCGGGACGTCGCCGCTGAGGCTCGGGAGGGCGTGGCGAGCGCCCGCGACCGGCGCGCCCGCCGACGCAGCGGGGACTCCGACCGGGGCTTCGCCGACCGCTACCTCTCGGCCCGCGACCGGGACGAGGCCGCCGCGGACCGCGGCGACTCCCGCACCGAGCGCGCTGCCGCCGCAGCGGACCGGGGTCGGGCTGCCGCGGACCGGGAGCGCGCCTCGGCCGACCGGGAGCAGGCGGCGCAGCGCGGCGAGGCCGCCGAGGCGGAGAGCGCCGACCTGCGGGCCGCGCTCGAGGCCCGCCACGTCGTCGGCCTCGCGCAGGGCGTTCTCATGGAGCGCTACGACGTCGACGTCGACCGCGCCTTCGAGATGCTGGTCAGCCTGGCCCTCCGCACCGAGCGCGAGCTGCCCGACGTGGCCGCGGCGATCGCGCTCACCCCGAAGCGCGCGCTCGACGAGGAGCCCTGACCGCGTCGGTCACCAGGGCTGGATGCCGGTCTCGTCTCGGAAGGTGCCGCTCGGCCCGCCGTCGGGCAGCGTGGCCAGCTCGAGGAAGACGGCGGCGCCCTGCTCCGGCGTACGCGTCCCCTGGTGGCCGTTGAGGTCCGTCGCGACGTAGCCCGGGCAGCCGGCGTTGACGAGGATCCCCGTGCCTGCCAGCTCCTTCGCGTACTGCACGGTGACGGCGTTGAGGTACGTCTTGGTGGGGGAGTACGCCGCGGAGACCGGCCCGACCGCGTCCGCCTGCGCGGTCTGCAGTCCTAGCGAGCCCACGGTGCTGGACACGTTGACGATGCGCGGCGACTCCGCTCGGCGCAGCAGCGGGAGCACCGCGTTGGTCACGCGGATGACGCCGATGACGTTGGTGTCGACGACCTGCAGCACCTGCGCGGCGCTGACCCTGCTCGGCTCCTGCGGCATCCCTCCGGTGATCGCCGCGTTGTTGACGAGCACGTCGAGGCCACCCTGGGCCTCGAGCTGCTCGGCCGCCGCCGCGACGCTCGCGTCGTCGGTCACGTCGAGGGCGACGCCGAAGACGTCGAGCCCCTCGGCCCGCAGCTCCTCGACCGCGGCCTCCCGGCGTCCTGCGTCGCGCGCCCCGACGCCGACCCGGAACCCGAGCCGCGCCAGACCGGCGGCGATCTCGTAGCCGATCCCCTTGTTCGCGCCCGTGACGAGCGCGGTCCTCTTGTGCTGCATGGTGTTCTCGGTCATGGCTCGATCGTGCTGGCCCCATCGCCATGGACGCCAAGACCGATCGGGTCGCGGGCGATACCGCGAGGGTATGGCGCGACGTACGCTGCCCGGGTGGAGATCCGCGAGCTGCGCTACTTCATCGCTGTCGCCGAAGAGGCGCACGTGGGCCGCGCTGCGCAGCGGCTCGGCATGGCCCAGCCCCCGCTGTCGCGGGCGATCGCGCAGCTGGAGCGCCGGATCGGGGCCGAGCTGTTCGTCCGCTCGCCGCGCGGCATGACCCTCACGAGCGCCGGCGAGACCCTGCTGCAGGAGGGCAGGGCGGCCGTCGCGGCGGTCGAGGCTGCGGAGCGGCGTACGCGCCGAGCCGTCCAGGCGGGCGGCCGCGCGCCGGTCGTCCTCACCGCGAAGGCGGGGGCGTCCGGCGGGCTCATGGCTGAGCTGCTCGAGGCGTACGCCGCGGAGCCGGGCGCCGTCGAGGTCGACGTGGTGCTCAGCGCGCCCGGCCACCAGGCGCTCATGCTGCGCGACGGCCGGGCGGACGTCGCGCTCCTGCACGAGCCCTTCGACGACCTCCGCGGCTTCGACACGGACACCTTGCGGGTGGAGGACCAGGTCGTCGTCGTGCCGGCCGCGCACCCGCTCAGCCGGGAGAGCTCGCTCACCATGGCGCAGGTGAGGTCCATCCCCGACCTCCCGCTGCCGCGCTGGCCCGAGCTCGACGGCTCCTACCGCGACGGGCCGGGGCCGGAGCTGCGCGACCTGACCCAGGTGCTGCAGCTCGTCCGGCTCGGCCGCTGCGCGATCGTGCTGCCCGAGTCGTCGCGCGCCGGCGCCGGTGACGGCCTGGCGGTCGTCCCGCTCGCGGACGCGCCCCGGGTCAGGACCGTCATCGCGTGGCCGCCGCACAGCACCTCACCCGGCGTGGCTGGTCTGGTACGGACCGCGTCGCGGCTGTTCGCCCCGCTGCCGGCCGCGCGCTGACCGGCCTTCACGGCGCCAGGTGCTCCCGGGTCCAGAGCGCCGCGGAGGTGCGGTCGGCCACGCCGATGCGGCGGAAGGCACTGCCGGCGTGGGCCTTCACCGTCGCCTCGCTGATGCCGAGGGCACGGCCGATCTGCTTGTTGGCCAGACCCTTCGCGATCAGCAGCAGGACCTCGCGCTCGCGGGCGCTGAGCGCGTCCTGCGGTCGCGGAGCCGCTGAGGGCAGCAGCGACCGCGCCACGCGGGGATCGATCGGAGCGTGGCCCTGCGCCGCGGAGCGCACGGCTGCGAGCAGGTCGCGCGGCTCCGAGTCCTTCAGCAGGTAGCCCACCGCTCCGGCGGCCAGCGCCTCACCGACGCGCTCGCGGTCGGAGAACGACGTCAGCACGACGACGTGCGTCTCCGGCCGAGCCGCGAGGATCATCTGCGTGGCAGCGACTTCGTCGAGGACGGGCATCGAGAGGTCCATGAGCACGACGTCGGGCGCGAGCTCGCGGGCACGCTCCACGGCCTGCGCGCCGTCCGCGGCCTCGCCCAGCACCTGCATGTCGTCGGTGGCCGCGAGCAGTCCCGCGAGCCCGGAGCGGACGAGGGCGTGGTCGTCGACCAGCAGCACGCCGATCATCGCGCGGGCACCTCCAACCTCCACGTCGTCCCCTGCCCCTCGGCGCTGCGCACCGCGAGGGTGGCGCCGGCGGCACGCGCCAGGTCGATCATCACCCGGAGCCCGAAGTGCCCGGCCTCGGGGCCGCGCAGGACCTCGCCCGGGTCGAAGCCGCGGCCGTCGTCCCGCACCTCGAGCACTGCCGCCGCCCCGGGCGCGGGAGACAGCAGGACCGAGACCTCCGTGGCCGCGGCGTGCTTCCCCGTGTTGCGCAGGCACTCCTGCGCCACCCGGTACACCAGAGCAGCCTCGTCCGGCGCCAGCCGGTCGGCCGCCTGCCCGTCGACCTCGACGAGGACGGCCGTCCCCCGGGCGCGCAGCCCCGGCACGAGGTCGCCCAGGGCCGGGGCCAGGCCCGCCTGCTCCAAGGTCGGTGGGTAGATGTCGACGAGCAGCGAGCGCAGGCTGCCGATGCCGCTGCGCACCGTCCCCGCCACGCGGTCCAGCTCCGTGGCGAGCTCCGGCCGGCCCGCCGACGCGGCGCGCTGGGCGGCGCCGGCAACCGCGTACGAGGAGGCGGCGAGCTCCTGCACCAGCCCGTCGTGGAGCGTGCCGGCGATGCGCCGCCGCTCCTCGTCCGAGGCGTCGACCGCGCGCTGCAACAGCCCCTCCCGCTGGGCGTGCGCCGCGCGCAGCCGGTCGAGCAGCCGCCACATCACCGGGAGGAGCAGCACGGCGAGGAAGAGCAGGCTCGAGGCCGTGATGCCCGCGAACGCTCGCCACAGGTCGTGCGCGCGCCGGGTGACCGAGCCGTACGGCGTGTAGGTCTCGAACAGCAGCGGTGTCCCGCCGGGGGTCCAGACCGGTCGGTAGACCTCGAGCAGCTTGCCGCGTCCCCGCTCGTAGCGGTTCTCCGGCTGGCTGAGGTCGGACACCTCGGCGCGCGTCCGCGGGTGCGCGAGGGCGTCGCGCTCCTCCTGACCGAGGGCGAACCGCTCGCCCACGAGGCGGGGCTCGTCGGAGTAGACGATGCGCCCGTCGGCCGCCCACAGCTTGACGCGCAGGATCCCGGGACCGAGCACGTGCGAGCGGACCGCCTGGTCGACCCGTGCCAGGGCCTGGTGGTCACGGGCGACGAGGCCGTCGCTCAGCGACTGCGACACGACGACCTCGGCCAGCAGGTCAGCCGTACGCGCCGCCTCGGCGACCGCCTCGCGCTCGGCGACGCGGCGGCTCGCCCACGTACCCCCGAGGACGACGACGAGGAGCACGAGGGCGATGCCCGCGGCGACCGGCAGGAGGATCGAGCGCGCCCCCGGCGGCTCCTCGCGGTGGCGCCGTTCGGTCGGGCCGGTCAGCACCAGCCAGGCCGCTGCACCTGCGTCGTCGGGAGGGCTCACGCGGCAAGGGTCTCAGTCGTCCGCGCCGTGACCCCCGCCGTGGCGGCTGCGCTGGCGCGAGTCGTCCGAAGCCTCGGGCCCGTGTCGCCGGTCGTCGGCGCGGGTCGCCGTCGGGCGGGGGGAGGGACGGTTCGACGAGCGGGTCGTGGCGGTACGCGGCCGGTCCTCCGCGCGGTGGTGGGTCGCGCTGGGCGCCGGCGACGGGGAGGCGGTGCTGGTCGCGCGCAGGGGGACGGCCTGCGCGAGCGATGCACCGCCGCTCAGGCCGAGGACGGCGGGGACCGCGGCGATGCCGGCGGCGGCGGTGAGGACGAGGAGGCGCTTCACGGGCGTGCCCTTCGAGGAGGAGGAGTGGTACCCCTCCATGAGGCGGCACGCCGCGTCGCGCCCACCAGTGGCCGATGGTCGTAAGACCCCTGGTCGGCGGGCCTGCGGGAAGGGCCGATCGGGCAGGTGGACGTGCGCGCCCGGCGCCGGACCCGGTAGGAACAGCGGCATGAGGAACTCCCGCTCCCGTGCCGCCGTGCTCGTCCTGCTCGCCGCCGGAGTGACCGGTGCGGCCGCGCCCGCCACGGCTCGCGCGGCGACGGTCCCGCGCAGCTTCCAGACGCCGTCGCACAACATCTACTGCGTCGCCGCGCACGACCGCTCGTGGGGGCTGCGCTGCGACATCCTCGCCGTCGCGCACGAGCCGGCCCGTCCGCGTTCGTGCGACCTCGACTACGGCCACGCGTACCTCCTCGCGACGCGCGGCAGGGGCGTACGCGGCTGCGCGGGCGACACGGTCGCCGACCCGGCGATGCCGGTGGCGGCGTACGGCTCGACGCGGCACCTCGGGCCGTTCTCCTGCCTGGTGACGCAGGGCGGGGTCACCTGCACCAACGGCCAGGGGCACGGGTTCTCGTTGAGCAAGGCGCGCCAGCGGGTGTTCTGAGCGGGTCGGCGGGCTAGGTTCGGCGGGTGTCCAGCGCGTACCGCAGCTCGCTCACGATCCACCCTCCGGGGCAGTCGCCGCCGCCCAGGGCGAGCTCCGGCGAGCGCACGGACGCCAGTGACCCGGGACTGCGGCGCTGGCGCAGGGTCGTGGTCGACCCCGTCGTCGCGTCCCTGCTCACCCCGGAGGAGGTCGAGGCGGTCGCGGTCAGGGACGGGGTGCACGGCCACCCGGACGACGTCTGGGTCTGCGTCACGGCGTGCGGCGAGCAGTACGTCGCCATGCTGCTGAGCGGCGAGTGGGCGCAGACGGGGCCGAGCGACGAGGAGGTCGCGGCGGGCTTCGCCGACCAGCTGCAGGACTGGGTCGCGGAGTCGCGCTTCGGCTGGGGGCAGCTGCGGGAGCCGGCGTACGACCTCGGGGAGCCCTGAGCCGGTCAGGCCTCAGCCCGCGGTCCGGCGGACCGCGTAGCGCACGTGCGTCGCGTACGGCGAGCTGACCACCCTGCGGACCTCGAGGTCGAGGTCGTGCGCGAACCCCTCGAACAGCCGCTTGCCGGCACCGAGGATGACCGGCGCGGTGGAGATGACGAGCTCGTCGACCAGGCCGGCGGCGAGCGCCTGGCGGATGACGTCCGCGCCCCCGCCCACCGAGACGTCACCGTCGCCGGCGGCTCGCCGCGCCTGGTCGACGGCCTCGTGGAGGTCGCCGACGAAGCGGAAACCGCTCTCGGGAGCGGGCTGGTCCTGCAGGCGGTGCGTGAGGACGACGAGCGGCCCCGGGAACGGGTTCGTTCCGCCCCAGGCACCGGAGGCGTCGTACATGCCCCGCCCCACGACCCCGGCGGCGACGCCGCTCACGAGCTCGTCGAAGAACTCCTTGTCAGGGCCGTGCATGGCGAAGTCGTGACCACCCTCATAGGTCCAGGGGCCGCCCATGACCCAGTAGTGCAGCCGCTCGCCGCCCCTGCCGAGTCCGAGTCCGGGACCGTCGTCGGGGCCGGTGACGCGGCCGTCGACGGAGGTGGTGATGGAGGCGAGGACCTTGCCCACGGGGTGCTCCTTGGTCGCGGTGCCGGGGTCGGAGGGGGGACGGGGCCGAGGTCCGCAGTTCATCGCTGGGCGACGAGAAGGGCCTTCCCCCGCACGACCAGAGGAGGTAGGCTTCGAACATGCGTTCGAGCGATCAGGTGCGGCAGCCGTCGGCGCACCTGCCGTTCGAGGACGCGTTGACGGGGATCGAAGCGGGTGTGCTGCCGGGGGTGCTGGCGGAGCTGGTGCGGGACCCGGCGTTGTTGGCGGCCTGGGTGCACCCCTTCTCGGACCCGGGGGACCCGGATCCGGGCCTGGGACGGCGCGAGCGGGAGGCGTCGGCGCGGGTGGCGCTGGCGCGGTCGTTCGACCGGGTGGTGGCGTGGGCATCGGCGCACCGGGCGGTGGCGCTGGCGGAGGCGGAGGCGCTGCTCGGGGAGCGGGCGCGGGAGCTTGGGCACGCGAAGCACGGGGTGGAGCCCTCGGTGCACGCGCAGCTGGGGCTGGAGCTGCGGCTGCCCTCGGCGGTGGCGGCGCTGCAGGCAGGCGAGGCGGCCGCGCTGGTGGGCCGCCACCCGGGGACGTGGTGGCTGCTGGCGGAAGGGGAGATCAGCCCGCGGCACGCGGCGGCGGTGGTGGAGGCGTGCGAGCCGCTCGACCTGGCGGGCTGCGCGGCGGTGGAGGCGCGGGTGCTGCGCCGCGCGCCGGAGCAGACGGTGGCGCAGCTGCGCCGGCGGCTGCGGACGGCGGTCGCGGTGGCGGACCCGCGTGGCGCGTCCGAGCGGCACGCGGACGCGGTGCGGCGCGACCGCGGGGTGTTCATGCGGCCGCTGCCGGACGCGATGGCCGAGGTGGTGGCGGTGGTATCCGCGACGGAGGCGTTCGGCGTGATGGGCGCGCTCGACGCCGTGGTGGACGCGCTGCCGGAGGCAGGTGCCGCGGGGTCGGGTCCGGGTGCGGGTGCTGGTCCTGCGGGTCGTCGGTCCCTCTCGCAGCGCCGGGCCGACGCCCTGGTGCTCGTGGCGTCGGCGGTGGTGGGGGATCTGGAGGCGCTGCCGGGGCTGGTGCGGACGGTGCCGGCACGCCCGGCGGTCTCGGTGGTGGTGTCGCTGGCGACGGTGGCCGGGCTGGCGGAGGACCCGGCGCACCTGGAGGGCTACGGCCCGGTCCCGGCGGAGCTCGGGCGGGCGGTGGCGGCGGACGCGGAGTGGGCGCTGCGGGTGACCGGACCGGAGGGGGAGCTGCTCGCGACGGCGCCGCTGCGGCACCAGCCCTCGGCACGGCTCCGGGCGTTCGTCGTGGCGCGGGAGCAGACGTGCGGGCACCCGACGTGCGACCGGGCGGCGCGCGAGCTGCAGCTGGACCACCGGGAGGCGTTCGACCACGAGCACCCGGCGCGTGGGGGGCCGACGACGGGGGCGAACCTCGACCCGAAGTGCCAGCGGGACCACAACCTCAAGACGTGGCACGGGTGGGGCGCGTGGCGCGACCGCGACGGCACCCTCGTCACCCGCACGCCGTTCGGCCGGCACTACCTCACCGAGCGCGAGCCCCAACCCTGCACCTGACGACCACCACGGCGACACCTCACACGGCAGGCGCATGTCCTCGCGCGACGCGCTCGAACGCCGTGACCATCGGGCGCCTCTCGCCGGCCCGGTGCACCAGGGCCACCTCGCTCGTGACGCGCGCCTCGGGCAGGGCGAGGCAGCGGACGTCGGGCGAGGCGATCGAGCGCACGCACTCCGGCGCGATCGTCACCCCGAGCCCCACGCCGACGAGCCGCATGATGGTCAGCCAGTGCGACGCCTGGTGCGCGACCGTCGGCCGGAAGCCCTGCTCCTCGCAGATGCTCAAGGGCTTCTCGTAGGCCCGGGTGCCCGCCGCCGGGATCGGCGAGATGAAGGCGTCGTCCCGCAGGGCGCGGGCGGAGGTCGCGTCCCCGCGCGCGGCGGCGTGGTCCGCCGGGACGACGGCGACGAAGGGCTCGAGCAGCAGCGGCGTGGCGACGAGGTCGTCGACCGGGTCGCGGTCGCGGACGACGCCCGCGTCGATGCTGCCGTCGCGAAGGCCCTCGACGACGCGCGAGGTGAAGGACTCGTGCAGCCGCAGCTGCACCCCGGGGAACTCAGCGAGGTGGTCGCGCAGGATCCCCGGCAGCAGCGTCATCATCACCGAGCCGACGTAGCCGAGGTTCAGCACGCCGGTCTCGCCCCGACCGATGCTCCGTGCCTCCTCGACGTCGCGGCCGACGTTGCGCAGCGTGCGACGAGCGCGGTCGAGGAACGCCTCGCCCGCCGGCGTCAGCAGGACCGAGCGCGAGCTGCGGGTGAGCAACGGGTGTCCGACGATCTCCTCGAGCTGCCGGATGGCCTGCGACAGCGGCGGCTGGGCCATGTGCAGGCGAGCGGCGGCGCGACCGAAGTGCAGCTCCTCCGCGACGGCGACGAAGTAGCGCAGGTGACGGAGCTCGACGTCCATATCTGCAGCGTCTCACTCAGGACGAACGAGATGTTGGACGTCCCGCCACGGACGGGCTGCAATGGACGCATGGAGCTCACCTTCCGGCCCATGGCCACCGCTGAGGACGCCGCCGCCTTCCGCTCGCTCAACGAGGAGTGGATCCGGCTGCACTTCACCCTCGAGGACGAGGACCGCCGCCAGCTCGAGGACCCCTTCACCTCCATCGTCGCGCCCGGGGGCGAGGTCCTCCTCGCCGAGCTCGACGGGGAGGTCGTCGGCTGCGTCGCCCTCCGTCCCGAGGGCGACGGCGTCTACGAGCTGTCGAAGATGACGGTGGCGCCCGCGCACCGCGGCGCCGGGCTCGGCCGCCAGATCCTGCTCGCGGCCATCGAGCGCGCACGCGAGCGGGGCGCGGCCACGCTGTTCCTCGGCAGCTCCACGAAGCTCGCCCCCGCGGTGCACCTGTACGAGTCGGTCGGCTTCGAGCACGTCGCGCCGGAGAGCATCCACATGCCGTACGCCCGCGCCGACGTGTTCATGACGATGGCGCTGGCGCAGCCCGCCGCCAGCCGCTGACCGCAAAAGGACTGGACGGCACCGAGGACCGTCGGGCTAACCTGGACCCGTCCGAACGGCTCGAGGAGGTGGCACCCGTGCACGCATCCCCCACGCGGGTGCTCCGGCTCGCCGTCCCGGCCGAGCCAGCGGCCTAGGAGCCGCCGAGGAGCACCGCGTCCCGGTCCTCCTCGAAGGGTTCCTGCCATGGACTCTCTGCTCCTCACCAGCTCCACCACCACCGACGGCGTCACCGAGCGCCGCTTCCACCTGGGCGACGTCCCGGGCATCCTCTGGACCCCTGAGGGGGCGACGGGTCCGCGCCCGCTCGTGCTGCTCGGGCACGGCGGAGGGATGCGCATGGACGTCCCGCGCCTGGTGGCCAGCGCCCGCGCGACCGTGAGCGCCCACGGCTTCGCGGTCGCCGCCATCGACGCCCCCGGCCACGGAGCGCGGCCTCGCCTTCCCCGTGACGACGCGGCGCGTGCCGAGATCCGGGCGGCGCGTACGGCCGACGACTCCGCGCGCTTCGCCGCGGTCAGCACCCGCTACATGGCCGAGCTCGCCGAGCAGGCCGTGCCCGAGTGGCAGGCCGTCATCGACGCGCTGCAGGCCCTGCCCGAGGTCGGGGCGGACGCCCCGGTCGGCTACGGCGGGAGCATCTCGCTGGGCAGCGCCATCGGCATCCCGCTGACCGCAGCGGAACCCCGGATCCGCGCCGCGGTCTTCGGCGGCGGCTTCTTCGTCAGTGCTGCCGTCGTCGAGGCGGCGCGCAGGATCCGCGTACCCGTGCAGTTCCTCCTGCCCTGGGACGACGAGCACGCGTCGCGCGCCGACTCGCTCGCCCTCTTCGACGCGTTCGGCTCGGAGGAGAAGACGCTGCACGCCAACCCGGGTGACCACCGGCGACCTCGGTGGCTCGGTCTGGACGAGGACTTCCTCGCCCGCCACCTGACGGCGGTGGCCGCGTGAGGCTGGAGCTCGGCACGGTGCTCGCCGTCGACGAGGAGGTCTGCCGGCTCGTCGACGGCGGGCGGATCCGCGACGTGCCCTGGGCCGCCGCGTTCCCGCGGCCCCGCGCCGAGCGGGTGGCGCCGGGCAACCTCGTCGCCACCGCTGGCGGCCGCGTGGTGTGGCGGTGGTACGACGCGGTGGTGACCGGCGCCGAGGGCGGGTTCGTCGAGCTCTGGGAGCCCGGCCACGGCAGGGTCCTCGCTCGGCCGCGTGCAGTGCCGGCGGTGGGCACCCGGGCGTACCTCTCTGCCGGGCTGCCCGGCGCGGAGTGGTGGGTCGCCGGCCCCGTCGTCCCCTCTGCGCAGGACGCGGACGTCGAGCTCGCCGAGGTGGAGCGCTTCGTAGTGGTCCACGGGATCGTGGAGGTGGGCTAGCTCGCGGGCAGGGGCGAGCGCACGGCGAAGCCGTCCACCGCCACGCGCGTACGCGGCCCGGCGAGCGCGACGAGGCGCAGGGTGTGCCGGCCGGCGCGCTGCCACCCGGGTCCCTGCCAGAGGACGGCCTGCTCCGCGGTCCTCGGCGCTCGCGTGTCGACGACGGCGGTGCGCCGGCCGTCGACGAGCACGGCGAAGCGTCCTCCGCGGGGGGAGCGCTCGCCGAGCACGGAGAGCACCCGCCCGCCTGCGGCCGGGTACGCCACCGCGAGCTGGGCGCTGGCTCCGGCCGAGGTGGTGACGGCGAGCGTGCCGCCCGCGGCCCGCCGCACGCGCGCGGACGTCCAGCTCCCGCGGTAGGCCGCGCCCCGCTCGTCCTCCGCCACGACCATCGAGGCCACCGTCGTCGGCCCGCGGTTGCCGTACTCGTCGAGCGGGACGAGCTCGGCGGCGTACGTGTGCTCCTCGAGCAGCGGTCCCGTCGCGGCACCGCCCGGGCGCAGCGTGACGGCGGTGACCCCGGCGCTCCACGGGCGCCAGGCCGGGTGCTCGCCGGCAGCACCCGAGGACTCGACCCACCGGGTCGCCACCGAGGCCGTCCCGCTGGTCCTCGCGAGGTGCAGCGCCCACGGCCGCGATCCGGACGGGGTGGCGCTGACCAGCCGAGGTGCGGTGACCGCCACGGCCCCCAGCGGGTGCACGGTCACGCTGCTGGCCGGGTGCTCGACCCCGTCGCTCGTCACCGCGCTGACGCTGAGCGTCGTCACACCGGTCGCCGCGCCGGTCCACGTCGTCCCGGGTGCCCAGACCGCTGCCGCCGTGCTGGCCGCGGGCCCGGTGCCCGGAGCGGTGCGGACGCGCCACCCCGTCACGCCCGGAGCGCCCTTCCAGCGGAGGGTGACGCTCGAGGCGGTGGACGTCGCCGTCAGCCCGATCGGGCGGGCCGCGTCGGTCCCTGCTGCGGCGCGCAGACCGAGCACCTCGAGCGACAGGGTGGGCGAGGCGGCGACCTGCTGCGCGGGCCCGCCGTCGAGCGGGCTGCGCCACACCGAGCGCGGAGCACCCGGCACGGTGGTGGTGCTGTAGAACACCGCGCTGCCGTCCGGTGCGACCTGCAGCCCGGTGAGGGCGCTGCCGGCCGCAGCCAGCGTGCGGGGGGCGCCGCCGTCGCGCGGCAGCAGCACGAGCTCGGGCCGCTGCGCGCCGCCGGGGACCTCGCGCGCGACGAGCACGACGAGGGCCGAGCCGTCGGGTGTCGGCGCGAGCGCCCCCACCGTCGCCCCGGCGGGGTCGGGGAGGTGCAGGTCGGTGGTCGCACCGGTCGCGGTGTCCACGAGCCGCACGACGCTGCGGCCGTACGCGCCGGCGACGAGGTCCGTGCCCGGGACGAACACGGGACAGGCGAGCGGCGTGGCGCCGGGCAGCGGCGTCACGGCACCGGTCGCGACGTCCACGAGCTCGACCTGCCAACTGCTGCCGAGGAACGCCGGGACCGCCACCCGGGTCCCGTCAGGTGACCAGGCGAGCCCGGTGCCGGCACCGGGCAGGGCGGCGACGCGGCGGACGCCCCCACTGCCACCGACCTCCAGCTCGAGCGGCGCCCGCGGGCCGGAGGCGACCGTCCACGCCCACGAGCGGCCCGTGGCGTCAGGGACCGCGTACGCCGGCACGGGCACGTCGAGCAGCGTGCGCGCGTCCGCGGCGTCGGCCGGCACCGAGTAGAGGTGGGACGGCGCACCCGGGCGCCACGGCGAGCTGGCCCGGACGCCGGGTGCCGTGCCCTGGACGACGAGCTCGACCCCCATGAGAGCAGCGGCGTGCGCGTCAGGCACCGGCAGGGCCGTGACGGCGACGGCGCACGAGGCACCCAGAGCGGCGACGGTCAGGGCGGCGGGCAGCGGGCGGAGGCGCATGCCCGGTAGAGCACCGCGGCCGGCCCGGAGGTTGTGCCGACGGCCGATGAACCTGACGCACGGAGCAGTGGCTCCTCCTGGGCGTGAAGCGCACCCTCGCCGCCCTGGTCGCGTGCCCGGCCCTGTCCACCGGGCTCGTCGGAGCGCGCGCCGCGTCCGCCGCGTCCGCCCACGCCCTGACGGTGCGGGTGACGACGACGAGCCGACCCAGCCTCCCGTCGCGGCTGCCCGCCGGGACGTACGTCCTGGACGTGACCGGCGGCTCCCGGCTCCAGGTGGCCGTCCCCGCTGAGGGCTACACGCTGCAGCAGTACGCCCGCGACGACCGGGTAGGCGCCCCGACCCGCGTGACCCTGCTCGGGGGCGCGCCCTCCGGGGGCTCGGTCGCGGTGGCGCTGACCGCGGGGAGGTACTGGTTCTACGACCCGTTCTCGTCGCGGGGGCACGTGGCGCGGATGCGCCAGGTGGTCGTGACGGGCGTCGGACGCGGGGCCCTCCCGCGCGCGAGCCGCGTCCTGGTCGGCCTGCGCCAGCCGGAGCCGGACGTGCTCCCGCACGCAGTGGTGGCCCGTGCCTGGTGGACGGTCGAGGACGTGGACACGCTCGGGCCTGCGCGCTCCGTCGAGGTCTACCGCGTACCCGCGGGCACGTCGGACCGCGAGCTGGAGGAGGAGCTGCGGGCATGGACGCTCCCCCCGCGGGTGCTGGCCCTGCCCGCCCTCGCCGGTGGCGCCCGCGTGGAGGTGCGGCTCGGGCTCCCTCCCGGCGAGTACCTCGCGGTCTCGCGCTACCCCTACGCGCCGGGGCCCGACCTGCAGGCGCTGACCCGGGTGACCGTCCGCGCCTGAGTGCCGGGAATCCGCCCGGCCTCCCGCCCGTTGGTCGCAGCAGACTGCCGCGAGCTCAAGCAGGAGGAGGCGGGCATGGTCCAGCGGATCGGGTTCCTGACGTTCGGGCACTGGCAGGCGGTGCCGGGGTCGCGCGTGCGCACGGCCCGGGACGCCCTCGTCCAGACGGTCGAGCTCGCGCAGGCCGCCGAGGAGCTCGGGCTGGACGGCGGCTTCGTCCGCGTCCACCACTTCGCCCGCCAGCTCGCCTCGCCGTTCCCGCTGCTCAGCGCGATGGCCGCGCGGACGTCGCGGCTGGAGCTCGGCACGGGCGTGATCGACATGCGCTACGAGAACCCGCTCTACATGGCCGAGGAGGCCGCGGCCACGGACCTGCTCAGCGACGGCCGGCTGCAGCTGGGCATCAGCCGGGGCTCACCCGAGACGGCGCTGCGCGGCTCCGAGGCGTTCGGCTACGTGCCCACCACCAGTGACGCCGACCTCGCCCGCGAGAAGACCGCGCTGTTCCTCGCCGCGCTGGAGGGCGCGTCCCTCGTCGACGCCGACCCCAGGATGACGGGGGTCGCGGGCCGGCTCGCCCTGCAGCCGCAGTCTCCCGGGCTCCGCGAGCGCATCTGGTGGGGCTCGGGCACCCGCTCGACCGCGGTCTGGACGGCGCAGCAGGGGCTCAACCTCATGAGCTCGACGCTGCTCAGCGAGGACACCGGCGTGCCGTTCGACGAGCTGCAGGCCGAGCAGATCGCGCTCTACCGCGCCGCGTTCGCCGACGCGGGCTGGGGCCGCGAGCCGCGGGTCTCGGTCAGCCGCAGCGTGCTGCCCGTGACCACCGCGATGGACCGCCACTACTTCGGCGACCGGACCGGCGAGGACTCCGTCGGGCTGCTCGAGGGCGTCCGCTCGCGCTTCGGCAAGAACTACGCCGGCGAGCCCGACCAGCTCGCCGAGGAGCTCGCGAAGGACGCGGCGGTGCGCGACGCCGACACCCTGCTGCTCACCGTGCCCAACATGCTCGGCGCCGACTACTGCGCCCGCCTGCTCGAGACGGTCGCGCGCGACATCGCGCCCGCCCTCGGCTGGACGCCCGCTCCGGCTCGCGGCCCGCTCGCGGAGGGCTGAGGGTGGGGGAGTGACGTCGCTGCTCCCGCCCGCCGTCGCGGGCCTGCCGGCGGCGACCCGCCGGCGGTTCCGCACCCGGATCTCGGGCCACCCCGAGGGCACTCCGCGCTGGGTGCAGGACATCGCGGTCGTCGGGGACGACGAGGGCTGGTTCGAGCCGGGCGGGGTGGTGTGGCGGGTCCACGGCGACGTCGCGACCCTCGTCGGCGGCATCACGGCGCTGCTCGGCCAGGGCGCCCACCCGCTCGCGCTGGCCGGCGTGCGCGGCCACTCGAACTACGAGCAGGACCCCTGGGCCCGGCTCGCCGGCACCGCGCGCTGGCTCGTCGTGAGCACCTTCGGCTCCTCCGCGCTGGCGGAGCGGGAGGCGGCCCGCGTGCGCGGCATGCACCGCCGGGTCGTCGGCACCGACGGGCAGGGCCGGCCCTACGCCGCGGGCGACCCCGAGCTGCTCCGCTGGGTGCACCTGGCCTTCACCGACGCCTTCCTCGCCGGCCAGCTCGCCGTCGGCGACGACCTCACCGCGCGCTTCGGGCGCCGGTGGCCCGACACGTACGTCGCGGAGTGGCGCCGCACGGCGGAGGCGCTGGGCGCGACCGACCTGCCGTCCTCGCAGGCCGAGCTCGCGGAGGCCCTCGCGGCGTACGCGCCGGTGCTCGAACCCGTCCCCGCCGACCTCCGCTCGTTCCTCGCCGCTCCGCCCGGGCTCTCCCGCGCGGAGCACATGTTCTACCGCGGACTCTCGTCGGCCGCGCTGCTCCTCGTCTCGCCGACGGTCGCGCCCTTCGCCGGGGTGCCGGGCCGCGATGCCCGCAGCCCGCGCGAGCGCGCGGTGCTGCGCCGCACGAGGCTCCAGCTGCTCGCTCTCAAGGTCGTCCTCGGGAAGCGCAGCCCGTCCGAGGAGGCAGCGCGCTCGCGCCTGGCCTGAGAGTCAGTCGCGGTCCGGGCGGGGTCCGTCGAAGTCGACGTCGACGCGCTCGAACCCCTTCGTGCGCTGGGCCTTCGCCGCGCCCGCGTAGACGCGCTCGTCGCCTGAGGTGAGCTGGACGTCGTCGGTGAACGGCGTGAGCAGCGCCCGCGGGTGCAGGCGGTCCACGCGGACGACGTCGACCTCGACGCAGACCACGAGCGCCAGCGCGGCGAGGTAGAGGAAGGCCAGCAGGCCGAGCACGACGGCGAAGACGCTGTTGGTGGCGCTGGCGTGGCGCACCACGCCGGCGACGTACGCGGTGGCGGAGGACTGGAGGACCTGCCAGACGACGGCCGTCCCCACCGCTCCCGGCGCCACGTCGGTCCAGCTGACGTGACGTGCCGTTCCCGTACGGAAGACGACGAGGAGCACGGCCGCGTTGAGGGTCACAGAAGCCAGCAGCAGCAGGCTCGTCAGCAGCCCGCCCGACTGCGCGACGACCGACAGCGCCGTGGTCCCGACGACGGAGACGGCGGCGACCGCCAGCAGCACGAGGCCGCGCAGCCGGGCGCGGACCGGGTTCGGCCGCTCGTTGCGCGGGACGGCCCAGGCGGTGTTCATGGCGTTCTGCACGACCTGCGTGACCCCGAGCGCGCCGTAGAGCGCCACCAGCGTCCCGATGACGAGACCGGCGACACCGCCCCCGAGGTGGCCCGGGTGCTGCAGCTGCGCCCCGACCACGGGGAAGTCGTGCAGGGCGGAGTGGAGGATCTCCTGCTGGCGCTCGGGATGGCCGACCAGGACGTACTGCAGCACCGTGGAGACCAGCAGCAGCAGGGGGATGAGCGAGACGAAGCTGTAGTACGCGATGAGCGCCGCGAGGTAGTTGCCCTGGTCGTCGAAGAACTTGTACGCGACGGCTATCGGCAGGCCGAGGGCGGGGTGGCGGCGCTGCAGCCGGTCCAGCCGCTCGGTGAGCACGGCGAGGGCCTACCCGCCGGTGATCGCCCTCAGTCCAGCGCGAGGGTGAAGAACGAGCTGTTCACGCTGGGCGCGTAGTCCGCGAAGGGCTCGCACGCCACGAACCCCGCCGAGGCGTAGAGCGCCCGTGCGGGCGCGAAGGCCTCCATCGATCCGGTCTCGAGGTAGACGCGCCGGTAGCCGCGGGACCGCGCGATGGCGAGCAGGTCGGTGAGGACCGTGCGTGCCACACCCCTCCCGCGCGCCGCGGCCGCGGTGTGCATCGACTTCAGCTCCGCGGTCTCCGCGTCCAGGTGGCGCAGCGCGCCGACGCCGAGCAGCCGGCCGTCCTCGCGCGCGCAGCGGAACGTCACGTCCTCCGCGGCGAGGCGCGGAGCGGCCAGCACGTGCACGTCCTCCGGCGGGCTGTGCTGCGCGCAGAAGCCCGCGTGCGCCTCGAGCAGCGCGGCCACGTCGGGCTCGCTCGGGTGCCCGGGGAGGACGACGACGGTCTGCGCGCTCATGGTGCCGCGAGGATATCCGGGTCAGCGCAGCCAGATCCGCAGCGGTCCCAGCGCCTGAGCGCCGGCGTGGAGCGCAGCGGCGAGCGCCTCCCCGTGCTCGTAGCCGACGACGGGGACCCCGGGATGCCGTCGTGCTGCCTCGCCCACGACGGCCGGCCAGAGGTCGTCGTCCACGACGACGTTGCTCACGCCCACCGCGCTGCCGTCGTCGTGCAACGCGAAGCGGGCGGAGCCCCTGGACAGCAGGCGCACGGTCGGGTCCCCGAGCAGGGTCTCTCCGAACGGTGGGGAGTCGGGATGGCCGGCGACCCAGTCCTCGACGCCGACCTCGTCCCACGGCTCCCGAGCGGCGCGCGGTGCGGTCCACGCGATCCACGTGGCCTCGACCAGCACCGCGAACCCCGCGCCCTGCAGGTCGAGCGAGCAGAAGCTGTCCTTGACGCTCGCCCCCGGCGAGGAGTCGATCGCGCCGAGCACGTCGAGCTCACCGGTCGCCGGGTCCAGGGTCACCGCGTCCGGGTAGAGCGGCGGCGTGCGGGCGGCGCTCGCCCAGAGTCCCGGCCGGATCGACCCCTCGACCCCGACCGAACGGCAGACGGTGTCGCACCACGTCGCGTTCTCACGTGCTGCCAGCAGGATCAGCGGGTCCACGCGCCCAGCCAAGCACACGTCACCAGCCGGTCGTGCCCGGTGCCCCCTTGAACGGCCCCACCACGCGCGAGGTGATCCAGCCGCCGTAGAACCCGCCCTCCTGCGGCACGACGCGCTCCCCGTCCACCAGCACGAGGTCCATGCGGCCGGGGTAGAGCGCGACGTGGTCCACGAGCTCCTCGTAGCCGGGCGAGGGGTGCGGGTAGGTCCACGCCGCCGCCTCGGCCCGCCGCCCGCCGCCCACGACCGTGAGGTACGCCGCCCGCCCCTTGAACTCGCACCACGACGAC
Source organism: Motilibacter rhizosphaerae (assembly GCF_004216915.1). Lineage (NCBI taxonomy): Bacteria > Bacillati > Actinomycetota > Actinomycetes > Motilibacterales > Motilibacteraceae > Motilibacter > Motilibacter rhizosphaerae. Next base: position 62,769 of record NZ_SGXD01000005.1, read on the forward strand.
CCCGGGGCGGGCTCCAGCGCGCCGGGGGAGAAGTCAGTACGCGGCAGGTAGTACGTCGGCGGGTGGCTGGTCTCCAGGACGCGCAGCGCGGCACGGCTGCGCGCCACGACCTCCCCACCGAGCTGCACCACCACCGGCTCGTCGCTCGGGACGACGACCGGCGGGCGGGGGTAGTCCCACACCGACTCCTGGCCCGGCCCGGGCTGCACGCGCTCCACCATGACCTCGATGGTGCTGCGACTGCGCCGGTCCCGCACGCTCAGCGCAGCGGGCGGAGGGCGGCGCGCACCTCGTCGACGAAGAGCGCCGGCTGCTCCAGCGCCGGGAAGTGCCCGCCGCGCGCCGGCGTGCTCCACGAGACGATCCGGCTGAAGCGGCGCTCCGCCCAGCGGCGCGACGGGCGGATCGTCTCGCCCGGGAAGACGATGCCCGCCACTGGGACCTGCACCGGCGACGCGCCGACCGTGCCGAGCACCTCGCGCACGTGGGGCAGGCTCTCGCGGTAGAGCCGGGCCGACGAGGCCGCCGTGCCGGTCATCCAGTACGTCGTCACGAGGTCGAGGACGCGGTCGCGGGGCACCACGGCGTACAGGTCGCCGGGGTGGTCGCACCAGGACCAGAGCTTCTCGAGGATCCAGGCGCACAGCCCGGCGGGGGAGTCGAGCAGCGCGTACCCGACGGTCTGCGGCCGCGTCTCGTGCAGCAGGCCGTACGCCCCGTCCCGCGCGCCCTCGTCCAGCGCCGCCAGGGCCGCGCGCTCCTGCCCCGTGAGGTCGGCGAACGTCTCCGGGTCCGGCGCCGCGAGCGGCGGGACGAGGCAGAGCCCGAGAACCCGCTCCGGGTGGCGGGCGCCGATCAGCGCGCTCACCGAGGTGCCCCAGTCGCCGCCCTGCGCGGCGAAGCGGTCGTAGCCGAGCAGCGTCATCAGCCCTGCCCACGCGTCCGCCGTCCGCTCGACGCCCCAGCCGGGCTCGCTGGGCTTCGCGCTCCAGCCGTAGCCCGGCAGCGACGGGCAGACGACCGAGAAGGCGTCGGCGGCGTTCCCGCCGTACGCCGGCGGGTCCGCGAGCGGGCCGAGGACGTCGAGCAGCTCGACCACCGACCCGGGCCAGCCGTGGGTGAGGACCAGCGGCATCGCCCCGGGATGCGGAGACGGCAGGTGGAGCGCGTGCACGTCGAGCCCGTCGACGGTCGCGAGCACCTGCGGCACGGCGTCGAGCCGCGCCTCGAGGCGGCGCCAGTCGTAGTCCTCGGCCCAGTACGCGCAGAGCTCCTGCAGCACCTCGAGCGGGACGCCCTGCGCCCAGCCTGGTCCGGTCGCGCTCTCCGGCCACCGCGTACGCCGCAGCCGGGAGCGGAGGTCGGCGAGCTCCGCCTCCGGCACGGACACGCGGACCGGGCGGACCGTCATGCCGGAACGCTAGCCGAGCCGCTGCTCCACCTGCCGGACGTGCGGGAACTCCCGCAGTCGCCGGGGGAGTCGCGGCCACACGACCCGCGTGACGGCGGCCAGCACGGCGACCAGCAGCCGTCGGCCGCGGGTGAGCGGTACGCCGTACGCCGCGCGCACCGGCTCAGGCAGCAGGTCGGACGTCACCGCGCGCAGCACGATCCCGAGCCCCGGCAGCGGCGGGAAGAGGCGTGGCACCAGCATGTCCTGCGCGACGCGGGCGACCACCGGAGTGACCGCCAGGCGGGGGACCTGGAGGTCCCACCAGGCGAGGAAGTCCTGCCACGTCGCGGGGATCAGCTCGTCCGGCACTCCGAACAGGTGCAGGAACGGCTTCGTCTCCTGCCACGACTGCTCGCACTCCGCGGGCGTGACACCGCGACCGTAGCGCTGGTGCACCGCGACGGCGCAGAAGGCGAGCGTGCCGTAGACCCACAGCGTCAGCTCGGGGTCGGTGGCGTCGTAGCGCGTACCTGCGGCGAAAGCGCCTGCTGCGTCGGAGATCTCCCCGTTGACAGTCGCGTGGCGGCGCCCCACGGACGAGGCTGCGGCACGGGCCTGGGCGGTGTCGCCGAAGCCGATGGCGAGGGTCAGCTGCAGCGTGGCGACGAGGCGGTGCCCGGGGCGGGCCGCGTAGTCGGAGTGCAGCGCGACGCCGGCGCCCACGAGCGGGTGCGCCACCTGCAGGAGCACCGCAGCAGGACCGCCTGCCAGCACGAGGCGGTCACCGGCGAGGCGCTGCGCGACGCCGTACGGCCGGATGACCCCGGGGTCGCCCCGCACCCCGAGCGGCGGTGCCGGCGGGAACATCGCCCGGAGGGGGAGCCGCGGGTCGCCCATCAGGTCCTCCTCACCGCGCCGCGTCTGCGGGCAGGGTCGTCGGCGCTCCGAGCATGTGCACCAGCGTCACGGCGACGACCGCCTGGGCGCACAGCAGGGCTGCGAGGACCACGATCTGGAAGCGCGCGGCGTCGGTGGGGCTGGCGCCGCCGAGCAGGGCGCCGATGAACGACCCGGGCAGCGTGACCAGCCCCGTCGTCCGCGTCTGGTCCAGCGCGGGCACGAGGGCCTCCCCGGCCGCGCTGCGCGCGACGTCGGCCACCGCCTCGCGCGGCGTCGCTCCCAGCGCGAGCCACCCCTCGACCTCCTCGCGGCGCGCACGGAGGCCGGCCAGCAGGTGGCGCCCGGCCAGGGTCGCGCTCGTCATGGTCCCGCCGATGACGACACCGCCGAGGGCCACGACGTAGCGCGGGGAGCGGGGGAGCACCGGGATCGCGAAGACGACCCCGAGCGCGACGACGGCGCCGAGCACGCAGGCGAGGACCACCGCAGGCCCGGCCCCGTCGAGCTCGCGCAGCCGTCCTGCGGCCGTGCGCGTCGCCGTCGTCAGCATCACCGCGAGCACCGCGGCCACGGCCCACGGTGCCGAGATCGCCCCGCGCAGCAGCACGCCGACGACGGCGAGCTGGACGGCGCCGCGGACGATCGCGACGACCGGGGCACGGCCGAGGCGGACGTGTCCGAGGGTCAGGACCGCCTCGGTCACCGCGAGGAGCGCGACGAGCCCGACGGCCAGGTGGACGAGCACCGAGGTGGACAGCGTCGCCTCCTGGTCTCCTCATGCGCGCGTGCCGCCCATCCTGCCCGAGGCCGGCAGGGGGCGCCGCAGTCAGGCTGTAGCCAGGTACGCGTCGGCAGGATGACGGGCGTGACCGCCATGCATCCCGTCCAGGCCGCCGTCCTCGGCGTCGTCGAGGGCCTGACCGAGTTCCTGCCCGTCTCCTCCACCGGCCACCTGACCATCACGGAGAAGATCCTCGGGCTGAAGGTGGACGACGACGCGGTCACCGCCTTCACCGCCGTCATCCAGGTCGGCGCGATCCTCGCCGTCGTCCTCTACTTCCGCCGCGAGATCCTCGCGATGGTCCGGGCCGTGCTCGTCGGGCTCCGCGACCCCGCCGAGCGGCAGACGCTCGACTTCCGGCTGGCGACGTACGTCATCGCCGGCACCATCCCCGCCGGCCTCCTCGGCCTGGCCGCCAAGCCGTTGGTGGAGGGGCCGCTGCGCAGCCTCTGGGTCGTGGGGCTCTCGCTCATCACCTGGTCCGGCGTCATGTGGCTCGCCGAGCGCGACGGCCGACAGGACCGCGACGAGAAGGCCCTGACCCTCAAGGACGGTCTCGTCGTCGGCGTCTCCCAGGTGCTGGCCGTGCTCTTCCCCGGCGTCTCGCGCTCGGGCGCGACGATCAGCACCGCGCTCTTCCTGGGCATCGACCGCGTGGCGGCGACCCGGCTGTCGTTCTTCCTCGCGATCCCGCTGCTCCTGGCAGCCGGCGTGCTCGAGCTGCCGCACGTGCTCTCGCCGCCCGCGGGCTCGACGCACATCGGCGCTGGCAACCTCGCGATCGGGCTGGGCGTCTCCTTCGTGGTGGGGTACGCCGCGGTGGCCTGGCTGCTGAAGTTCGTCGCCCGGCACAGCATCGCGACGTTCGTGCCCTATCGCCTCGCGGTCGGCGCCGGCGTCGTCGTCTGCCTCACGGCGGGCTGGCTCAGCGCGACCTGACCTGCTGCTCGTGCGGCACGACGACGACCGGGCAGTGCGCGTGGGCGGAGACGTAGCGGCTCACCGAGCCCATGACCGCCGCGGCGAAGCCGCCCGTGCCGCGCCGCCCGACGACCACGAGGTCGGCGTCGCCCGCCTCGTCGAGCAGGACCTGGGCGGGGTGGCCCTGCCGGACGCGCACGTCCACGTCGAGCCCCTCGCTGCCCTCGAGCGCGGCGAGCACGGCGGCGCGCACCCGCTCGGCGTCCTCCTCCATGCCGCCGGTCTGCTCGGCCGCCTCCGGAGGCAGGATCTCCGGGCCGAAGCCGTAGCCGACCGGGATCGGGACCGTCCAAGCGTGGACCACCCGCAGCTGGGCGCCGGTGGCGCGTGCCTGCTCCGCCGCCCAGCTGAGCGCGGCTCCCGCGGGGTGCGAGCCGTCCGTGCCCACCACGATCACGTGTGCTGCCATGCACACGTCCTACCCGCTCAGACGGGGAACTCCCGCGGCTCGTGCTGCACGCTGACCCAGTGGTCGGTGGTGAACTCCTCGATCGCCCACTCGCCGCCGAAGCGCCCGAGCCCGGAGGCCTTCTCGCCCCCGAATGCGACGTGGTTCTCGTCGTTCATCGGCTGGTCGTTGACGTGGGTCATCCCGGCCTGGACGCGCAGCGCGAAGCGCACCCCCCGGTCGGTGTCGCGGGTGAAGACGGCGCTGGACAGGCCGTACTCCGTGTCGTTGGCGATGGCGAGCGCGTGCTCCTCGTCGTCGGCGCGGATTACCGTGGCGACCGGGCCGAAGACCTCCTCGCGCGCCGTGCGCACCTCGTTGGTGCCGAGCAGCACGTGCGGCGGCAGCACGAGGCCCGTGGGGCCCGTGGGCTCGCCGCCGACCAGCAGCTCCGCGCCGTCCTCGAGGGCGCCGGAGACCTTGTCGCGCACGGACTCCAGCTGCTTCTGGTTGATGATCGGCCCGATGACCGTGGCCGGGTCGGCCGGGTCGCCGACCTGCAGTCCCTTGACCAGCCCGACGAACTCGTCGACGAACCGGTCGTGCACCGCCGCGTCCACGACGATGCGGTTGGTGATCATGCAGACCTGGCCCTGGTGGAAGAACTTCCCGAAGACCGCGGCGCGGGCCGCGTACGCGATGTCGGCGTCGTCCAGCACCACCAGCGGGCCGTTGCCCCCGAGCTCGAGCGAGAGCTCCTTCACCCCGGCCTTGGACGCGATCCCCTCGCCGACCGGGGTCGAGCCGGTGAAGGAGATGACCCGGGGCACGGGGTGCTGCACGATCGCGTCACCGATGTCGCCCCCCGAGCCGATGACGACGTTGAGCAGCCCGGCAGGGAGCCCGGCCTCCTCGAGGACCTTGGCCAGGAGCAGCCCGCCGGTGACGGGGGTGTCCCCGGCGGGCTTCAGCACGACGCCGTTGCCCACCGCGAGCGCGGGGGCGACCGAGCGGTTGGACAGGTGCAGCGGCACGTTCCACGGGCTGATGACGCCCACGACACCGACCGGCTGGCGGTAGACGCGGTTCTCCTTGCCGGGGGTGTCCGAGGGCAGGATGCGGCCGACGACGCGGTAGGGGTACGACGACGCCTCGAGGAAGTCGCGCCTGGTGATGGCGAACTCGAACTCGGCGACCGTGCGCGTCGCGCCCGACTCCTTGACGGTCCAGTCGACGATTTCGTCCTTGCGCCTGTCCATGACCGCTGCGGCCTCGAGCATGACGGCGGCCCGCTCCGCCGGGGCAGCGGCGGCCCAGTCGCGCTGGACGCGGGCGGCCGACGCGTACGCCTCGTCGAGGTCGTCGGCGTCGGCCAGCGGGATCTCCGTCAGCACGTCGCCGCGGTACGGGTCGGTGTCCTGCGCGGTCTTCCCGGCGCGGCCGGCGCGCCACTGACCGGCGATGGGCATGGTGTCGAAGCCGTCGTACGGCGTGGGGGCTGCCATGACGACCCCCTGCCCGTGGCCCGTGATCGTCACGCTCGCGCCAGCAACCGGGCTCGCGGCAGGCGGTGTCGGCGGCAGGCAGTAGCGTCGCGATCATGACCGACGTCGCGACGCGCGCCCGCACCCTGCTCGACCTCCACACCGCCCCCGAGATCCTCGTCCTGGCCAACGTCTGGGACGTGGTCTCGGCGCAGGTGGTCGCCGCCACCCCCGGCGTCAGGGCGCTCGCGACCGCGAGCCACTCGATCGCCTCGACGTTCGGCTACGCCGACGGGGAGAACATCCCGCTCGACCTGCACCTCGACATGGTCCGGCGGATCGTCGCCGCCGTGGACCTGCCGGTCACCATGGACTTCGAGGCCGGCTACGGCGACGCAGGGGAGACCGCGCGCCGCGCGATCGAGGTCGGCGCCGTGGGCGGCAACCTCGAGGACCAGCTGCGCCCGCTCGACGAGGCTGTCGCGAACGTCGAGGCCGTCATGCGCGCAGGGCGCGACGCGGGGGTCGAGTTCGTGCTCAACGCCCGGACCGACGCCTTCGTGCGCGCCGCCGAGGGCGCTACGAGCGAGGAGAAGGTCGCCGAGGCGGTGCGCCGCGGACGGGCGTACCTCGAGGCCGGTGCCCCGGTCGTGTTCGTGCCGGGCGCGGTGCAGCGCGACGACATCGCCGCGCTGGTCGAGGGCATCGGCGTGCGCAGGGTGACGGTCATCAGCGTCCCCGGCGTCTCGCTGCCGGCGCGCGAGCTGCAGGAGCTCGGCGTCGCGCGGGTCTCCACCGGCCCGTTCACCCAGCGCGTCGCGCTCACGGCGCTGCAGGACGCGGCAGCGGAGGTCGTCGCCGGGGGCGTGCTGCCCTCGGGGACGCGCCCGCTGAACTGAGCGGCGGCACGGGCGGCGCGGCGGCTACCGTGCTCGCGTGCTGGTCACGCTCGCGTCCTTCCTCGTCGCCTCCGTCCTCATCGTGCTGCTGCCCGGGCCCGACACGCTCGTCGTCGTGCGGGGCCTCGTGCGGGGAGGGCGGCGCGGCGGCGCGCTGACCGCCGCCGGCGTCCTCTGCGGGGTCGTGGTGTGGGTAGCCGCGGCGTCGCTCGGGCTCTCCGCCTTGCTCCAGGCCAGCGAGGTCGGCTACGACGCGCTCAAGGTGGCGGGCGCGGTCTACCTGCTCTGGCTCGGCGTGCAGTCGCTGCGCTCGATCCGGCGGACGCCGGCCGAGGTCGCCGAGACGGGCGACGGCCCGACCGCTCCCAGCGCGGCGCTGGGGCGGTCGGGCTTCGTCGCCGGCTTCCTCACCGACATCCTCAACCCGAAGGTCGGCGTCTTCTTCGTCAGCTTCCTGCCGGGGTTCGTCCCGCACGGCTGGTCCGTGGGCTGGACGACGATGGGGCTGGGCGGGGTGTTCGCGGTGCTCACCGCGGCGTACTTCGCCGGGCTCGTCGCCGTGTCCGGCACCATCGCCACGTGGATGCAGACGCCGCGCATCCGGCGTCGGCTCGACGTGCTCAGCGGCGTGGTGCTCATCGGGTTCGGAGTGCGCCTCGCCGCCGAGCGCTGAGCCCGCCGCTCAGCCGGCGAACGCCCGGGTGAAGTGGTCGGCCGCCGCCTGCTGGGCCTCGGCTGCCTTGTCGAGCACGGCCGCGGCACCGAAGAACTCGTGCATCACCCCGTCGACGTGCAGCAGCGTCACGTCGCCGCCAGCCGCGCGGAGGTCCTCGGCGAACTGCTGGCCCTGCGAGCGCAGCACGTCGCGCTCGTCGGTGATGACGAGCGTCGGCGGCAGCTGGCGCAGCGTCTCCTGCGGCCAGGACAGCAGGTCGATGCGCGGGTCCTTCGCGCCCTCCGGCACGCCCTCGAACGCGTGCATGGCCATCCACGACAGCAGCGGCCGGTTCAGCGGGCGCCCGTCCGCGGCGTCCTCCATCGACTCCCCGAACTGCTCGCCGGTGGTCAGCGGGTAGACGCAGACCTCCGCCACGGGCAGCGGCTCGCCGGACTGCAGCAGCTGCAGGATGGTCGCCGGGGCCATGTTCCCGCCGACGGACTCGCCGCCGATGCCGATCCGCGAGGCGTCGCCGCCCAGCTGCGCGGCGTGCTCCACCACCCACCGGTACGCCGCGAGCACGTCGTCGTGCGACGCCGGGAACACCGCCTCCGGCGCTCGGCGGTAGTCCGGGCTCACGACGATGGCGCCCGTGCGGTTGCACAGCCCGCGGCACGAGGCGTCGTAGGTGTCGATGTCGAACAGCACCCAGCCGCCGCCGTGGATCCACATGATGACGGGCAGCGGACCGGCGGCACCGGCGGGCGTGTAGACGCGCAGGGTCTGCTCGCCGCCCGCGGCGTCCGGGATCCTGAGGTCCTCCACCGAGCCGACGTGCTCGGGGCCCTCGATGCCGCGCTCCTCCATGACCTTCTTCACCGCAGCGTCCGGGCCGGGCTGCTTGCGGGCGAGCTCGGGCGTGAGGATCTCGAAGGGCAGCGGGCCGAACGACGCGTGGGCGTCGACGATCGCCTGCGCCTGCGGGTCGAGGATGCCGGACGCGTCCGTACCGACCTGGAGCTGGGTCTTGGAGAGCAGGTCGCGGGCGTGGTCGAGCGGCTTGGCGAGCGCGCCGACGACCTTCTCGATCCCGCCGCCGTCGGGGGCGTGCGGGTGCGGGCGGGTCGGCGCCTTGCGCTTGGCGGCGAGGAACTCCTTGCCCAGCTGTGCCATGCGCTCGGCGCCGACCTTCTGCCGGAACTCCGGCAGCTCCTCGTCCTCCTCGTCGTGCACGTGGTGGCGCGTGATCGCGATGAGGTCGGTGATCGCCTTCTCGTAGTCGGCGTCGCCGGGCTCGCCGTGCTCGAGCGTGACGAGCAGCTCCTTGATGTCGCCGTGCTCGTCGCGCGCGTCGGCGTTCTCGTCGCGCATGCCGAGCTCGAGCCAGATCGGGTAGAGGACGGTCTCCTCGGCGAACGCGTGCAGCGCCAGCTCGAAGGACACCTGCTTGACGAGCACCGCGCGGTTCCCGCGGCCTGCTTCGAGGTGCTGGAACTGCCGCTCGACGACCGCGTGGTCGTCGGCGATGAGGTGGTCGATGTCGCCGGGCTGGGTGGGGTAGGACAGTGCCACGAGGGCCTCCGGTCTGCGGGGTACGACCCTGGTGGGGTCAGACGGCCTTTACCCCCCTGGCCCCCACTTTCCCCGTGATCATGCAGATCCTGGGAGTTGTGCCAGACACGTTCGGCTGCTGCGGCCCGCGGGAAGGACCCGCTCATGCGACTGACCAGCACGCTCGAACGCAGCATGGAGAAGGTGGAGGACGCCGGCGGGCTGGACCGCCTGGCGACCCCCCTGGCCGGAGCCGTCCGCTCCCTCGCCTCCCGCAGCCGTACGCTGACCGACCTCCTGCACGGGGTCCCGCTGGGCCACCCGGCGCACCCCGCCATCGTGCTGCTGCCAGTGGGCTCGTTCGCCTCCGCGACCATCCTCGACTTCGTGCCCGGGACCGGCCCCGCCGTGCCCGTGCTCGTCACCACGGGGCTCGCCAGCACCGTCCCGGCGGCGGCGGCCGGCCTCGTCGACTGGGCCGAGCTGCACCCGCAGCAGCAGCGCGTGGGTCTGGTGCACGCCACGAGCAACGTCGTGGGCGCGACGTTCTACGGCCTGAGCCTGTACGCGCGGGGACGCCGCCGCTGGGGCGCCGCCCGGCTCTACAGCCTCGCGGGGTTCAGCGCGCTCATGGTCGGCGGCTACCTCGGCGGACACCTCTCCTACCGGCAGAGCGCCGGGGCCAACCACGCCGAGGACGTCCCCCACCTGGTGCCGGGCGGCTGGAACGACCTCTGCGCGATCGACGACCTCCCCGACGGCCGCCCGGTGGAGAAGCACATCGGCGAGACCAGCGTCATGGTCGTGCGCCGGGGCAAGGCCATCGACGTCCTCTCGGACAAGTGCAGCCACCTGTCCGGCCCGCTCCACGAGGGGCGCCTGTCCGAGGAGGACGGCGTCGCGTGCATCACCTGCCCCTGGCACGGCAGCACGTTCGCCCTCTCCGACGGCCGGGTCGTCTCCGGCCCGGCGACGGTGAAGCAGCACGCCTTCGACGTCCGCGTGTCCTCCGGGGTCGTGCAGGTCCGCCTGCCGGGCGCGAGCGGGGACGCGTGAGCGTCCCGCTGGCCGACGAGGGCGACGACGTCCCCACGATCACGCCGTACCGCGACGGGCCGCTCATCCTGCGCGGCAGCTTCCGCATCGAGGACCAGGACGGCAACGAGATCGACCCGGGCCGGGAGACGGTCGCCCTGTGCCGCTGCGGGAAGTCCGGCCTCAAGCCGTTCTGCGACGGCGCGCACCGGCGGGCCGGGTTCCGCGCCGCGAGCGGCCCCAGCCGGGAGCGGCACGTGGCCGCCCTGCGGCGGGCCGACCTCGACGGCCCCTCCGACGACGCGTGACACAGTGGGCCCATGAGCTTCTGGGGCGCGGTGGGTGAGGGCCGGAACGGGCTGCTGAACGCCGTCACGGAGGAGGTCGGCGGCCGGGTGCGCCGCGAGATCCGCAGCGCCCAGGACGACGTCCTCGGCCGCCTCCGCTCGGCGGGTACGGGCCTGACCCTCCTCGGCGGCGCGGGCGCCCTGGGCGCGCTCGCCCTCGGGAGCGCCGCCGTGCTCGTCATCCGTGTCCTCGAGGCGGTCCTCCCCAAGCGCCTCGCCGCGTTCGCCGCCACCGTCGTCTTCGGCGGTGGCGCTGCCGCGCTGGGGACGGCCGGGCTGCGTGAGCTGCAGCGCGCGAAGAGCCGCGGCTGACTCAGACCGTCGCGCGGCGCAGCGGGGACCGCGGGTCGTAGACGCCGCCGCAACCCGGAGCGCGGCGTCCGCGAGGAGCCCGGCGCCCCACAGCACGCTCGAGAGCATCCACATCCGACGGAAGCGCGGCGCCGCTGTCCAGAGCCCCTCCTAGTCCGGCGGCCAGCGCAGCCGCCCCTCGAGCAGCGGCCGGCTGAACAGGTACGCCAGCGGGCGCTGCGCGACCCACGGACTGACGAGGAACCAGACGCCGGTCACGCCCGTCAGCAGGGCCTCCTTGGCGAGCAGGAAGCGCGTGCTGCCCGGCAGGACCGACACCGCCACCGCCCCCAGCGTCATGGCGGTGAGGTACGCCGACAGCCCGTCCACGCGCCGCTCCCGCGCGTACGACCAGAGACCGGGCGCGGCCGACACGACCGCCGAGGCCAGCAGGGCGAGAGGTCAAGGCAGCTCGAGGAGGCGGTCGCGCAGCTGCGCGCTGCGCCGGGTCCGCAGCAGGGCGTGCCCGAGGGCGGTCGCCGCGAGCACGACCAGGACCGGCCAGAGCAGCCACCCGGCCCACTCCAGCTCGTGGAGCAGCTCGACCGTCTCCTTCGCCGCGATGAGCAGCCCCCCGGCGCTGACGAACACCCAGCCCGTCGCCTTGTCGGTGAACCCCAGCAGCTGCAGGCGCTTGTCCGGGGCGAGCGAGGCGACGAGCGCGCGGCGCAGCTGCTCCTGGCGGCGGCGTACCTTCCACCACGCGACCGGGGGGAGCAGCCACCACCGGAGCGGCACCCGGGGGACCAGCGCGTCCCCGTCCACCGCGGCGAGGTCCTCGTGCTCGAGGCCCTCCTCGTCGAGCTCGAGGACCGCTTGGTAGACGGGCCCGACGACGAGCATGCACGCGCCGAGGAAGCCGCACCAGGCACCGAGCTCGGTCATCGCCACGGCGTCACGGTATTCGACGTGGAACCGATGCGTTTCGGCCCCGCTGCTCGTCGGAACACCTCCGCCGTCAGGGTCCTCGACGTGGAGGCGTCCGATGTCGCTGCTGTCCCCGGTCCTCCCCACCCGCCGCCGCGTGGCGGCACTCCTCGCGCTGGCCGCCGGCGTCGCGTCGGCCCCGGCCAGCGCGGCGACGCCGCCGCGCGTGGTGTCGCTGACCAGCGAGCGGTGGGGCGTCGTGCAGGGCCACCCGGTGACGCGCTACACCCTCACCGACCCGGGCGGCATCCGCGTGCGGCTCATCACCTACGGCGCGGCGATCCAGTCGGTCGAGGTGCCCGACCGCCACGGACGCGTCGCCGACGTCGTGCTCGGCTTCCCCGACGTCGCGGACTACGCCGCGAGGAGCCCGTACTTCGGCGCGACGGTCGGCCGCTACGCGAACCGGATCGCCGGCGGCAGGTTCCGCCTCGACGGCAGGACGTACGTCCTCCCGCGCAACGACGGCCCCAACACGCTGCACGGGGGCACGGTCGGGTTCGACAAGCGGGTGTGGTCCGCCAGCGGCGTACGTCGCGGCACGGCCGCCGGGGTGACCTTCCGGCTGGTCAGCCCGGCGGGGGACCAGGGCTTCCCGGGCCGCCTGTCCGTCTCCGTCACGTACACCCTCGACACGGCGGACCGGCTGCGGATCGACTACCAGGCCAGCACCAGCGCGCCGACGGTCCTGAACCTGACGAACCACAGCTACTTCAACCTCGCCGGCGAGGGCAGCGGCAGCGTCGAGGACCAGCAGCTGCAGATCTCCGCCGCCGCGTACACGCCCATCGACCGCACGCTGATCCCGACCGGGGCAGTGGCGCCGGTGACGGGCACGCCGTTCGACTTCCGCACGGCGAGGCGGATCGGTGACGGCCTCCGAGGAGGGAGCGCGCAGCTGAGGTACGCCAAGGGCTACGACCACAACTGGGTGCTCGACGGTCCCGCGGGCCGGCTGCGCCAGGTCGCGCGCGCGATCGACCCGGTCAGCGGGCGCTGGGTCACCGTGCAGACCACCGAGCCCGGCCTGCAGGTCTACACCGGCAACGTGCTCGACGGCACGCTGTACGGCACGAGCGGACGCCAGTACCGCGAGGGTGACGCGTTCACGCTGGAGACGCAGCACTTCCCGGACTCGCCGCACCACCCGTCGTTCCCCAGCACGGTGCTGCGGCCGGGGCAGCGGTTCACGAGCAGCACGGTCTACGCCTTCGGGTCCTGAGTCGCGCTGCAGGGCAGGATGAGCAGGTGCCCGAGCAGGAGGAGCGGTCCGGCGTCCGGCTGACCAACCTCGACCAGCCGCTGTTCGCCGACGCCGGCGCGACCAAGCGCGACCTCGTGGACTACCTCGAGGCCGTCGCCGACCGGTTCGTGCCGGTGCTCGCGGGCCGGGCGCTCAGCGTCGTGCGCGTGCTGCGCGGCCAGGCGCCGTTCGTGCAGAAGAACCTGCCGGCGTACGCGCCGGAGTCGACCCGGACCCTCGAGGTCGCGACGCAAGACGGCAAGCGGGTCGTGCACTACCCGGTGTGCGACGACCGCGAGACGCTGCTGTGGTTCGCCAACCAGCGTGCGGTCGAGTACCACCCGGCGCTCTTCCGGGGGCACGACGTCGACTCGGCGAGCCACCTCGTGCTCGACGTCGACCCGCCTGCCGGTACGGACTCCTTCGCCCGCGCGGTGGACGGTGCGCTCCTCGTGCGGCAGGCGCTGTCAGCCGCGGGCATGGACGCCCTGGTGAAGACCAGCGGGGCGAAGGGCGTGCACGTCATGGTCCCGCTGCTCCCCGGGCAGCCGGTCGCGGACGTCGCTGCGGCGACCCGCGCGCTCGCCGCCCGGGCCGAGCGGATCGACCCCGCACTCGCGACGACGGCGTTCGTCGTGGAGGAGCGCGGAGGCAGGGTGTTCCTCGACGCGACGCGCTCCGGGGGAGCGACGCTGGCGGCGGCGTACAGCCCGCGCGTCCGCCCCGGCGTGCCGGTCTCGTTCCCGCTCGCCTGGGACGTCCTCGGCGAGGCGGACCCGGCCGGGTTCACCATCACCAGCGTCCCGCGCCTGCTGGGTGGTGCAGACCCCTGGGTCGCGCTGATGCCCGTGCCGCAGCAGCTGGACCCGGCGCTGGTGGAGGAGGGCCGGGCGATCCCCGTCGCCCGCGTCGCGGCGATGCACGAGGGCAAGCGCCGGGCACGGGCCCGACGGGCCGCCGAGGGCTAGCGCGCCAGCGCGTACGGCACGGTCTCGCGGATCACGTGCTGCGCGTTCGTCGCCAGCGGGATGTTCGTCTCGCGGTAGTAGGGCAGCTGGATGAGTGCCTGCGACAGCGCCCAGCCGGCGCTGCGGACCCAGGTCGCGTCGTCCGCACCCGTGGCCTTCCAGAACGGGTCCCGCAGCCGCTCGGGCAGCAGGTTCCAGGCGACGGCGAGGTCGACGGCGGGGTCACCGAGCCCGCAGCCGCTGAAGTCGAGGACGCCGGCGAGCCTCCCGCCACGGACGAGCAGGTTGCCGCCGGTGATGTCGCCGTGCACCCACGGCCCCGGCAGCTCGGCGACGGGCGCGTCGCGCAGCACCTCCCACGCGGCCGTGGTCCGCTCGGTGTCGACGAGGTCCGCCACGGCGGCGATGCACTCGCGCACCTCGGCATCGCGGGCCGCCAGCGCGACCTTGGTACGCCGCGGCGCTCCCGCCACGTCGAGAGCCCTGAAGGCACGCAGGAACTCGGCCAGGTCGTGCACGAACGCCTCGTCGACGACGTCGGGGTTCTGCCCCGGGACGAACGTGCAGACCGACCACGGGAACGGGAACCCCTCGCCCGGCTCCCCGAGCGCGACCGGCACCGGTGTCGCCACGGGGAGCTGCGGCGCGATCTCCCGCAGCCAGCGCCACTCGTGCTCGACGTTGTGCACGACCGAGGGGATGCGGGGGAGCCGCACGGTGAGCTCGTCCCCGAGCCGAAACATCGCGTTGTCGGTGCCGCTCGAGGAGAGGTGCTCCACCGGCAGGTGCGCCCACTGCGGGTGCTGGCCCGCCACCAGCCGCCGGACGAGGTCGGCGGAGACGCGGACCTCGTCGGCGTGCATGAGGGGGGCGTCGTCGGTCAGGTCGGGCATCCCGACGAGTCTCGGCTGGGCCCGGCGCCCACCGCAATCGCTTTTGCTCGGGGTCGCAGGTCAGGCGAGCTCGGCGCGCACCGCCTCGGCGAACGCGTCGATGTCGGCCTCGGTGGTGTCGAAGGTCGTCATCCAGCGGACCTCGCCGGTCGCCTCGTCCCACACGTAGAACCGGAACTGCTTCTGCAGCCGCTCGGTCACGTCGGCGGGCAGGACCGCGAAGACGGCGTTCGCCTGCACCGGTCGGACGATCTGCAGCCCCGGCAGGTCGCCCACCGCTGCAGCGAGCCGCTGCGCCATGGCGTTGGCGTGGCTCGCGTTGCGCAGCCACAGGTCGCCGCCGAGCAGCGCCTCGAACTGCGCGGAGACGAAGCGCATCTTCGACGCCAGCTGCATGCTGGCCTTGCGCAGGTAGAGCAGGTCGCTGTCGGGGACCGTCGGGTCGAGCACGACGACGACCTCGCCGAGCATCAGGCCGTTCTTCGTGCCGCCGAACGACACCGCGTCGACGCCGACCTCGGTGGTGAACGCCGCGAAGTCGACCCCGAGCGCCGCTGCGGCGTTGGAGATGCGCGCCCCGTCGAGGTGGACCTTCATCCCCTTCTCGTGCGCGGCGTCGCAGATCGCGCGCAGCTCGTCGACCGTGTAGACGGTGCCGAGCTCGGTGGACTGCGTCACCGAGACCACCTGCGGCTGCGCGCGGTGCTCGTCGTCGAAGCCGCGGGCCTCGACCTCCATCAGCTCGGGCGTGAGCTTCCCGTCGGGCGTGGGGATCGTCAGCAGCTTCAGCCCGCCGACCCGCTCGGGCGCGCCGCACTCGTCGACGTGGATGTGCGCGGACTGCGGGCAGACCACCGCGCCCCAGCGGGTGGTGAGCGCCTGCAGCGCCACGACGTTGGCGCCGGTCCCGTTGAAGACCGGGAACGCCCGCGCCTGCGGGCCGAAGTGCTGCCGGAACACCTCCTGCAGGTGCCCGGTGTAGACGTCGTTGCCGTACGCCGTCTGGTGCCCGCCGTTGGCCCGCCCGATCGCCTCGAGCACCTCGGGGTGGATGCCGGAGTAGTTGTCGCTGGCGAAGCCGCGCAGCTGCGGGTCGTGTCGCTGCTCGCTCACGCGGCCAGCCCCCCTCGTCGTCCGTTCAGGTCCTGCGCGTCCGTGTCCCAGAGTCGCACGAGCGCGTCGGCGAGCGTCGTGGCGGGAGTCCAGCCGGGTCGCTCGCCGATCGCCTGCACGACCAGGATGTGCGCGGCAGCAGCGGTTCCCGCGAACGAGTCGGCCAGGGCGAGGGTCCACGCCTCCGCCGCGGCCTTCGCCGAGACGTACGCCGCGCTGCCCGCCGTCGGGCGCTCGACCGCCGCCGCCGACACGATCGCGAAGCGCCCGGCGTCGCTGGCGCGCAGCACTTCGTGGAACGCGAGGGTGACGTGCTGCAGCGTACGGACCAGCGCGTCGTGCAGGAGCTCCGCGTCCTCGAGGGTGTTCGCGGCGAACCCCTTGCCCCCGCGCCAGCCTCCGACGAGGTGGAGCACGCCGTCGACGGGGCCGACCCGAGCGGCCAGGCCCGCGACGGCCGCGGCGTCCAGCAGGTCGACGGCCTCCGCCCGGACGCCGGGAGCCTCGAGCGCCGACGGGTCGCGCGAGACCGCCACGACGGACGCCCCCGCTGCGGTCAGCGCGGCGACCGTCGCTCGCCCCGCGGGGCCGCTCGCCCCGGTCACCACGACCGTGCGGCCGGCGACACCGGTCACGCGCGGATCCCGCGCGTCGACTCGATGACCGGGCCGATCTTCTTGCTCAGCGCCTCGAAGAACATGCTCAGCGGGAACTCGTCCGGCAGCACGAGGTTGGTGAGCTCCTTCGGCGGCCCGTCGAGCGGCAGCGCCTCCCGGCCGCGCGCCCAGGTCGAGGCCGGGTGCGGCTCGACGCAGGTCGTGACGAGCTCGTAGGCCGCCAGCCAGTGGGAGACCTTGGGCCGGTCGATGCTGCGCCAGTAGAGGTCCTCGATCTGCTCGAGCAGCGCGAGCACGGCGTCGGGCAGCGCCTCCCAGTCGACGCTGAGCCGGTTGTCGGTCCAGTTGACGACCCGGCGGCGGTGGAGGAAGGCGAAGAGCAGCTGCCCGCCCAGCCCGTCGTAGTTGCGCACGCGCGACCCGGCCAGCGGGAAGCGCAGGGCGCGGTCGAGGACGATGGCGTACTGCGCGAGCCGTGCGCCGGCGACCCCGGCCCGGTCGAGCTCGACCGCCGCGCGGAAGGCGGTGAGGTCGCAGCGCAGCTCCTCGAGCGCGTAGAGCCAGAAGGGCATGCGCTGCTTGACCATGAACGGGTCGAACGGCAGGTCGCCGTGCATGTGCGTGCGGTCGTGGATGACGTCCCACAGCACGAAGGTCTCCTGCGCCACGCGCTGGTCGTCGAGCAGCACCTGCACGTCCGCCGGCAGCTCGAGGCGCAGCACGTCCAGCGCCGCGCGCATGACCGTGCGGAAGCGGGCCGCCTCGCGGTCGCAGAAGATCGCGCCCCACGTGAAGCGCGGGACCTCGCGGACGGCGACTGTCTCGGGGAAGAGCACCGCGGAGTTGGTGTCGTAGCCCGCGGTGAAGTCGAGGAACTCGACCGGCACGAACATCGGGTTGGCGTAGTCGCCGGCCTCGACCTCGGCGACCCACGCCGGCCAGGTCACCTTGAGCAGCACGGCTTCCAGGTGCCGGTCCGGGTTGCCGTTCTGCGTGTACATCGGGAAGACGACGAGGTGCTCGACACCGTCGACGCGCTGCTGCTCCGGGTGGAACTCGAGCAGCGAGTCGAGGAAGTCGGGGACGCCGACACCCCCGTCACGCCAGCGCTCGAGGTCGCGCTGCACGGCCGCGAGGTACGCCGCGTCGTGCGGGAACGCCGGGGCCAGCTCTGCCACGGCAGCCACGGCGGAGGCGAGGGACTCCTGCGCCACGGTGAGGTCGCCCTCCGGCGACAGCGAGCCGTCCCCCGCCAGGTGCGGGCGCAGCTGCTCCACCGCGCCCTTCAGGGCCGCCCACGCCGGGCTCTCGCTGACGAGCGACGGGGCGGGCAGGAGCACGGGCGGCGTCATGTCACGACCGTAGCGCTCCTACGACCGTGACGCCAGGACCACCACCCGGTCAGGCGGCGGCCGCCTCCGCGAGCGCCCCCCACTCGCGCAGCAGGCTCTCCCCGAACATCCCCTCGACCGCGAGGTACGCCGCGGTGCCGAACAGCAGGTCCGCGCGCAGCTCCGGCTCGGCCGCGACGAGCGACCCGCACATGTCCTTCGAGGCCAGCTGCTCGTGCACCGCGTCGGCCTCGACGTGCTCGTCGTAGTAGAGCGTCGCCGACTCCGGCAGGCGCAGCCGGCGCAGCCCCGCGGCCAGCCGCCGGCACGGCTCCGTCGACGTCATCTCGATGCCCGCGAGGTGGCCGAGGGCGGAGGCCCGCCAGCGGCGCGCGATCCCGAAGAAGCTCATGAGGTTCGCGGCGCACAGCGCCTCGGCGGACGCGTCGTCGGCGTACGCGCCGTACGTGTCGTCCAGCCCGAGCTCGCGCATCATCCGGCCGAACATCGCCGAGTGCAGGCGCACGGCACTGCCCCCGCCGTACTCGTCGGCCTGGATCTCGACGAGTGCGGCCTTGGCGCGTCCGCGGATCCGCGGCACGACCCACGTGTGGGGGTCGGCCTCCTTGAGGTGGTAGAGCGACTTGTGGCGCAGGAACTCCTGCCACTGCGCGAGGTCGCCGTGGCGGGAGAGGTAGCGCGAGAGCGACGGGCCGTCGTCGGCGGCGATGACCCGCTCGAGCGCCAGGTCGACGTCCTCGCCGTCGTCCTCGGCGAGCACCGCCGCGAACGGGGTGCGCGCCACCAGCCGCCGCAGGTCGCGCTCGACGGCCGCCTCCAGCGCCCGGCGCACCGC
Organism: Motilibacter rhizosphaerae; assembly: GCF_004216915.1. Lineage (NCBI taxonomy): Bacteria > Bacillati > Actinomycetota > Actinomycetes > Motilibacterales > Motilibacteraceae > Motilibacter > Motilibacter rhizosphaerae. The sequence continues at coordinate 81,485 of NZ_SGXD01000005.1, forward strand.
GAGCACGCTCGGCTCCTGCTCGGCCTCGTCCGGCACACCGTCGATGCCGGTGTAGTGCAGCTCGTAGAGCGCGAGCAGGGCGACCTGGACGTCCTCGTCGGTCAGCGCGTCGCGGGTCTCGGCCGCCCGGGCACGCGCGCAGCCCAGGGTGGCCTCGGACAGGGTGCCGCCGTGGAGCTCGCGGAGGACCGCCTCGCTCAGCGGCCCTCGTGGCCGCGGGGTCTTCATGAACCACGTCTGCCCCGATCGGCAGGGGGACAAGCGCGCAACCGGCCGGAAACGTGGCAGCGCGGTTCGCGGGCGGCACGGCGCGGGGAGGAGACGACCATGCCGTCCACGACGATCCGCTGCGAACGCAGCATGCCCGCGCCCGCCGAGGTCGCCTATGAGGTGGCGACCGACCCGGCGCAGCTCCACCGCTGGGTGCCGGTGCTCGGGCTGCCGGAGGGCGAGGAGCCCGCCCTCCAGGTGGACCGCGCGAACCTCCGCGCGAGCTGGGGCCACGGCTCGGGGTACGCCGGCCACCTGCAGGTCGAGGACGCCGACGCGGGGACGAGCGTCGTCCGGCTGGACCTGGAGTTCGCGGGCGGCGCGCCGGACAGCGCGGAGGAGCTGGTGGGGCAGGCGCTGGACCTGCTCGCCGGCGAGGTGGAGACGCGCGTGGACGACGCCTCGTGAGGACGCCGTCCCGGTTCGACCTCACCGGCCGCGTCGTCCTCGTCACCGGCGGGACCGCGGGGATCGGCCGGGCCACGGCCAAGCTGCTGCACCGCAAGGGCGCGACGGTCGTCGTGTGCGGCCGGCACGAGGGGCGCCTCCAGGAGACGGTGGCCGAGCTGCCGGGGACGCACGGCATCCGTGCCGACACCACGGTGCCGGAGGACCGCGCGTCGCTGCTCGCCGAGGTCCTCGAGCGCCACGGGCGGCTGGACGCGCTCGTGCTCAACGCCGGCCAGGGCTGGGCGGGCCTCGTCGAGGACATGCCGGCCGAGGACGTCGAGCGCGTCATCGCGGTCAACCTCACGGCGACGGTCCAGCTCGCCCGGGCGGCGCTGCCGGCGCTGCTCGCCGACGGCGGCGGGGACCTCGTCGTCATGTCGAGCATCGCGGCGTGGTCCCAGGTCCCGCCGCTCACCGTCTACTGCGCGACCAAGGCCGGCGTGCAGGGCTTCGCCCGCGGGCTGCGCCGCGAGGTGTCGGGGCGCGGGGTCCGCGTGCACACCGTCAACCCGGTGGCCGTCCGCACCGAGTGGCTCGCCCGCGGCCACGGCTACGAGCCGAGCAGCGACGCCGACGCCCACCCGCGGCTGTCGCCCGGCATCCCGCCGTCGCTGGTCGCCCGCGCCGTGGCCCGTACGCTGCGCAGCCCCTGGTCGCGCGAGGTGTCGGTGCCCCGGATCAGCGGGCTCGCCCGGCTCGGCGAGGTGCCGCCCGTCGACAAGGCGCTCGACATCGCGCTCTCGCGCATCCCCGGCGGGATCGAGGGCTTCGCCGACCAGATGGTCGGCCCCAGGGTGTCGCGCCGGGGGGAGGAGCGGCCGTGAGCGGACTGCGCCTGCGGCGCCCCTCGCGCGCCGCGCTCGTCCGGCTGCTCGCGAGGCAGTCCGGCCAGCCGCTGACCTACGAGCACCAGGGGATCAGCCTCGAGGCGGCCCCCGTCCTGCCCGCGGGCTGGGGCGTCAGCAGCGCGTCACGGACCGTCGGCTCCGGCGACGCGGTCTGGCAGGCCGCCCGGGCCGCCCTCGACGGCTGGGCCGCGCACGCCGCGGTCGGGGTCGTGCTCGAGCCGGAGCGCCCGCCGCTGCGCGTCGGCCAGGAGGTCGTCGTCGTGGCCGGGCTGCGCTGGGGCGCGGTCGTCGCCGCCTGCCGCATCGTGCGCGTCGTCGACGAGCCCGACGCGTACGGCTTCGCCTACGGCACCCTGCCCCTGCACCCCGAGGTGGGGGAGGAGGGCTTCGTCGTGCGCCGCGAGCTGCGCCCCGACGGCAGCACGGGTGAGGTCAGCGTGCACGTCCGCGCGGTCTCCCGCGCCGTGGCGCTGCCCGCCCGGCTGGCGCCGCCGCTGGCGCGCCTCGTCATCGCCGGCTACGTGCGGGGCTACCTGCGCGGGCTGGCTCAGGCGGCGGGGGTCTCCGCGAGGTCGGAGGGGCGCAGCCGGTAGACCTGCAGGACGAGGCCGTAGTACTTGTCGGTCTCGCCGACCCACTCCATGCCGAGGCGGCGGGCGACGGCGGTCGCGCGCTCGTTGGAGGGGCGCACGACGGCGAAGACCTCCTCGACGGCCTCGGAGAACGCGTACTGCGCCACGGCGCGGGCGGCCTCGGTGGCGTAGCCCTGGCCCCAGTGCCCCGGGGCGAGCTGCCAGCCGATCTCGATGTCCTCGTCGTACGGCGGGAGCGGGCGGAGCTCCATGCCGCCGACGACCACGCCGTCCGCGGCCCGCTCGACGGCCCAGCGCCCGCGCGGCGTCTCCAGCCCGGCCTGCTCGGCGGCCCAGCGCTCGAGGTGCTCGCGCATCTGCTCGACGTCGGCGGGAGCGGACATCGCGGGGGTCAGCCAGCGGGCCACCGAGGCGTCGCCGAACACCGCCAGCGCGGCCTCGGCGTCGTCGGGCGTCCAGGGACGCAGGACCAGGCGCTCGGTGGAGATCACGTCGGTCACGCGGGCAATCTACCGGTCGCGGGCCCGGTGCCTCCGGGCAGTCCGGGCGGTCTTGGCGGGGCAGCCGGCCAGTCGACCCCGTCCGCCGGGTGCCAGTGCCGGCCGCGCCGCGTCCAGCCGGGGGAGCAGGCCGCCACCCGCTCGCGGAACCCTGCCCAGTCGCGACGCTCCTGCGCCGACCACCCGACCTCGGCGGTGGCGAGCAGCCGCGGCAGCGCCATCGTCTCCACGTCCGCCAGCGTGCGCAGCGTCTCGCTCCAGAGCGCCGCCTCGACGCCCTCGACCGCGGCCGGGTCGACGCCGTCGAGCAGGGTGACCGGGTCCCAGTCGTAGGCCTGCCGCAGCGGCAGCGTCCCGGCCCAGGTCAGGCCGAGCGGGAAGCCCTCGTCGTACTTGAGGTCGAGGTAGGTCCGGTCGGCCGGCGACAGCACCAGCCCGCAGCCCTGGGCGACGGCGGCCTGCGCGGCCCGGGCGCCCTCCGTGCCGCGGTGCCAGACCTGCACCAGCGAGCCCGGCGGCAGGACGGCCGCCGCTGCCTCCTCCCAGACGACGAGCCGGCGCCCGAGGGCGGTCACGGCCCCGCTCGCCCGGGCGACGAAGGCCACGTAGTCGTCGTGCGGGGTCTCCAGCGTCTCGTCGCCCCCGATGTGCAGCGGGGCGCCGGGGAAGGCGGCCGCGGCCGCGGCGAGCACGTCGCGGACGAACGCCCACGTGGTCTCCGACCGCACGTCGAGCGAGCTGTAGCCCACCTCGGTGTCGGTCCGCGGTGCGGGCGCGACGCCGTCGGGGTTCAGCTCCGGGCAGGCAGCCAACGCCGCGTTGGTGTGGCCCGGCATGTCGGTCTCGGGCACGACCGTGACGAAGCGGTCGGCGGCGTGCTGCACGATGCGCGCGAGCTCCTCCGGCGCGTACGCGCGTGCCGGGTCCCCGCCCACCGCGCCGCGCCCGCCGACCTCCGCGAGAGCGGGCCACTCGGGCACCGGCAGCCGCCAGCCCTGGTCGTCGGTGAGGTGCAGGTGCAGCACGTCGAGCTTGTACGCCGCGGCGAGGTCGACGAAGCGGCAGACCTCGTCGGGGCTGAGCCAGTGCCGGGCGACGTCGAGCATGACCCCGCGGTGGGGGAAGCGCGGCTCGTCGGCGACCTCCACCCCGGGCAGCGCGTCGCCGGCGACGTCCAGCAGCTGCGCGAGCGTCGTCAGCGCGCGGAAGGCCCCGACCTCGGCGCCCGCGCGCACCTCGATGCCCTCCGGACCGGTGCGCAGCTCGTGCGCCTCGCCGACCAGGTCCGCCAGCTCGACGGTGAGCGCGACGCTGCGGCCGGCGAGCAGCTCCACGGCGTACGCGCCGGCGCGGTCCCAGCCCTCGGGCAGCGCCAGGCGCGGCTCGCCCGGGGTCAGCGGCAGCGGCGTGCCCGTCTCGACGACGGTGCGGGGCAGCGGGACGAGCGGGAGGGTCGTCACGGCCGGCGGGCGATGGAGATCGCGACCGGTCCGACCGCAGGGCCGGGACTGCCGCAGCCCGGCGCGTCGCCCTCGCCGGACGGGCAGGTGCCGCAGCCCCCGTCAGGACAGCCGCCGGCCAGCGGCTCGGCGACGAGCGCGCCCTTGCGCACCCAGTAGTCGACCATCGCCGAGACCTCGGCGACGGAGGCGCCGACGCGGCGGGCGACGTCGTCGAGGCGGACCCCGCCGCCGGCGGCACCGCGCACCTCGAGGAGCACCTGGCGCAGCGCGGTCGGGGAGCTCATAGGACCAGCCGCCCGAGCTGGAAGACCGCGACCGCGAGGCCCCACGCGACGGCGAGCTGCATGCCCATGCCGATCAGCGTGAGCCGCATCCCGATCTCGGCGCGCTGCGCCGCGACCGTCGCCATGCAGGGGGTGTAGGCGAGGAGGAAGACCATGAAGGCGAGCACCGCGGGGGTGAGGTGGCCGCCGGAGCTGGCCTCGAAGCTCGCGCGCAGCTGGCTGCCCAGCGCACCGGCCTGGTGCATGTCGGTCGGCTCGGCCGCGGCGTAGGTCTGCGCCTGGGTCGCGACCACGGCCTCCTTGGCCACGAAGCCCGTGATCAGCGCGGAGGCCGCGTGCCAGTCGCCGAAGCCGGCGGGGGCGAAGACGGGGGCCAGGGCCTGCGACCCGCGCCCGAAGGCGCTCTGCTCGATGCTCACCGAGCCGAGACCGGAGCCCGCCGAGGCGGCGAGGGGGATCGAGGAGAGCAGCCACACGGCCGTGACGGTCGCGACGATGACGCCGCCGGCGGTGCGCAGGAAGCCGCGGACCTTGACCCAGGAGGAGCGGCCGATCACGCGCAGCGTGGGGCGGCGGTAGGGCGGCAGCTCGAGCACGAGCGGCTCGCGCGCCGTGTCGCGGAACAGCGTGCGGCGCAGCAGCAGCCCCATGACGACCACGAGGAGGATCGACACGAGGTACATCGCGAAGACCACCGAGCCCGCGGCCCTCCCGAAGAACACGTTGGCCAGCAGCACGTAGACCGTGAGCCGCGCGCTGCAGGTGACGTAGGGGATGAGCATGCCGATGAGCAGCCGGTCGCGTGCGTTGGGCAGGATCCGCGTCCCGGCGAGCGCGGGGACGTTGCAGCCGAAGCCGACGATGAGCGGCAGGAACGCGCGGCCGGGCAGGCCGACGAGGCGCATGAGCCGGTCGACGACGAACGCCGCGCGCGCCATGTAGCCCGAGTCCTCGAGCAGCGCGAGGACGACGAACATCACCGCCATCAGCGGGACGAAGGTCAGCAGCTGCCCGACGCCCGACACGAGCCCGTCGAGCACGAGCCCGCGCAGGACGGGCGCCGTCACGTGCGTGGTGTCCAGGGCCCACACCACGCCGCGGTGCACCGGTCCGTCGAGCAGCGACTGCAGCCCGGCCTGCATCGGCGCGGCGAGCCGCGTGGTCGCGGTGAAGACCGCCCACATGACGGCGAGGAAGACGGGGACGCCCGCCCAGCGCGAGGTGAGCACGCGGTCGATGCGGTCGGTCCAGGTCGTGGTGTGCCCGGCCGCGCCCGGCTGGACCTGCCCGAGGACGGCGTGCGCCCACGCGTAGCGGCGCTCGGCGACCAGCGTCTCCGCATCGAGCAGCCCGGCCAGCTCGGGGTCGAGGTCGACCTGCTCGGCCTCCGCGCGCTCGACCAGCCGCGTACGGGCCGGCGCGGCGGCGGGGTCGTCCCCGCTCAGCGCCTCGACCGCCGCCCAGCGGCTGCCGAGCTCGGCGGTCAACGGGGCCAGCTCGGCCTCGACGTCCGCGCCGAGGTCGCTGGGGCGCGGCACGCTGCGGGCGGCGAGCGCGAGGAGGACGGCCGTCCCGAGCTCGGTGGTGCCGACGCGCTCGCGCGGCCGCACGACGACGGCGGGGACGCCGACCGCCCGGGCGAAGGCGGCGGCGTCGACGGCCGACCCGCGGGCGGCGGCGACGTCGGTCATGGTGAGGGCGACGACCACCGGCACGCCGGTGTCGAGGACCTGGGAGAGCAGGTAGAGGTTGCGCGCGAGGTTCGAGCAGTCCACGGCGACGACCGCGAGGTCCGGCCGCTCCGCACTGCCGGCCAGCAGGTCCCGGGTCAGCTCCTCGTCGGGCGAGGCCGGGACCAGGCTGTAGGTGCCCGGCAGGTCGACCACGGTGAGCTTGGTGCCGCTGCTCCCGTCCGGGCGCCAGGTGCCCTCCGCGACGTGGACCGTCTTGCCCGGCCAGTTGCCCACCGTCTGGGAGGCGCCGGTGAGCACGTTGAACAGCGTCGACTTGCCGACGTTGGGGTTGCCGACGAGCACGACCGTCGCGACCGCGCCGGCCTCGGCGCGCGGAGGCGCCGGGCAGCAGGAGGCCGTCGGGCCCTGCGCGTGGTGGTGCGCCGGCGCGTGCTGGGGGGTGCTCGTCCCCGCGACGGGGAGCAGGGTGGGCGACGCCACGCCGGTCAGGCGGCGGCGGGAGCGTCGACGACCAGCAGGCGGGCCACCGTCGCGTCGACCGCGACGCGCGCCGTCCCGGCCGCGACCAGGAGGCCACCGGTGGCTCCGCGCGCCACGACCCGCAGCGCGGTCCCCGGCACCAGCCCGAGCTCGAGCAGGCGACGCGCCTGGGGGCGGGGGCCGAGCACGCGGCGCAGGGTGCACGCGTCGCCCGGGTCGCAGTCCGAGAGGTTGCGGGTCACGAGGTAAGGCTAACCACACTGAGGCCAGCCTTGCCAGTCCTTCGGCTGCCCGTGCGCCCCTTAAGGGTCATCCTCCACGTGAGGTCCATGGACGGCGGTCGCCCTTGTGAGTCCCGAGTCTCACCCTCGACCTGAGATCGAGGTCGTCTCGCGGACGACGACTGGTCCACCAGGGAGGCCGGGGCCCGGTCCGTGCCGCACCACGCGCGGCGGCGGCAGCGCGGGAGCGTTCGGGCGACGGGAGCCTTCGCGGCCCACGGGTTCGTCAGCCGACAGCGCTGCCCGAGGGCAGATCGCGGTCCCTGCCGCACACCTGGCTCACGGACTCGGCCACGAAGGCCTCCTCCTCCTCGTCGCCCACGACGTCGAGCTGCACCTGGTGCGTGCCGCCCGAGCGCGTGGTCACGCCGGCGACCAGCCGCCGCTGCGGACCGGGCTCGCAGGTCGACCCGAACCCCATGGCGACGAAGCCGACGTCCCCGGCGGCCACGGGGAGCGGCAGGTCGCGCCCGATGAGACCGCCGCCCGGCGAGTGCAGCGAGGTGATGGTGACGGCCCGAGGTCCGGTGTTGCGGAGGGCGACGACGACGGTGCCGGGCCGGAACGACGTCCAGTCGAGGCTGAGGTCGACCAGCGTCAGTGCGACGGTGTCGTCGGCCGTGCGCGCGGCCCTCCTGTCCGTCCCCTCCTGCTGGACGCCTGCCCCGACGAGCCCGCCGAGCAGCCCTGCGAGGACGACGGCGACGGCGGTGCCGATCCAGTGGCGGCGCGAGCCGGGGCGCGGCGGAGGGTCGGGGAGCGGCTCGGCCGCGAGCAGGTCGACGTCGTGCGGGCGCGGCGCATCGCCCTCCGCGCCGTCGACGAGCACTGGACCCACGCCGGAAGGGTACGACCGGGCGCGGCCCGCCACGACCCGGACCGGGCGGGACGGGCCAGACCGGCTGGACGGGATGGAGGGTCTAGGAGGCGCTGCCCAGCGCCGCGCTCACGACCTCCCGCGCCGAGGACTGGATCTCGGCGAGGTGCTCCTCGCCGCGGAAGCTCTCCGCGTAGATCTTGTAGACGTCCTCCGTGCCGGACGGCCGGGCCGCGAACCACCCCGACTCCGTGGTGACCTTCAGCCCGCCGATCGCCGCGCCGTTGCCGGGAGCGGTCGTGAGGATGCCGGTGATGGGCTCGCCGGCCACCTCCGTCGCGGTCACCTGCTCCGGCGAGAGCTTGGCGAGCACGGCCTTCTCCTCGCGCGACGCCGCGGCGTCGACCCGCGCGTACGCCGGGGTGCCGAAGCGCTCCGTGAGGCCGCGGTAGTGCTCGGAGGGCGAGGAGCCGGTGACCGCCTGGATCTCCGAGGCGAGCAGCGCGAGCAGCATGCCGTCCTTGTCCGTGGTCCACACCGAGCCGTCCCGGCGCAGGAACGACGCGCCCGCGCTCTCCTCGCCGCCGAAGGCGACCGACCCGTCGAACAGCCCCGGCACGAACCACTTGAAGCCGACCGGCACCTCGACGAGCGTGCGCCCGAGGTCGGCGGCCACGCGGTCGATCATCGAGGAGGAGACGAGCGTCTTGCCGATCCCCGCCTGCGCGGGCCAGTCGGGTCGGTGCGCGTACAGGTAGGCGATGGCGACCGCGAGGTAGTGGTTGGGGTTCATCAGCCCGGCATCCGGGGTCACGATGCCGTGGCGGTCGCTGTCGGCGTCGTTGCCGGTGGCGATCTGGAACTCCGAGCGCCGCGAGATCAGCGACGCCATCGCCGAGGGCGACGAGCAGTCCATGCGGATCTTGCCGTCCCAGTCGAGCGTCATGAAGCGCCAGGTCGGGTCGACGAGCGGGTTGACGACGGTGAGGTCGAGCCGGTGGCGCTCGGCCACCGCGCCCCAGTAGTCGACGGAGGCGCCGCCGAGCGGGTCGGCACCGATGCGGACACCGGCGCTGCGGATCGCGTCGATGTCGAGCACGGCGGGCAGGTCGTCGACGTACGCCGTGAGGAAGTCGTACGTCCCGGTGGTCTCGGCGGCGCGGGCCCGGGCCAGCGGGATGCGGCGCACGCCCTCCATGCCGGCGCGGAGGATCTCGTTGGCGCGGTCCTGGATCCAGCCGGTGATGTCGCTGCCGGCCGGGCCGCCGTCCGGGGGGTTGTACTTGAAGCCGCCGTCGGCCGGCGGGTTGTGCGAGGGCGTGACGACGACGCCGTCGGCGCGGTGGGCGGGCCCGGTCGCGTTGTGCCGCAGGATCGCGTGCGAGACGGCGGGCGTCGTCGTGTAGCGGTCGCTCGGGTCGACCAGCACGGTCACGCCGTTGGCGGCGAACACCTCGAGCGCCGTCGACCACGCCGGGTCCGAGAGGGCGTGCGTGTCCTTGCCCAGGAACAGCGGGCCGTCGATCCCCTGCCCGGCGCGGTACTCCACGATCGCCTGCGAGGTCGCCGCGATGTGGTCGTCGTTGAAGGCGGTCTTCAGCGACGAGCCGCGGTGCCCGGACGTGCCGAAGGCCACCCGCTGCTCCGGCACCGAGGGGTCGGGGTGCTCGGTGTAGTACGCCGTCACCAGCCGCGCGACGTCGACCAGGTCCTCGGGAGCAGCCGGCTGACCGGCGCGATCGGATGCCATGGTGCACATCCTGGCCCATCCCGGGAGCCACGGGACAGGGGGCCGAGGAGCGCGCGCCGGAGCCGCGTCCTAGCGTGGGCGGATGCGCGCGATCACGTACTCCCGCACCGGCGGCTCCGACGTCCTCCAGCTGACCGAGCGCCCGGTGCCCGAGCCGGGACCCGGCGAGGTGCGGGTGCGCGTCGCGTACTCCGGCGTCAACCCGACCGACTGGAAGGCGCGCGAGGGCGGAGGCCCGGGCCAGCCGCTGAAGTTCCCCGAGCAGGTGCCGGACCAGGACGGCTCCGGCGTCGTCGACGCGGTCGGTCCCGGCGCCGGGCGGACCGTCGGGGAGCGCGTGTGGCTCTGGGAGTGCGCCTGGCAGCGGGCCGAGGGCACCGCGCAGGAGCACGTCGTCGTCCCCGCGGACCACGCGGTCCCGCTGCCCGACGGCGCGTCGCTCGAGCTGGGGGCCAGCCTCGGCATCCCGGCGATGACGGCGCACCGCGCGCTGAGCCTCGCCGAGGGCGCGCCCGCGCAGCTCTCACCGGGCGCGCTGGAGGGCCGCACGGTCCTCGTGCAGGGCGGCGCCGGGGCGGTCGGCAACGCGGCGATCCAGCTCGCCCGCTGGGCGGGTGCGCGGGTCGTGACGACCGTGAGCGGGCCGGACAAGGCGCGCCTCGCCGAGCGGGCCGGCGCGCACCTCGTCGTCAACTACAAGGAGGAGGACGTCGTCGCCGCGGTGCGCGGCTTCGCCGCTGGCGGCGTCGACGTGGTCGTCGAGGTCGCCCCGAGCGCGAACGCCGAGAAGGACGCGCAGCTGCTGGCGCGCGGCGCCGTCGTCGCGATCTACGCCAACGACGGCGGGGACGAGTTCCCCCTGGCCGTCCGCCAGCTGCTCTCCTCGAACAGCCGCTGGCAGTTCGTCCTCGTCTACACGATCCCCGAGCAGGCCAAGATCGACGCCGTCGCCGCGGTGAGCGCCGCGGTCGCGGACGGGGCGCTCGGGGTCGGCGACGAGCGCGGCCTCCCGCTGCACGTGCTGCCGCTGGAGCGCATCGGCGAGGCGCACGACGCCGTCGCCCAGGGCCGCGTCGGCAAGGTGCTCGTCGAGGTGGGCGGCTCCGCGGTCGCGGGCTAGCGGCGGGAGGCCAGCTCCAGCACGGTGTCGTACGCGTCGGTGACCTCGTCGGTCTCCAGCGCGAGCAGCCGCCGCTCCACGCTCGCCGTCCCCAGCTCGCGGGCGAGCGCGAGCTGCGCCGCGCGCAGGTCCGGCGTCGCCGGGCCCGGTGCTCCGCGGAGCGCGGCGGCGAGCGCGGCGGTGAACTCCTCGAGCACGTCGGCGTACGCGCCGGCCGCCGGGAGCGGCTCCGCGTCCGCCCGGGCCGGCAGCCGGGCCTGCAGCGTCAGCACGGCGACCGCGGAGCGCTGCATCGCCGCGACCGTGCCGGAGCCGAGCGACACCTCGTCGGGGTGCTGCCCGGCGTGCGCGACCGGCAGGTGCTGCTCGGCGCCGGCGCGCTCGACCGACGCCTCGGCAGCCGCGCGCGCCCGGCGGGCCACCGACTGGGCGCGGGTCAGCTCGCGCGGGTCGGCCGACCCCGGCGAGGCGTAGGCGCGGAGCACGGCGCAGGCGTACGCCGCCTGCGCGTCGAGGAGGGCGGCGAGCCGCTCGCGCACGCGGGTCCGCTCCCAGGTGGGCCAGACGGCGTACGCGGCCAGCGCCAGCGCACCGCCCAGCAGCGTCGCGAGCAGCCGGCCGCCCGCGGCCGAGCGTCCCGGGAGTCCGACGAGGGCGAGCAGGAACACGACGTAGCAGGTGAGGAACAGCGCGAACAGCGTCTGGTTGGCGCGGAAGACGGCGTACGCCGCGAACGCGCACACCGCGAGCAGCGCGACGAGCAGCCACGGGACGGGCCGCAGCTCCGCCGAGACGACGGTCGCGAGCAGGGCGCCCGCGGCGGTGCCGACGACCCGGGTGACCCCGCGGGTCAGCGTGGAGCTGAAGTCGGGACGCAGGACGACCATCGCCGTGAGCGGCAGCCAGTAGGCGTGGCCGAGCCCCAGCACCCGCGACAGCGTCGACGCCACCGCGAGCACGACGGCGAGGCGCAGGGCGTGGCGGAACGTGTCGGACCGGCGGTCGAGCGCGGCCCGCAGCGTGACCCGGGCCTCGGACAGCGCGGGCAGCAGCCGGTGCTCGGGGAGGTCGAGCTCCGGCGAGGGCGGGCCGTCGCGGCGCGCGGCACGCTCGGCGGCGCGCAGCTGCCCCTGCAGCGCGCGCACGGAGGCGGCGGCCGAGGGCCGCAGCACGGTGAGGTCGTGCTCGTCGAGGGGGAGGGGCGGCGCACCGGCACGCAGGTGCGGGCCCAGCAGGGCGGCGACCCCGGCGAGTGCGTCGGCCGCCTCGGCCAGCACCTCGTCGAGCACCGCCACCCCTGCGTCCTCGCCACGGACGGTCGCCCGCTCCCGGGCGTGCAGCAGGGCGGTGAGCTCCGCGCGGGCCCGCACGCCCTGGTCCAGCAGCGAGCGGAACGCGTGCCGCGCGCTGTCGCGGGCGAGCGGGTGCGGGTCGCCCAGGCGCGCCGCCGCGTCGTCGAACGGCGCGGTCGGGGGAGGCGCGGCCCGCCCCGAGCGGACGTGCTCCGCCAGCGCGAGGTACGCGGTGGCGAGCCCCTCCCGCTCCGCGCCGTAGGTCCGCAGCGGCCACACGGCGACGACGAGCAGCGTCTGCAGCAGCCCGCCGGCGGCGACCAGCACCGCGCGCCACAGCGCCTGCTGCGGCGTCATGGAGAAGCTGCCCGCGATGAGCAGCGCGACCGTCGCCTGGATGCCGACGACGGTGCCCGACGGGCCGAAGGCGGTCGCGGTCCCGGCCAGGAAGCCCCAGACCGCGAGGGCGGCGACGGCGAGCACGGGGTGGGCGACCGCCACCGCTCCGACGAAGGTCGACGCGCCCATCGCGAGGACGGTGCCGAGCATCGCCTGGACGCGGGTGCGGTAGCCGCCCTGCAGCGACGCGACGCCGACGCTGAAGGCCCCGGCGCAGGCCGCGACCGCCGAGGCGGGCGAGCCCGCGCCGACGCCGACCGCGAGGGTCAGCGCGACGCCGGCCGCGGCGCGGAGGGCTGCGCCGGGCTGGAGGTCGCGGCGGCGCAGCCCGAGGACCGCCGGCCGGAGCTGGTCGAGGACGGGCACGGAGGAGGTACTACCCCTCGTCGGCGGCGTACCTCAGCCCGGTCTGCCGGCGGACCTCGTCCATCGTCTCCATGATCGCGACGGTCTCGTCCAGGGGGAGCAGCGGGCTCTCGCGCTCGCCGGCGGCGATGCGGCGCCCGACCTCGGCGGCCTGGTGGCGCAGCCCGTGGCCCTGGTGCGGGGCGTCGTAGCGCTCGAGCACGGAGCCGTCGCGGGCGATGACCGAGAAGGACGTCGGCGTGTAGTACGTCCGGTCGATCTCGATGCGCGCCTCGGTGCCGTCGATGACCGCCTTGTTGGCGGTGGCGGCCTGCAGCGTGGTGGTGAGCAGCGAGTGCCGGCCGCCCTCGTGCTCGAGCAGCATCGAGGTCTGCGCGTCGACGCCGGTGAAGGCGGTCGTCCCGAAGGCCGCGACGCGCGTGGGCCGCCCGAACGCGAAGAAGGCGAAGGAGAGCGGGTAGATGCCGAGGTCGAGCAGGGCGCCGCCGCCGAGCTCCGGCGCGAACAGCCGGTGGGAGGCGTCCTCGCGGAACCACTGCCCGTGCTCCGCCGTCAGCGTGACGAGCTGGCCGAGCGTGCCCTCCGCGAGGATCTCGCGCACGCGGGCGATGTGCGGCAGGAAGCGCGTCCACATCGCCTCCATGAGGAAGCGGTCGTGCTCCCGCGCCAGGTCGACGAGCTCGCGCGCCTCGCGCGCGTTCATCGTGAACGGCTTCTCCACCAGCACGTGCTTGCCCGCGCGCAGGGCGAGGGCGGCGGCGTCGCGGTGGGCCGGGTGGGGGGTGGCGACGTAGACGACGTCGACGCTCTCGTCGGCCACGAGGTCCTCGTAGGTCGCGTGCCGGTGGGCGACCCGGAGGCCCGAGTCCGCCTCGACCTCGTCGGCGAACGCGTCCGCCCGGGCCTGGTCGCGCGAGCCGACGGCGGCGATGCTCACGTCGTCGAGCAGGGCGAGGTCCTTCGCGAAGGCCCGGGCGATGCCGCCCGCGCCGAGGATGCCCCAGCGCGCCCCAGAGCCGCTCTCCGTCGTACCGGTCTCGTTCGTCATGGGCGCAGCCTAGGTGAGGGCACCGACGCGCCCGCGGACCGTAGACTCGAGCGCGAGATGCAGACGGGGAGCGGCGACGACGGCGGCGGCCAGGGTCTCGCCCAGCGCATCGCCCAGGTCTCCCTGCGCGACGAGCGGCGGCTCCGGCGCCGGCTCGGCCGCGGTCGTCGCGGGGGCCCCGAGCTCGTCGCCGAGCTCGCCGCAGCGGAGGCGCGCGTCGCCGCCCGGCGGGCGCGGGTGCCCGCCGTCGCGTACCCCGAGGACCTGCCGGTCAGCCAGCGTCGGGAGGACATCCTCGCCGCCATCGCGGAGCACCAGGTCGTCATCGTCGCCGGCGAGACCGGCTCGGGGAAGACGACGCAGCTGCCGAAGATGTGCCTGGAGCTCGGTCGCGGCGTGCGCGGTGCCATCGGCCACACGCAGCCGCGGCGCATCGCCGCCCGCTCGGTCGCCGAGCGCGTCGCCGAGGAGCTCGGCCAGGAGCTGGGCGACGCCGTGGGCTTCAAGGTGCGGTTCACCGACCGCGGGGGCGGCGACGCGCTCGTCAAGGTGATGACCGACGGGATCCTGCTGGCGGAGCTGCAGAACGACCGCGACCTGCTGGCCTACGACACGATCATCATCGACGAGGCCCACGAGCGCAGCCTCAACATCGACTTCCTCCTGGGCTACCTCAAGCAGCTGCTGCCGCGCCGCCCCGACCTCAAGGTCGTCGTGACCTCGGCGACCATCGACACGCAGCGGTTCTCCGAGCACTTCCACGGCGCTCCGGTCGTCGAGGTGAGCGGCCGGACCTACCCGGTGGAGACGCGCTACCGACCCCTCGTCGAGGGCGACGACGACGAGGCGTCCGAGCCGCGTGACCTCATGCGGGCGATCTGCGACGCGGCGGTCGAGCTGACGCGCGAGGGACCGGGCGACATCCTCGTCTTCCTCTCCGGCGAGCGCGAGATCCGCGACGCCGCCGACGCGCTCACGGGCCTCTCCCTGCCGCACACGGAGATCCTGCCGCTGTACGCCCGGCTCTCCGCCGCCGAGCAGCACCGCGTCTTCTCCTCCCACCCCGGGCGGCGGATCGTGCTCGCGACCAACGTCGCCGAGACCTCGCTGACGGTGCCGGGCATCCGCTACGTCATCGACCCGGGCACGGCGCGCGTCTCCCGCTACAGCACGCGGCTCAAGGTGCAGCGGCTGCCCATCGAGCCCGTCTCGCAGGCGTCGGCGAACCAGCGGCAGGGGCGCTGCGGCCGCGTCGCCGAGGGCATCTGCATCAGGCTCTACTCCGAGGACGACTTCCTGTCCCGCCCGGAGTTCACCGACCCCGAGATCCTGCGCACCAACCTCGCCAGCGTCATCCTCCAGATGGCGTCGCTGGGGCTCGGCGAGGTCGAGGCCTTCCCCTTCGTCGAGCCGCCGGACACCCGGCAGGTCAAGGACGGCATCACGCTGCTGGAGGAGCTCGGCGCGCTCGCGGACGACGCGCTGACCCCGGTGGGCCGGCGGCTCGCGGCCCTCCCGCTCGACCCGCGGCTCGGGCGCATGGTGCTCGAGGCCGAGCGCAACAGCTGCCTGCGCGAGGTCATGGTCATCGCCGCCGCCCTGTCGATCCAGGACCCGCGCGAACGACCGGCGGACAAGCAGCAGGCTGCCGACGAGAAGCACGCGAGGTTCGCCGACAAGGAGTCGGACTTCCTCACCCTGCTCAAGCTCTGGGACTACCTCCAGGAGCAGCAGGACGCGCTGTCCTCCAGCGCCTTCCGGCGCCTGTGCCGCAACGAGTTCCTCAACTACCTGCGCGTGCGCGAGTGGCAGGACGTCTTCCAGCAGCTGCGCTCCACCGCCCGTCAGCTCGGCTTCGCGCTCAACGAGGAGCCCGCCGACGGCCTTCGCGTCCACCAGTCCCTGCTCGCCGGGCTGCTCAGCCACATCGGGCTCAAGGACTCCGCCACGAAGGAGTACGCCGGCGCCCGCGGCGCCCGCTTCGCCGTCTGGCCCGGCTCGGCGCTCGCGCGCAAGCAGCCCGCGTGGGTCATGGCCGCCGAGCTCGTCGAGACGTCCCGGCTGTGGGGCCGCACGGTCGCGAAGATCGAGCCGGAGTGGGCGGAGAAGCTCGCCGGCCCCTTGCTGCGCCGCACCTACAGCGAGCCGCACTGGTCGGCGGAGCGCGGGGCGGTGCTGGCGTACGAGCGCGTGACGCTCTACGGCGTCCCCCTCGTCGCGCAGCGCCGCGTCACCTACTCGCGCATCGACCCTGGGGTCAGCCGCGAGATGTTCGTGCGCCATGCGCTCGTGCAGGGGGAGTGGCGCTCCCACCACGCGTTCCTCACGCGCAACGAGGAGCTCAAGGCCGAGGCCGCCGAGCTCGAGCACCGTACGCGCCGCCGCGACCTGGTCGTGGACGACGAGACGCTGTTCGCGTTCTACGACACCCGCGTGCCCAAGGACGTGCTGTCTGGCAGGGACTTCGACCGCTGGTGGAAGAAGGCCCGGCACGAGACGCCCGACCTGCTGACGTTCACGCTCGACATGCTCGTCCCCGCGGACGCCGGTGCGGACCTGGAGGAGGCGTACCCCGTCGCCTGGCGGCAGGGCGAGATCGTGCTGCCGCTGACCTACCAGTTCGAGCCCGGGTCGGCCGCCGACGGGGTCACCGCGCACATCCCGCTCGCGGTGCTGAACCGCATCCGCGGCGACGAGCTGGGCTGGCAGGTGCCGGGGCTGCGCGAGCAGCTCGTCACCGAGCTGATCCGGTCGCTGCCGAAGGCGATCCGCCGCAGCTTCGTGCCCGCGCCCAACTTCGCCGCGGCGGTGCTGCGCGAAGCGCCTGCGCCGCAGGGACACCTGCTCGACTTCCTCGAGCGCGAGCTCGGCGCGATGGGCAGTGTCGCGATCGAGCGCGGCGACTGGGACCTCGCGCGGCTGCCCGCCCACCTGGCGATGACGTACTCCGTCGAGGACGAGCGCGGCAAGGTCCTGGCGCACGGCAAGGACCTCGCCGCCCTGCGCCGTCAACTGCAGCCGAAGCTGCAGCGCACCCTGGGGCGCGCCGGGGGCGGCATCGAGCGGAGCGGGCTGACCGCGTGGCCGGAGGGGCTCGAGCGGATCCCGCGCACCACGCAGGGCCAGGTCCAGGGCCTCGACGTCGTCGGGCACCCCGCGCTGGTCGACGAGGGCCAGACGGTCGCCCTCCGCGTCCTCGGCGGCGCCGGCGAGCAGGAGCAGGCGATGTGGGCCGGTACGCGGCGGCTCCTCCTGCTCCGCGCCGCCGCCACCGCGACGAAGGCGGTCGTGGGCGGCCTGTCCAACACCAGCAAGCTGACGCTCGCCCGCGCCCCGCACGGCAGCGTCGCTGCGCTGCTCGACGACGTCGCCACCGCCGCGGTCGACGACCTCCTTGCCGAGCGCGGGGGCCCGGTGTGGGCCGCGGACGAGTTCGAGCAGCTCGCCGAGCACGTGCGAGCCGAGCTCGCCGACCGCATGCTCGGGCTGCTCCACGACGTCGAGGCCGCCCTCGACGGGCTGCGCGAGGCGGAGTCCCGCATCCGCCGGCTCACGAGCGTCGTGCTGCTGCCCGCCCTCACCGACGTGCGCACCCAGCTCGGCGAGCTCGTCCACCCCGGCTTCGTCACCACCACCGGACGCGCGCAACTCGCCCAGCTGCCGCGCTACCTCCGGGCCGCCAGCGTCCGGCTCGACCGCCTGCCGGACGACCCGCGCGGCGACGGGCTGCGCCAGGCGCAGGTCGGCCGCGCCCGCCAGGCCGTCGACGACCGGGTGGCGAAGCTCCCGCCCGCGCGGCGCCGGGCACCCGAGGTGCGCGCGCTGCGCTGGATGGTGGAGGAGCTGCGGGTGAGCCTGTTCGCGCAGCAGCTCGGCACCGCGTACCCGATCTCCGAGCAGCGGATCGCGAAGGCTCTCGCGGCGGTCTGAGGGCGCTCAGCGCGGTGAGAGGGCTCACAGGTGCCGCCCCAGCCGTGTGCGGGGGAAGTTTCACCAGCGTGAAACATGCGAGTGCACCGCGAAACCTGGCCTTCCTAGCGTCCTCGCCATGACGACGACCACTGAACCCACCGGCGAGGGGCTCACTGTCTCGCCTCCTGCCACCGTCTCCGTCGCGCCCGCCGGCGGACGCTGGATCGAGGACTGGCGCCCCGAGGACCCGGTCTTCTGGGAGCACACGGGCGAGCGCGTCGCCCGCCGCAACCTGTGGTTCTCCATCTTCTCCGAGCACATCGGCTTCTCGGTCTGGTCGATCTGGTCGGTGATCGTGCTCTTCCTGGGACCGAAGTACGGCTTCACCCCGGCCCAGAAGTTCCTGCTCACCAGCACTCCCACGCTGGTCGGCTCGGTCCTGCGCATCCCCTACACCTTCGCGGTCGCGAAGTTCGGTGGCCGCAACTGGACGGTCGTCTCGGCCGCGCTCCTCATCGTCCCGCTCCTCGTCGGCATCGCGGTCCTCAAGCCCGGGGTCTCCTTCGGCACGCTGGTGCTGGTCGCCGCGATCGCTGGCGTCGGTGGCGGGAACTTCGCCTCCTCCATGGCGAACATCAACGCGTTCTTCCCCGAGCGCAAGAAGGGCTGGGCCCTCGGGCTCAACGCGGGCGGCGGCAACATCGGCGTCGCGGCCGTGCAGCTCGTCGGCCTGGCAGTCCTCGCGGCGGCCGGCAAGTCCCACCCGCGCTACGTCCTCGCGATCTACGTGCCGCTCGTCGTCATCGCCGCTGTCGGCGCCTGGCTGGCCATGGACAACCTGGCCCAGGCCAAGAACGAGCAGCGGGCCATGCGCGACGTCGTGCGCGACGCCCACACGTGGGTCATCTCGCTGCTCTACATCGGCACCTTCGGCTCCTTCATCGGCTTCGGCTTCGCGTTCGGCCAGGTGCTGCAGGTGCAGTTCAAGGCCGACTTCGACACCCCGATCAAGGCGGCGTACCTCACGTTCCTCGGTCCGCTGCTCGGCTCGCTCATCCGCCCCGTCGGCGGCGTGCTCGCCGACCGGCTCGGCGGCTCCCGGGTGACGCTCGTCAACTTCTTCGCCATGGGCGTCTCCGCCGCCGTCGTCCTCGCCGCATCGAAGCAGCACTCGCTGCCCGTCTTCCTCATCGGCTTCATCGCGCTGTTCGTCTTCTCGGGCGTCGGCAACGGGTCGACCTACAAGATGATCCCCGCGATCTTCCGGGCGAAGGCCAACGCGGAGATGGCAGCCGGCAGCCCTCGGGCGGCCGCCGACACGCTGTTCCGCCGTCGCTCCGGTGCGCTCATCGGCATCGCCGGCGCGATCGGCGCCTTCGGCGGCGTGCTCGTCAACCTCGCGTTCCGCCAGTCGTTCCTCGACACCAAGACCGGCGACCGCGCGTACATCGCCTTCATCGCGTTCTACGCCGTCTGCTTCGTCGTCACCTGGGCGGTCTACGTCCGCCCCTCGAGCCGCAAGCTCGCCGGGGTCTGAGGCCGGGCGCGCAGCACCCGCACCTCGCGCCCCTCGCCCCCGACCGAACAAGGGCACCCAGTGGCACTCCCCGTGCCACTGGGTGCCGCCGTTCGCTCCGGGCGGGGCGCCCCCGCAGCGAACAGGGCGCCCCGGTGGCGTTCCGAGGACCACTGGGTGCCGCCGTTCGGTCGAGGGGGCGGGAGGGGGCGGGCGGGAGGGGGGCGAGAAGACGGCCCGACGCCAGCGCGGAAGGCTGTCGCACGGGCCCGCTCGCATGGTTGAGTGGGCCCGTGCTCCGCGTAGCCATCGTCGGCTCCGGACCCGCCGGCATCTACGCCGCCGAGTCGCTGGCCGCCCATGCCCCCGACCTGCCCGACGGCATCGCGGTCGACGTGCTCGACCGCCTGCCCTGCCCGTACGGCCTGGTGCGCTACGGCGTCGCGCCCGACCACGAGAAGATCCGGTCGATCGCCACCGCCCTCGCACGGACCTTCGCCCAGCCGGGTGTCCGCTTCCTCGGCAACGTGGGTGTCGGTGAGCCGGGCGGCGTGTCGACCGAGCAGCTGCGCGCGGGCTACGACGCGGTCGTCTACGCGTACGGCGCCGCCCAGGGCAAGCACCTCGGCATCCCGGGCGACGGCCTCGCGGGGAGCTTCACCGCCACGGAGTTCGTCTCCTGGTACTGCGGGCACCCCGACACCCGGCTCGACGCCTTCACCTGCAAGGCGCGCACGGTCGCGGTGGTCGGCATGGGCAACGTCGCCGTCGACGTGGCGCGGATCCTGCTCAAGCCGGGGGCCGAGCTAGCCCGTACCGACGTCCCGCCGCACGTGCTCGAGGCGCTGGAGCGCAGCCCGGTCGAGGTCGTGCACGTCGTCGGCCGGCGCGGCCCGGGTGACGCGAAGTGGACGACGAAGGAGCTGCGCGAGCTCGGGGACCTCCACGACGTCGACGTGCTCGTCGAGCCCCGCGACGTCGACCTCAGCGCCGCCGACGACCACCCCGACCCGCACGTGCGGCGCAACCTCGCCGTCGTCCGCGAGTGGGCCGCACGGGAGCCGGGAGGACGGCCCCGCAAGCTGGTCGTCCACTTCGGTGCGCCGCCCCAGGAGCTGCTCGGGACGACGGTCGTCGAGGGCCTGCGCACGCCCTCCGGCGTCCTGGACGTGGAGATGGTGGTCGCCTCCGTGGGCTACACCGGCACACCGCTGACGGGCCTCCCCTTCGACGTCGAGCACGGCGTGGTGCCGAACGAAGCGGGCCGCATCCTCCGCGACGGGGCCGCCAGCCCCGGCGAGTACGTCGCCGGCTGGATCAAGCGCGGCCCCACCGGTGTCGTCGGCACCAACAAGCACGACGCGCACGAGACCGTCGCGGCGCTGCTGGAGGACGCGGCGGCGGGGCGGCTGCCGGCGCGCACTGGCGGCGACGTGCTGGAGCTGCTTCCGGCGGGCTCCGTCGTCACCTGGGCGGGCTGGGACGCGATCGAGCAGGCGGAGCGCGCGCTGGGCGAGCAGCTGGGCCGGCAGCGGGCGAAGATCGTCGCCCGCGACGAGCTGCTGGCGGCCGCCCGCAGGGCCGACTAGCCCCGGCGGACGAACGCCTCGATCCCGGCGAGGATGCCGTCGGCGATCTCGCTGCGCCCCTCGGCGCTGCTCTGCACGGACGCGTCGGTCGCGTTGCGCATGTTGCCGCACTCGATGAGCGCGACCGGGTAGCGGGAGAGGTCGAGCCCCGCCAGGTCCGTACGCCGGGCGAGGCCGGGGGTGATGATGCCGCCGGGGTAGCGCGCCGCCGGGAGCGGGCCCTCCGCGAGGACGGCCGCGCGCAGGTCGCGGGCGAGCCGGTCGGACGAGGTGAGGATCGCCCGGTTCCCCTTGTCCGGAGCCAGTCCGGGCTCGATGACGTGGAAGCCGCGGTCGCGCCCGGGTGCGCCGTCGGCGTGGATCGAGACGACGACGTCGGGGTGGGCCGCGTTGGCGATGCGCGCGCGCCGGTCCACGCAGGGCCCGACACCGGTGTCGGTGGTCCGCGTCAGCACGACCGTCGCGCCGAGCGCCCGCAGCCGGGCCGCGAGCGTACGGGCGACGGCGAAGGTGAAGGCGTGCTCGGCGTAGCCGTGGTTCGTGCTCGTCCCGGTCGTGTTGCACGGCTTGCGGAAGCCGCCGGCGTCGACCGGCCGGTTGATCACGGAGGGGTGGCTCGCGTTGCCGCCGTCGTGCCCCGGGTCGAGCACGACGCGGATGCCCGCCAGCGGCCGAGCCGCTGCCTGCGCGGGCGCGGCGGGAGCGGCGGCGAGCAGGGCGCAGACCAGGACGAGCGGGGCGCGGCGCACGAGGACCTCCGGGGCGGGGTGGCGCGCCCAGCCTAGGAGAGCGCCGTGCTGCTAGGACTGGTGCATGCACCTCCACGTGGTCAGCGTCTTCGTCGGCCCCGACGGCCGCGGGGGGAACCCCCTCGGCGCCTTCGTCGACCAGCCGGAGCTCCCTGCGGAGCAGCGCCAGGCCGTCGCCGCGGAGCTCGGCTTCAGCGAGACGGTGTTCGTCCGCACGTCCGGCAGCGCGGCCGTCGTGCAGATCCACACCCCGGCGGTCGAGCTGCCCCTGGCCGGCCACCCGCTGGTCGGTACGGCGTGGCTGCTCGCCCGCCTCGGCTCGCCCGTCGACGTGCTGCGCCCGCCGGCGGGGGAGGTGCCCACGTGGACCGAGGGGGCAACGACCTGGATCCGCGCGCGGGCCGCGTGGGCGCCGGAGTTCGAGTCGCACCAGCTCGGCTCGGCGGCGGAGGTCGACGCCCACCCGGGCGCCGGCCCGGGCGCCCACCTCCACGTCTGGGCGTGGGAGGACGAGGCCGCCGGGCGCGTACGGGTCCGCGTCTTCCCCACGGCGATGGGCATCGTCGAGGACGAGGCCACCGGGGCCGCCGCGATCCGGCTGGGTGCGGCGCTGCAGCGCGACCTCGTCATCCGCCAGGGCGTCGGCTCGGAGATCCTCGTCCGCTACGCCGGGGACGGGGTCGTCGAGGTCGGCGGGGCCGTGGTGGCCGTCGAGGAGCGCGAGCTCCCCAGCAGCGGCAGCAGCGCCTCCACGTCGTAGACGCAGCCGCCCCACGTCCCCCCGCTCGCCTGCTGCAGGGCGGCCCAGAGCCGCGTGTCGTCGGGCAGCGCGGCGTCCGGGGCGAGACCGGGAGCCGGACCCCGCCTGGCGAGCAGCGCCTCCGCCTGCTCGGGGGAGAGCTCCTCGTCAGCGGTCCCGACGAGGTCGATGCTGCCGGTGAGCGACCCGGTGTCGATCTCGACGCGGATCCGGTCGCCCTCGCGCACCTTGCCGATGGGACCGCCGGCCAGCGCCTCGGGGCCGACGTGCCC
This sequence comes from Motilibacter rhizosphaerae, assembly GCF_004216915.1. NCBI lineage: Bacteria > Bacillati > Actinomycetota > Actinomycetes > Motilibacterales > Motilibacteraceae > Motilibacter > Motilibacter rhizosphaerae. Next base: position 103,938 of record NZ_SGXD01000005.1, read on the forward strand.
GATGCAGGCGCCGGTCGAGACGCCGGAGAAGCGGGCGTCGGTGAGGAGCACGACCTCCTTGCCGATCGGCAGGTGCCGCAGCGCCGAGGTGAGCTGGTAGGTCTCCTCCATGCCGGTGCCGAGCGGGCCGCAGCCCAGCAGCACGATGACGTCGCCGCCGCGGATCCGGTCCTCCTTCACCGCGGCCACCGCGGACTTCTCCGAGGTGAAGACCCGCGCCGGACCGGTGAAGCGCAGCACCCCGTCCGCGTCGAAGCGCGACGGGTCGATGGCGGTCGTCTTCACCACCGAGCCCTCGGGGGCCAGGCTGCCGCGCGGGAACGCCACGGTGCGCCGCACCCCCCACTCCGCGGCCCGCTCCGGTGAGAGCACGACGTCGTCGGGGTCGATGCCCCGGGTGCTGAGCACCTCGCGGAACCGCGTACGCCGCTCGCTGGCCTCCCACGCGTCGAGCCGCTCGTCCAGCGTCGTGCCCTCGACGGTGCGGGCCGAGCCGCGGAGCAGCCCGAGCCGGCGCAGGTGCAGCATGACCTCGGGCACGCCGCCGGCGAGGTAGGCCCGGACGGTCGGGTGGTGGACCGGCCCGTTGGGCAGCACCGAGACGATGCGCGGGGTCGCGCGGGACACCTCGAGCCAGTCCTGCTGCGTGGGGCGCCGCAGCCCGGCCGCGTGGGCGATCGCCGGGATGTGGAGCAGGAGGTTCGTCGACCCGCCGAAGGCCGCGTGGACGACCATCGCGTTGTGCACGGAGTCCTGCCCGAGCACGTCGTGGAGGGTGGCGCCGGCGGCGGCCATGGCCGCAGCGGCGCGCGCGGCGCGCACGCCGCCCTCCAGCCACACCGGCTCGCCCGACGGCGCGAGCGCGGAGTGGCCGACCGCCATCCCGAGCGCCTCGCCCACCACCTGCGCGCTCGCGGCCGTGCCGAGGAACTGGCAGCCGCCGCCCGGGGAGGCGCAGGCGACGCAGCCGAGCTGCGCCGCCTCCTCGAGGGAGATCAGCCGGTGGACGTAGCGCGCTCCCAGCGTCTGCACCGTGCCGGCGTCCTCGCCGTGCTCCGGGGGCAGGGTCACGCCGCCCGGCACCAGCACCGCGGCACGGTCGCCGGTGCCGGCGAGGGCCATCATCATCGCCGGCAGGCCCTTGTCGCAGGTCGCGATGCCCACCGTCGCCACGCGTCCCGGCAGCGAGCGGACGAGCCGGCGCATGACGATAGCGGCGTCGTTGCGGTAGGGCAGCGAGTCGAACATCGCCGTCGTGCCCTGCGAGCGCCCGTCGCACGGGTCGGACACGAACCCGGCGAACGGCAGCAGCCCCGCGCCGGTGAGCTCGCGCGCCACCACCGAGGCGATCGTGCCGAGCTCGTAGTGGCCGGTGTGGTAGCCGAGCGCGAGCGGCCGGCCCTCGGCGTCGCGCATCCCGCCCTGGGTCGAGAGCACGAGCGCCGGCGGGTCCGCGCTGCGGGCCGGGTCCGCGCCCATGCCGACGTTCTGCGAGAGCCCGAAGATCTCCCCGCTCGGCGCCTCGCGCAACATGCGGTCGGTCAGGGGCAGCGCGCCGTCCGGGCCCGGCGCGGAGGTGCGGACGGCGTACAGGTCCGGCGCCGCCGGCTCGAACAGCGCCGTGGTCATGCCGGTGCGCCCCGCAGCGCCGGGGGCAGCGCGAGCTCCGGCGCCCCCTGGAAGACGACCGGGCGGAGGAAGCGGCGCAGCGACGCGCCCCCGACGGAGGTCGTCGTGTCGTCGGTGCTCGCGGGGGGCGGGCCGCCGTGGTGCATGGCGAGCGCCACTGACACGCCGGTCGGCCAGCCGTTGAAGACCACGCGCCCCACGCGGGCCGCGAGCAGCTCGGCGACCCTGGCCGCCCGGGCCACGTCCTCGGGGTCCTCGGGGTCGTACTGCACGGTGCCGGTGAGCGAGCCCGGCAGCCGCGGCACCAGCTCCTCCAGCGCCGCCGCGTCGTCGTACGCGACGACGACCGCCGCCGGGCCGAAGACCTCCTGCGCCAGCTGCTCGAGCTGCTCCGCCGCCCGCTCGGCCGAGGTGGTGAGCAGCAGCACCTGCTGCGCGCTCGGGTCGTCGGCCGCCTCGGGCCGGCCCGCCCCGAGCACCTCGACGCCCGGCAGGGAGCGGCGCTCGGCCAGCTCCTCGCGGAAGCGGTCGCGCCCGTCGGGGGTGAGCATCCGCTCCGGTGCGCGCTCAGCGACGAGCCGGGCGAGCAGGTCCGGCAGCGGCCCCGCGGGCACGAGGACCAGGCCGGGCTTGGTGCAGAGCTGGCCGCCGGAGCCGGACACGCTGTCCAGCAGCCCCTTCGCTACCTCCTCGGTGCGCCGCTCGGCCGCCGCGGCGGTGACGACGACGGGGTTCACGCTGCCGAGCTCGCCGTAGAACGGGATCGGCTCGGCCCGCTCCTGCGCGACCTGCTGCAGGGCCAGCCCGCCGCGCAGCGAGCCGGTGAACGTCGCGACGCGCACCCGGGGGTCGCGCAGCGCGCGCACGCCGGGCTCGCCGCCGACGACGCTGCCGAGCAGCCCGGCGGGGAAGCCCGCCGCGTCGAGGGCCCCACGGGCCAGCTCGGCCTGGCGCAGCGAGGTGCGCGGGTGCCCCGGGTGCACCTTCACCACGACGGGGCAGCCCGCGGCCAGCCCGGCCGCGGTGTCCGTGCCGAGCAGCCCGAACGCGAACGGGAAGTTCCCCGCCTCGAAGACGAGCGCGGGGCCACGGGGGAGCAGCACCCGGCGCAGGTCGGGGCGCGGGGCCGGCAGCCCGGCGTCCTGCGAGGGCTCGTCGCGCACCGCGTCGAGGTAGCCGCCGTCCGCGACGACGTCCGCGGCGAAGCGCAGCTGGTACGCGGTCCGCCGGACCTCGCCCGACAGCCGCGCCGTGGACAGCGCGGTCTCCTCCTGCGCCAGGGCGACGAGCTCGTCGACCGCGCCCTCCAGGGCGACCGCCAGCGCCTCGAGCAGCCGGCGCCGGGTGGCGGGGTCGCTCGCCGCCCACTGCGGTGCGGCGGCGGCCGCCGCCGCGAGCACGGCGTCCAGCTGCTCCTCAGTCGTCTCGTCGCTCGTCCCGTCGGTCATCGGGCCTCCTCCTCGTCGTCCTCGAGGGACAGCTCGTCCGCGCCGGCGACGCGGTGCCGGAGCACCCCGAGCGGACCGCCGTCGATCTCGACCACGTCGCCCGGCCGCAGCCCCTCGCCGAGCGGCGGGACCACGCCGGTGCCGGTCGTCAGCACCGCGCCGTCCGGGAAGTCCTGGTGGCGGAAGAGCCAGTCCGCCAGCTCCTCGAGCGTGCGGTGCAGCTGCCCGGTGTCGGTCTCGCCGCCGAGCACCACCTGCCCGTCGCGGTGCACCGCGAGGCGGATCGGCACCGGGCCCTCGACCGCGTCGGGGGTGACGACGACGGGGGACAGCACGCAGCTCCCGCGGTAGACCTTGGCCTGCGGGAGGTAGAGCGGGTTCTGCCCCTCGATGGAGCGCGCGGTGAGGTCGTCGCAGAGCGTGAGCCCGACGACCTCGCCGGCGGAGCTCAGCACGAGCGCCAGCTCGGGCTCGGGCACCGAGTCCGTGGCGTCGGGACGGACGGCGCCCACGCCGTCGGCGCGCACCCGCCAGGCCGCGGCCTTGAGGAACAGCTCGGGCCGCTCGGCCGCGTAGACCGCGTCGTAGCAGGTGGCGCCCGCCGACTCCTCCTCGCGCGCGTCCCGCGAGCGCTCGTAGGTCACGCCGGCGCCCCACACCTCCATGCGGCCCTCGACCGGCGGCAGCAGCCGCACGTCGGCGAGCGGCAGCCCGTCCCCGCTGCCGGCTGCGGTCAGGAGCACCTCGCGCGAGCGGGCGGCGGGCAGGCGCAGCAGCTCCGCGAGGGACGCGGCGCCGCGCAGCGGCACCACCCCGTCGCCCACCAGCGCGCCGATCCCCGTGCCGCCCGCGTGGGCGAACCTCGCGAACTCCACTGCAGCTCCTCCTCGCCGAGGGACGTCCCGCAACGTACCCGACGGCGCCGACGGCCTCCCCGGCCAGTCGGTGCCGCGGACGAGCTGCTGCTCAGGGGCTTCCGCGGGAAACATCCGGCAGCTACCGTCTGCCGCACTCCACCGCCACCCCCAGGAGGGCTCGTGCCCCGACCCCGCCCACTGCCCACCGCGGCTGCCGTGCTGCTCTCCGCAGCCGGCCTCGCCGCCGCGGGAGTGCCCGCCGCCGCTGCCGCGACCGGCCCGACCGCAGCGAGCACGACGACGTTCCACGGCCTGTCGCTCACCCGCCACGCGCACCCGCACGTCGACCAGGCCGCCGTCGCGAAGGTGCTCGCCCGTGCCCGCGACAAGGCGGCGACGCGGGTCGTCGTCGGCCTCGACGCCCCCTCGGTCGGCGGCGCCGCCGCGGCCGCGGCCGCCGCCGGCACCACGCTCACCCCCGCCCAGGCCAGCGCCGCGCTGCAGGCGGTCCAGGCGCAGCAGCGCGGCGTCGTCCAGGCCATCGCGTCCACCGGGGCCACGGTCGACCTCGCGGTGCAGTACGCCTACAACGGCCTCGTCGTGAGCGGCACCCGCAGCCAGCTCGCCGCGGTGGCGCAGCTCAAGGGGGTCTCCAGCCTCACGGTGGAGCGCAGCTTCTCGCGCGACCTCACGACCTCGGTGCCCTTCCTCGGCGTGCCCCAGGTGTGGCAGGGCCGCGGGGTGACCGGCAAGGGCGTCACCATCGGCGTCATCGACACCGGCATCGACTACACCCACGCCGACTTCGGCGGCCCGGGCACGGTCGCGGCGTACCAGTCCAACGACCGCACCGTCATCGAGCCCGGCACGTTCCCGACCGCGAAGGTCGCGGGCGGCTACGACTTCGTCGGCGACGACTACGACTCCTCCGGCAAGACCGGCTCGCCGACGCCGGCTCCCGACCCCGACCCGCTGGACTGCAACGGGCACGGCACGCACGTCTCGGGCATCGCCGCGGGCGAGGGCGTGACCACCTCCGGCGCGACCTTCACCGGCCCGTACGGCCCGGGTGCCTACGCGGGCGGCTTCCGCGTCGGGCCCGGTGTCGCTCCCGAGGCGACGCTGTACGGCCTCAAGGTGTTCGGCTGCGGCGAGGAGGCGACGGTCGCCGACGGCCCGATCCTCCAGGCCATCGACTGGGCCGTCTCGCACCACCTCGACGTCATCAACCTCTCGCTGGGCTCGCCGTTCAGCGGGCCGGACGACCCGGAGGTGCAGGCGCTCGACGGCGCCGCGGCGGCGGGCACGCTGCCCGTCGTCTCCGCCGGCAACGACGGCCCCGCCGACTACATCGTCGGCTCGCCGAGCGTCGCGAAGGGCGCCATCTCCGTGGCCGCCGTCGACTCGACGGCCACGCTGCCGACCGCCGTGCTGAGCAGCGGCGGGACGAGCCTGCAGCTGCAGGTGTCGAACGGCGCGCCCGTGCCGACGACCTCCGCCCCGCTGGTCTACCTCCACGACGACCCGAGCACCGCCGCCGACGAGTCGCTCGGCTGCGCGGCCTCGGACTACGCCGGCACGGCCGGGAAGATCGTCGTCACGACCCGCGGCGTCTGCGCCCGCGTGGACCGGGCGACGCTCGGCCAGGCCGCCGGCGCGGTCGCCGTCGTCATGGTCAACAGCAGCCCGGGCTTCCCGCCCATCGAGGGCCCGATCCCCGGGGTCACCATCCCGTTCCTCGGAGCGACCCCCGACCAGGCCCCCGCGCTGGCCGCGCTCGACGGCCAGACGGTCTCGCTCGCGCCGGGCGCCCCGCTGCCCAACCCGACCTACACGCAGACCACGTCGTTCTCCTCCGGCGGCCCCTCGAACGAGGGCTCGCTGGCGAAGCCGGACGTCGCCGCGCCGGGCTCGGGCATCACCTCGGCGGGCTTCGGCACCGGCAACGGCCCGCTCACCGAGTCGGGCACGTCGCAGGCCTCGCCGCACGTCGCGGGCGTCGCCGCGCTGGTCCTCCAGGCGCACCCGGGCTACTCGCCGGCCCGCGTCCACGACGCGATCGTCGACACGGCCGACCCCAGCCGCATCGGCGGCTACGACCAGCTCCTCGACGGGGCCGGCCTGGTCGACCCGGACGCGGCGGTCTCCACCACCGTGACTGCCTCGGCGGGCGCGGGGACGAGCCTCTCGTTCGGCTACCTCGAGAGCACCGGCGCCATCGACGAGTCGCAGACGCTGCGGGTGCGCAACACGGGCACCGCCCCGGTCACCTTCACCACCAGCGACGCGCGCTCCCTGTCCCCGGAGGCCGGGGCCACCGTGACCATCACCCCGGCCACCCTCACGGTCGCGCCGGGCAAGGACGCGAAGGTCCGGGTCACGGTCCACGTGCCCGCCGGCTCCTCGGACGCGCAGGCGCTCGCGGGAGCGGTCGTCCTCACGCCGTCGACCGGGAAGGCCCTGCGCGTGCCGTACCTCGCGGTCGCCCGCACGGCCTCGGCGGTCGGCGTCACGCCGCACTCGGTCAGGGCCTCGGCGGCCGCGACGGCGCCGCAGACCCTGACGCTGACCAACCCGGCCGCGAGCGCCGGTGAGGCCGACGAGTGGGCGTGGCTGCAGCACGACTCCGGTCCCGACACCGGCCGCTCGAGTGCTGCGGACATCCGGGACGTGGGCTTCGCCGCCGACCCGAGCATCTCGCTCGGCGACGGCGCCCAGGGCATCGGCGTGGTCGCCGTCGCACTCGGGGACTCGCTCCGCACGGTCGACGCGAGCGAGACCGACGTCCTGCTCGACACGACGGGCGACGGGCAGCCGGACTACGACGTGTTCCTCTTCGACGAGGGCTACCTCACCACCGGGTCGTTCGACGGCAACCTGGCGTCGTTCGTCCTCGACCTCGGGACCGGCGCGATCGTGGACTACCTCGAGCTGTCCCCGCAGGAGGACACCTCCGTGGTCCAGGTGCCGTTCATCCTGTCCGACGTCGGCCTGACGGCGGCCGGGCAGCACGCGCTCACGGTCGACGCGTACACGTTCAGCATCTTCGGCAGCGGGACCGACTCCGCGGACGCGCCCGGGTCCTTCGACCCGTTCGCGCCGGCGATCACCAACGGCCTGGTCACCGAGGTGCCGGCCGGCGGCAGCTCGACGCTCCAGGTCGCGGTCGACGCGGCGGCGCTGCGGGCCCACCCCGTCCTCGGTGCGCTGCTGACCTACCCGGGCAACCAGCTCGGGGGCCGGCAGTCCGACACGGTCCGGCTGCGCTAGCCCGGACCCGCTGAGCCAGCCCCGCCGTCACCCGGCGCGGCCGGCGCCACGCACGACAGTGCGTGCGCGTCGGCTGCGCTGGGTGACGGCGCTGTGCCGATCCGGCAGCGATGGGGACCTGTGCGCATGCAACGGCTTCCCGTGACCCAGACTCGCAGCATGCAGCGCGAGCTCGTCCAGCAGGCAGTGGCGGCCATGCCGCACACGAGCCTGCTCGTCGTCGACCGCCGGCTGCGGGTGCAGTCGGTGACCGGGACGGCGCTGGCGGCGTACGGCATCACGGCGCGGCTCGTCGGCCGGGTGCTGCCCGACGCCCTACCGCCCCACCTGGCGTTCCGCGCGACCGCGCTCGTCTCCCGCGCCCTCGAGGGCGCCGAGGTGTGGGACGCGACCCCGTGGGGCCCCGAGGGCGCCCACGAGGCGACGTACACCCCCGTCGTGGGCGACGGGGGAGAGGTCGCCGGCTGCCTCGTCACCGTGCGGGCGGCGGGGCCCGAGCGGCGCGCCGCTGACGCGCTCGTCGCGCTGTCGGAGCAGCGGCGGGCCGCCGTGGACACCGCGGGCGACGTGCTCGCGACCTTCGACGCGGCGGGCCGCTTCGCCTGGGTCAGCGACTCGATCCGCCCGCTCACCGGCTGGGCGCCGGGCGAGCTCATCGGGCGCAACCCGCTCGACCTGCTCCACCCCGAGGACGCCTCGCGCACGCGCGACGTGCTGCGCCCGCTCTACCGCGGCGCCGGGGAGACCACGGCGGAGTACCGCTACCGCCGCCGCGACGGCGAGTACGTCTGGCTGCAGGCCCGCGTGCGCGCCCTGCCCGGCCAGCGCGGCGAGGTGCAGGGGCTCGTGTCGGCGGTGCGCGACATCTCCGGCCGCAAGGAGGGGCTCGCGGCGAGCGGGGCCGTCGAGGACGCGATGGCGGCCGCCTTCGCCGCGGCGCCGGGCGGGATGGGCGTCGTCGCCGTGGACGGCACCTGGACCCTCGTCAACGCCGCCCTCGCCGACCTGCTCGGCCGCTCGCCGGAGGACCTGCGGGCGCGCCCCGTCGAGGAGCTGGCCGAGCCCGTCGACCGCTTCCTCGTCGCCGGGCTCGTGCGCGACGTGCTCGACAGCGGCGCGCAGGGCCAGGCCGAGTGCGGGTTCGTCCGCCCCGACGGCCGCGCGGTCCGCGTCGCCCTCGCCGCGTCGGTGGCCCGCGACCTCTCCGGTGCGACGCGCTTCGTCGTGCTGCAGGCCGAGGACGTCACGCAGCGGCGCAGCGCGCAGGACGAGCTGCTGCGCCGCGCGTACTCCGACCCGCTCACCGGCCTGCCCAACCGCAGCGCGTTCTTCGACCGGCTGCGCCACGCGCTCGCCGCGGCCCCGCGCCGCCGGGTGGACGTGGGCGTCGTCTTCATCGACCTCGAGGGCTTCAAGCTCGTCAACGACAGCCTCGGCCACGCCGCCGGCGACGAGGTGCTCCAGCTCGTCGGCGCCCGTCTGCGGGAGGCCGTGCGCGAGGAGGACACCGTGGCCCGCCTCGGCGGCGACGAGTTCGCCGTCCTCTGCGAGGCCGTGACGGCGCCCGAGGCTGTGGACGTCCTCGTCGAGCGGCTGCGCGCCAGCGTGGACGAGCCCGTCACGCTCGCGACGGGGCCGGTGCGCGTCGGGCTCACGACGGGGGTGGCGGTGGGGGTCGGCGTCTCGGCCGAGGAGCTGCTGCGCCGCGCCGACGAGGCGATGTACGCGCAGAAGCCCGGCCGGGTGCTCGACCTGCGCTGAGCGCCCAGGCGGCTCACGCCGGCGGCGGAAGCACGCTCTCCTCGAGGTCGAGCTCGCGCTGGAGCACCCGGAGGTCCGCGTCGGGCAGCCGGCCCGAGTCCCGCCAGTCGAGCAGCTCCTGGCGCTCGGCGTCGATCATCTCCCGGCGCAGGCGGACGCCGGCGGCGTACGCCTCGTCGTGGGGGAGCCCGCCCTCCGCGGCGGCAAGGGCGTCCACGCGGCGCTCGTAGCGCTCCTGGCGCGCCTGCGTCGCCCGGCGCAGCGGTCCGGCCGCGGGAGCGAGCTCTGGCTCCCGGGCGAGCAGCGCGTCGAGCCGGGCCAGCGCCGCGGACGTCGCCGCGCTGCGGGCCTCGTTGCGCAGCAGGGCCGCCGCGAGCCGGGTGTCGCCGAGGCGCAGCCGGCGCAGCAGCGGGCCGAAGGTCAGCCCCTGGCCGACGAGCGTCACGAGCACGACGAGGTACGCGCAGAACAGCAGCAGGTCGCGCTGCGGGAACCCCTCGGGCAGCGAGAACGCCGCGGCCAGCGTGATGACGCCGCGGGTGCCGGCCCAGCTCAGGGCGAGCACCTCGCGGCGGGAGAGCGCCGCCGCCTCGTCGGGGTCGCCGCCCAGCCGGGCGTGCAGCCGGGCCGGCAGGTGGGCGGAGGCGAGCAGCCACAGCGGGCGCAGCAGGAGCACGACGCCCAGCGTCACGGCAGCGGCGACGGCGAGGTCGCTGCGGTCGTAGCGGTGCAGCCCGCTCAGCACGGCCGGCAGCTGCTGGCCGATGAGCAGGAAGACCCACCCTTCCAGCAGGAACTCGACCAGCCGCCACACGGCGCGGGTCTGCAGCCGGGCGCCGCTGGTCTGCAGCTGCGGGCTGCGGTGGCCGAGGAGCAGCCCCGCGACGACGACCGCGAGCACGCCGGAGACGTGGAGCTCCTCGCCCGCGAGGTACGCCGCGAACGGCGTCCCGAGCGACAGCGCGTTGTCGACGAGCGGCTCGTCGTTGACCGCGCGCACCCGGCCGAGCACCCGGGCGACCGCGGCGCCGACGACGACTCCGCCGGCAGCGGTGACGACGAACTCGAGCAGGGCGTGGCCGAGCGAGAAGTGCCCGCCCACCGCCCCGACGGCGACGCCGAGGACGGTCAGCGCAGTCGCGTCGTTGAGCAGCCCCTCGCCCTCGACGAGGGTGACCAGGCGCGGCGGCAGTCCCGCACGGCGCCCGATGGAGAGCGCGGCGACCGGGTCGGGCGGCGCGACGGCCGCCCCGAGCGCGACGCCAGCGGCGAGGGGGACGGCGGGCAGCGCCCAGCTGAGCCCCGCGCCGACCCCGAGCGCGGTCGCCAGCACGAGGAAGACCGAGAGCCCGACGACGGCGCGCACGTCGCGGCGCAGGGCGAGCAGGCTCGACTCGAGCGCCGCGGCGTAGAGCAGAGGGGGGATGGCCACGACGAGCACGACCTCGGGGTCGAGCTGGAGGTCGGGGCCGGGGAGGTAGCCGTAGGCGAGCCCCGCCAGGACGAGCAGGACCGAGGTCGGCAGGCCCGAGCGGTGCGAGAGCGCCTCGGCCGCGAGGACGACGGCGAGACCGGTGAGCCCGAGGGCGACGACGACGAGCACGGGCGACTCCTTCCCGCTGCGCGGGGCAGGACGCGCCACGTCCACCTGGTGATCGGTCACAGATTAGTTCTTGACGTGGACAAACCATCGGCCTAGTGTCCGGTCGCCGGCGCTGTTGCCTCGCGACACCGTCGGTACCCATGTCCCGAGGCCGGCGTCGGAGCCGGCCAGATCGGAGTGCACCGATGCACAGATGGGCCACACGGCTCACCGTCCTGAGTGCCGCTGTCGCGAGCGCTCTCGCCGGGTCGGCCACCGCCGTCACGGCAGCGCACGCGGATACGGCCGCAGGCAGCCCGATCTACCTCGACCGGAGCTACTCGCCGGTCGAGCGCGCGACCGACCTCGTGTCGCGGATGACCCTGGCGGAGAAGGCCGCCGAGCTCGACAGCAGCAGGGCCCCGGCGATCCCGCGCCTCGGCGTGGCCGCCTGGGGCTGGTGGAACGAGGCCAACCACGGGATCAACGCCTCGACGCTCACCGCTTCGGGCAACGCGACGACGCTGACCAACACCACGTCGTACCCGTCGGACCTGTCGCTGGGCAGCACCTGGGACCCGGACCTCGTCTACAAGGAGGCCGGGCTCATCGGTGACGAGGCGCGCGACGTCTCGCCCGCCAACCGCCAGAACCTCGACTTCTACGCCCCGACCGTCAACCTCACGCGCGACCCGCGCTGGGGGCGCAACGACGAGTCGTGGAGCGAGGACCCGACGCTCACCGCAGCGCTCGCCTCGCAGTACGTCGACGGCCTCCAGGGCCAGACGCAGGACGGCAAGCTCCTGCCCGAGGCCAACGGCTACTACAAGGCCATCGCGACGCTGAAGCACTACGCGGCGAACAACAGCGAGGTCAACCGCCGCCAGGGCTCGTCCGACATGGACGAGCGCACGCTGCGCGAGTACTACACCAAGCAGTTCGCGGACATCGTCCAGCAGGCGCACCCGGGCTCGATCATGAGCTCCTACAACGAGGTCAACGGCGTCCCGGCCGCGGCCAGCGTCAAGCTCATCGACACGATGGCGCGGCAGCAGTTCGGCTTCGACGGCTACTTCACCAGCGACTGCGACGCGGTCGAGGTGATCCAGAAGGACCACCACTGGCAGCCGCCGGGCGCCCCCGCCCCGCTGGACCAGTACGGCCGCACCGCCTACGCCCTCTCCGCCGGTGAGGACCTGGACTGCAACGCGGGCTACTCCGACGCGTTCAACTACGGCAACACGATCCCGACCGCGATCGCGCAGCACATCCAGACGCAGACCGACGTCTTCAACGAGGGCGACGTCGACGTCTCGGCCGTGCGCCTGTTCACCGCGCGCATCGAGACCGGCGAGTTCGACGACGAGGCCTCGGTGCCGTGGGTGCAGGCGGCTCGCCAGCGCCTCGGCGGCACGACGTGGGTCTCGAGCGAGGCCAACGGCGCCATCACGGAGACGCCCGAGCGGCTCGCCCAGGCCCGTACCTCGGCCGACGAGAGCATCGTCCTGCTGAAGAACTCCGCTCCCACGGGCGCGAAGTCCCCGCTGCTGCCGTTGAAGGTGCCGCACACCGGCGCCTACAAGGTCGCGGTCATGGGCTACTTCGCCCACCCGAGCCGCGGTCTCTACCTGGGTGGCTACTCGAGCATCCAGACCGCGTCGGGCCAGGCCAAGGAGATCGACGCCTACACCGGCATCAAGAACGCCGTCACGGCGATCGACCCGTCGGCCCAGGTCGACTTCCTCCCCGGCGTGACCGGCGGCACCTCCGCCTCCTCGCTGAACACCGTCGACGCGGCCTCCATCGCCGCGGCGAAGGGCTACGACGCGGTCATCGTCGTGGCGGGCACCGACGGCGGCACCTCCGCCGAGGACCGGGACCGCACGACCATCGCGCTCCCCGGCGCCCAGTCGGCCATGATCCAGCAGGCCGAGGCCGCCAACCCCAACACGGTCGTCTACCTCGAGACCGTGGGCGAGGTCGCCGTCGGCTCCTTCAAGGACAGCACCAACGCGCTGCTCTGGAGCTCGTACAACGGTGAGCGCCAGGGCGACGCGATCGCGGACGTCCTGCTGGGCAAGGTGAACCCGAGCGGCCACCTGCCCTTCACGTGGTACGCGGACGACAGCCAGCTGCCGTCGATCCTCGACTACACGATCCGCCCGACGGCGACGAACCCCGGCCGTACGTACCAGTACTTCACCGGGACGCCGACCTACCCGTTCGGCTACGGCCTGAGCTACTCGACGTTCGACTACGAGAAGATCCGCGTCAGCAACTGGAGCGAGACGCCGGACGGCACGATCACCGTGCACGCCCGCGTGCGCAACACGAGCGACGTCGACGGCACCGAGGTGGCCCAGCTCTACGTCACCACCCCCAACGCCCCCTCGTCGGCCGAGCGGCCCACCAAGCGCCTCCTCGCCTTCCAGCGGGTGACGCTGCAGGCCGGTCACGGCGCGTCGGTCGTCTTCACGGTCCCGGCCTCGAAGCTCGCCTTCTGGGACACCGCGGCCGGCAAGTACGTCGTCGACCCGGGCCACTACGGCCTCGAGGTGGGCGGCAACAGCGCCGACATCGCGCAGACCGACTCGATCGACGTCCACGGCACGCTCACGGTGAAGCCCGCGGTCCTGACCGCGAAGCCCATCCAGTCCGGTGACGTCGAGAACCAGGTCGCGCAGCGCGTCTTCGTCGACCCGGGCAAGACGATCGACCCGCAGCTCACGGTCTCGATGACCGACCAGAGCATCTACGGCTACATCACCAAGGGCCAGAGCAAGCCGCTGCCCGCGGGGACGACCGTGACCTACTCGAGCAACCGGCCCTCGGTCGTCGGTGTGCAGGACGGGACCCTCAAGGCCCTCGGCACCGGCATCGCGACGGTCACGGCGACGCTGAAGTACCACGGTGCCAGCGTCTCCACGACCTTCACCGTCGACGTGGTGGAGCACGTGGCGCTGACCGCGCCCGCGCTCGTCACGCCGGGGTCGACGTTCACGGCGACGGCCACGCTGCCCTCCGGGCAGGGTGCACCGACGCTGACGGGCGTGTCGTTCGCGCTCGACCTGCCGCAGGGCTGGTCGGCGCAGGCGACGACGCCGACGACCGTGGACAGCCTCCCCGGTGGCCAGACCGCGACCGTCTCCTGGCAGGTCACGGTCCCGGCCGACGCCCAGCCCGGTGACGGCACGCTCACCGCGACGGCGTCGTTCACCTCGCCCAGCGGTGCCGGCACCGCCTCGGCCTCCACGTCGGTCACGACGCCGTACCCCTCGCTCGTCGCGGCGTACAGCAACGCGTCCACGACCAACGACGGCACGGCGGGTGCCTACGACGGTGCTGGGCGGAGCTTCTCCGCCCAGGCGCTGGCCGGCGTGACGCCGAGCCTGACGCCCGGTGCGACGTTCACCCACGACGGGGCGACGTTCACCTGGCCGTCGTCCGCGATCGGGACCCCGGACAACGTCTGGGCGAACGGGCAGACCATCGCCGTCTCCGGGTCGGGTTCGACGCTCCACCTCATCGGGGCGGCGAACAACGGCACGGCGACCGGCACCCTGCGCATCACCTACACCGACGGCACGACGCAGGACGCCACCCTGTCGTACAACGACTGGTGGGGCGCCACTCCGGCTGCGGGGACCGACGTCCTCGTCGCCACGCCGTACCACCTGCTCAACGGTGTCAAGCAGAACCAGAAGGTGGGCATCTACGACGCGCAGATCCCGCTGCAGGCAGGCAAGACCCTGGCCTACCTGACGCTGCCGAAGTTCAGCGCTCCGGGCACCCCGGGCCTGGCGATGCACGTGTGGACCCTCGGCCTGAGCTGAGCCAGCACGGGCGGTAGCCCAGCACGACGAGGAGCCGTGGTCCCCCGGGGCCACGGCTCCTCCGCGTCCCGGGTCGTTACGGTCCGGACCCGGTGGTGCAACGATGGAGAAACCGCCGGGGGAGACGGTTCCGAGGCCGCGACCAGCAGGGTCTGCCGGCACCTCAGGACAGGAGTCCCCCCTCCATGCCACACCCCTCTCCCCGCCGCAGGCGCGCGGCGGCGCTCGGCTGCGCGCTCGCGACCGCCGGGCTGGCGCTCACCGCGGTCCAGCCCGCCGCGCGCGCCACGACGACCGTGAAGGACGACGACGGCGTCATCACCTGGGACGTCAACGACGCCTCCCGCGGCGACGTCGACGACGGCTCGATCGCCACGGGCGGAGCGCCCTTCCAGAACGGCAACGGGACCAACCCCTTCGACGGCTTCGGCGCACTGCGCACGACGGTGAGCGGGCGAGGCGTTACCGCTGCCGCCTCGGGCAGCGGCCACATCCTGCGCGGCTTCGGCCTGACCTACGACGGCGTCGACGGCTGGGTGACGACGGCGCCGGTCACCCTCGGTGGCGTGCGCTTCTCCCGCTCGATCCTCGTGGACCCGACCCACCACTGGACGCGCTACGTCGACACCGTCACCAACATCGCCTCCCGGCCCCGCAAGGTCCGGGTCTCGTTCGGCGGCGGCGTGGGCTACAGCACCGCGGGGTTCCCCGTCAGCCTCATGTCCCAGGGCGGCGCGCACCCGGCCGACTGGACGTACGTCGCCGCCACCTCGAGCGGCGACGCGCACCTCGCGACCGACGACTCCTGGGCGGTCATCTCCGACAGCGTCGACGGCACCGCCGCGAAGCCCGCGAAGCACGGCCCGCGGGGCGTGCTCACGGGGCGCGCCGATGCGTACTCCGACTTCCGCTTCGCCAGCAGGGTGTTCTCGTCGTCGTACGCCCAAGGTCCTCGGCAGGGGGAGGCCGACTACCTCGGGGTGGACAACACGCTGAGCCTGTCCGCGGGGCGCACTGCGAGCGTCGTGCACTTCGTCACGGCAGCCGCGCCCGAGAAGACGGCGACGGCCGGGCAGCAGGCGGCCGTGGTGCAGGGCGTCCTCCAGTCCCTGACTGCTGCGCTGCCCCTCTCCGACCTCACGCCGGCCGCACTGTGCACGGTGGCGAACCTCGACGTGACGTCCGTGGCGGGCTACGACGCCGCGACGTGCGCGAAGCAGGTCCCGCTGGGCCCGACGGCCCAGCCCCCGGTGGTGCCGCCCACGACGACCTCGCGCTACCCGGTCGCCGAGAAGACCGTCGCCCAGATGCTCGCGGACATGGCCGCGGGCCGGACGACGTCGGTGGCCATCACCCAGGCCTACATCGACCGCATCGCGGCGTACGACCGTGGGCAGTCGGGTCTCAACTCCTACCTGTACCTCGACGTCGCGCACGCGCTCGCGGAGGCTCGCGCCGCGGACGCCGCCCGCGCGAAGGGGGCGACGGGCGCCCTGCTCGGCATCCCCGTGGCGCTCAAGGACCTCTACGACACCAAGGACATGCCGACCACCGGTGGCTCGCTGGCCCTGGCAGGCAGCCGTCCGACCACCGACGCGACCGCCGTGGCCCGGCTGCGCGCGGCGGGTGCGGTCATCCTCGGCAAGCTCAACCTCTCGGAGTTCGCCTGGAGCGGCAACTACAGCCAGAGCGGCGTGGGGGGGAGCACGTACAACCCGTACGACACCGACCGTTCGGCCGCGGGGTCGAGCGGCGGGACGGGCGCGTCGACCGCGGCGAGCCTGAACGCGTTCAGCATGGGCACGGACAGCTGCGGCTCCCTCCAGGGCGTCAGCGGCGTGACGGGGCTCGACACGATCCGCGCCACCCGCGGGCTCACGAGCCTCGCCGGGGTCTTCCCGCTCGAGGGCTTCCAGGACAGCGCCGGCCCGATGACGCGGAGCATCACCGATCTCGCCACCGCCCTGACCGTGCTCGCGGGCACGGACAGCAAGGACGCGCTGACGGCCAAGGCGACGGCGCACGTCCCCGCCGGTGGCTACACGACGTTCCTCAAGGCGGGAGCGCTGTCCGGCAAGCGGCTCGGCTACCTCGACTACTTCCCCAGCCAGTACGCCGACGCGGCCGTCTCGACGCACTTCTCCGGCGTGCTCGCGAAGCTGAAGAGCAGCGGCGCCACCGTCGTGGACGTCACGAGCGGCTTCAACGCGGCGACGAGCAAGCGCTCCACGGCGTACTACGCCTCGGGCGTGTGGAGCTCGGCGCACTACCGGCACGACATCAACGCGTTCCTGGCCGCGAACAAGGGCTTCACGGTCAAGGACGTCAAGCAGATCGCGGCCAGTGGCAAGGCGATCCCGTTCCTGCAGTCGGCGCTCGAGGCGGCGGCCAAGGCGAAGGACCCGTCGGCGGCTGACCTGGCGAAGACCGCGGCGGCCAAGAAGGCGCTCGCGGGGGCGATCGAGGGGTTCATGAAGGCGCACCACCTCGACGCGCTCGTCTACCCGACCAACGCCGACGACCCGGCGATCGCGGACGGTGACCGCGGGTTCAACCAGAACTGCCAGATCAGCGCCGACAGCGGCCTGCCCGGCGTGACGGTCGCCACCGGCACCGACACCCACGGACTGCCCGTGGGCCTGGAGTTCCTCGGTGCCTCGTGGACCGACGGGCAGCTCCTCGGCCTGGCGTACTCCTACGAGCAGCACGCGAAGGGCACGACGGTCGGGCGCAAGGCCCCGAAGGGCTACGGGAACCTGGCGTACGCGCGGGTGTCGTAGCGCTGGCTACCGGCCTGGGGTGGGGGAGACCCCACCCCAGGTCTGCCGGGTGGCTCGATGGTGTGGCGCGGCGGAGGTCCATAGCGTCGAAGGCGTCCTGAAGTCGTTGTCTGCGAGGCCTTCCATGCGTACCCGACTCCGCCCCCAGCCGGTCGTCCCCGCCACGTCGGCGGTCATGACCGTCCCGCCCCAGCGGCGCCCGGCCGTCGTCCTCACCGACGTCACCCGCGTCCACCCGGGTGGCGTCCGTGCGCTCGACGGCGTCTCGCTCGTCGTCGAGCGGGGCAGCTTCCTGGCCGTGATGGGCCCGTCCGGCTCCGGCAAGAGCACGCTCATGCACTGCGCCGCGGGGCTCGACGTGCCCACGAGCGGCTCGGTCGAGGTGGACGGGGTCGCGGTGCAGCGGCTCGACGAGACCGCGCGTGCGGTGCTGCGCCGCGAGCGCGTGGGGTTCGTCTTCCAGTCGTACCACCTGCTCCCCTCGCTCTCGGTGCGGGACAACATCACGCTGCCGCTGCGCCTCGGGGGCCGCACCGTTGATCCCGCGTGGCTCGACGAGCTCGTCGAGCGGGTGGGGCTCTCCCACCGGCTCGACTCGCGACCCGGGGAGCTGTCCGGGGGCCAGCAGCAGCGCGCGGCACTGGCGCGCGCGCTCGTCACCCGCCCCGCGGTGGTGTTCGCCGACGAGCCGACCGGCGCGCTCGACTCCACCACGGCGCAGCAGGTGCTGCGGCTGCTGCGCGAGCTCGTCGACGACCTGCACCAGACGGTCGTCATGGTGACCCACGACGCCGGAGCCGCGGCCCAGGCCCACGAGACCGTCGTCATGCGCGACGGGCGCATCGTCGGGGCGGTGGCGTAGTCGTGTGGCGCCTCGGTCTGGACCTGGCCCGCCGACGCGTGCTCGCGCTGCTCGCGGTCGTCGTCGCCGTGCTCGGCGGCGTCGCCCTCGTGACCGCGACCGGCGTGCTCGCCGAGTCGGGGCTGCGCTCGCACGTCCCCGCGGGTCGGCTCGCGGGTGCAGGTGTGGTCGTGACCGCACCGCAGGGCGTCCCCGCGACCCTGCCGGCCCGGCTGGCCGCCGTCCCCGGCGTGACGGCCGCGGTCGGTGACGTCAGCCTGCCCGCGGCCGTGCTGGACAGGGTCGGGAAGCCCGTCGCCGCAGGCGATCCTGCGGTGGCGGGCCACGGCTGGTCGTCGGTGCAGCTGCTGCCGCACGCGGTGGTCAGCGGTTCCGCGCCGCATGCGGAGGACGAGGTGGCCCTGGACTCCGCGACCGCCACGGCCGCCGGAATCCGCGTGGGTGACCGCGCCCGGCTCGTGGTCGTCGGCGTGCCGACCGAGGACCGGGTCACGGCCGTCGTCCGCACCGGCGTACGCGGCATCTGGCTCAGCGACGCGACCGCTGCGGCGCAGCGGCCCGGGACCGTCGACCTCGTCGGCCTGCGGGTCGGCCACGGCGGCGCGGAGCGCGTGCGCCGCGAGCTCCGCGGGTCAGGCCTCGAGGTCCTCACCGGCGCGGCGCGGGGCGACGCAGCCACGCCGACAGCGGTCGGCAGCCGCTCGATGCTGCTCCTGCTCTCCTCGTCGCTGGCCGGTGTGCTGCTGCTCGTCATCGGCTTCGTCGTGGCTGCCGCCCTCGGGGTCGCCGCCAGCGCGATGCGCCCGGAGCTGTCGCTGCTGCGAGCGGTGGGCGCGACGCCCCGGCAGGTCCGGCGCCTGCTCGCCCGCCAGGCGCTCGCCGTCTCGGCCCTCGGCGTGCTGCCGGGAGCGGCCCTGGGCTACCTGCTGGCCGGCGCGCTGCGTGCCCGGCTCGTCGACCTCGGGCTGCTCGACTCCACGCTGCCGTTCAGCTGGAGCCCGCTGCCGGCGCTGCTCGCGGTGGTGCTCGTGCTGGGCACCGTGCACCTCGCCGCGCTGGCCGCCGGGTGGCGCCCGTCCCGGCTGCCCGCGGTCGACGCGGTGGCGTCGGCGAAGGCCGAGCCGCGTACGCCGTCGCGGGTGCGCGCCGGCATCGGTGCCGCGCTCGTGCTCGGCGCCACGGTCCTCGCGGGGTTCCCCCTGGCCGTCCGCACCGAGGAGGGCGCGGCGGCCACCTCCGTGGCCGGGCTGCTCGCCGTCCTCGGCCTGCCGCTCGTCGGCCCGCTCGTCGTGCAGCGGCTGGCCACGGCGCTCGCGCGGCGGCTGCCGCGGCGTACCCCTCCGGCGGGGTGGCTGACGGTGACGGGGACGGCAGGGAGCCCCCGCCGCGCGACGAGCGCGGTCACCAGCCTCGCGATGGTCGTCGTCCTCGTCCTGACCTACGTCCTCGTGCAGACGACGCTGTCCACCGCGGCGTCGCGCGACCTGTCCCGCGGCACCCTCGGCGATGCGGTCGTCACCGCGCCGGGCGTCGGCGGGGTCGGGGCCACCGCGGTCGAGACGCTGGCCGCGACGCCGGGCGTGCGCGCCGCGGTCCCCGTCTCCTCGACGACCGTCACGCGGACGTACGACGAGCTGGGCGACCCGACGACCGAGGCCGAGTCGGCCCTCGTCCTGCCCGCGCAGGCGGGCGCGGTGCTCGACCTCGGAGTACGCCGGGGCAGCCTCGCGGACCTGCACGGCGCCACTGCGGCGCTCTCGACGGACGCGGCCCGGTCCTCGGGCGTCGAGGTGGGGGAGCAGGTGCCGCTCCAGCTCGCCGACGGTGCGCGGGTGCAGGCTCGCGTCGTCGCCGTCTACGCACGGGGACTGGGCTTCGGCCCGGTGGCCGTCTCGGCGGACCTGGCGCGCGGCCGCCGCGTGCCCCTCCTCGCCGAGCGGGTGCTCCTCCGCACCGACGGCACCGTGGCGACGCGTACCGCGCTCGGGCGCACGGTCGCGGCGCTCCCCGGCGCCGTGCTCTCGGCTGCGGGCCCGGCCGGTGGTGCGGACACGCGGACGGAGGCCGACGCGAGCAGCGGGCTGAACCTCGCGACGCTGGTCGTGCTGCTCGGCTACCTGCTGCTCAGCATCGCCAACCGCATGGTCGCGGCCACCGTGCAGCGGCGCCAGGAGGTCGCGCTGCTCCGCCTGGTGGGAGCAACCCCGGCGCAGGTGCGCGCGGTGCTGCGCGGGGAGAGCGCGCTGGTCGCGGCCGCCGCGGTGGGAGCCGGGCTGCTGCTCAGCGCGGTGCCGCTGGGGCTGCTCGGGGTCGCGTTCCTCGGCCGTCCGTGGGCGGCCGGCCCGCTCTGGCTGCTGCCCGCCGTGGTGGTCGGGGTGGCGGCGGTGGCCCTGGGGACGACCGAGCTGCCGCTGCGGCGGATGCTGCGCGCCCCGGCCTCCGCTGCCCTCGCCCGTGAGTGAGTCCGGCCGACGGAGGCACGCCCGCTCGCTACCGTGGCGGGCGTCGCCCACCGCCTCGCGTCAGGACCGCCCGCATGCCCCTGCTGACCCGCCGAGCCCTCGTGCCGGCCGCCGCGGCGGCCGCCCTGCTGGCGGCGTGCACATCGGCCCCGGCCACGAGCACGGCACCCGCGAGCTCCCACGCTGCGCCGGCGGCTGCGCCCCCCGGCGGCCTGGACGACGCGCACCTCGTGGGTCAGCTGCTCGTCGCGCTGGTCTACGGCAGCGGCCCGACCACGGTGACCCCTGCGCAGCGGGCGGCGAACCTCGCGCTCTACCGGGAGCCGACGCCCGCGGCCGTGGTCCGGCGCTGGCACCTCGGCGGCGTCATCCTCCTGCAGCGCAACGCGCTCGACGCCGCACGCCTCGGCCTCGCCACGGGCAACCTGCGCAGCGCCGCCCAGCTGCGCCGGCTCACCGCCGGGCTCCAGGCGGCCGCCCGCGCCGACTCGGGCCAGCCGCTGCTCATCGGCACCGACCAGGAGGGCGGCCGGGTCCAGCGGATCCCGTTCGTCGCGCGCCGCCCGTCGCAGCTCTCCCTCGCCCACCTGTCGCCCGGGACGCTCACCTGCTCGTACGCCCGGCTGGGCCGCGAGCTCCGCGCCCTCGGCGTCAACCAGGACTACGCCCCCGACGCGGACGTCGTCCGCAGCACGAGGGGCGTCATCGGCGACCGCAGCTTCGGGCCCGGGGCGGCGCTCGACGCCCGCGACGTCGTCGCCGCGACGAAGGGGCTGCAGTCCGCGGGGGTGCTCGCGACGCTGAAGCACTGGCCGGGCCACGGCGCGACGGAGGTCGACTCGCACGTCGCCCTGCCGACGCTGCGCCAGACGGTCGCGCAGTGGACCGCGGTCGACCGGGTGCCCTTCGCCGCGGCGGCACGGACCGCCGGCGCCGTCATGGTCGGGCACCTCGCCTTCCCGGCGCTCGACCCGAGCGGTCGTCCCGCCTCCCTGTCCCCGCAGCTGGTCGCCGGGGCGCTGCGCCGGGACCTCGGCTTCCGCGGTGTCACCGTCACCGACTCGCTCTGGATGGAGCCGGTGCGCGCGGCCGGCACCAGCGCGCAGGTCGCCCTGCGGGCGGTCGCGGCGGGGGAGGACCTCCTGCTCGAGCCGCCGGACGTCCCCGCCGTGTCGGCCGCCCTCCTGCACGCCGTCAGGACCGACCCACGGGTGCGGACGGCGGTGCAGCAGGCCGTGCGCCGGATCCTCGCCGCCAAGCGGCTCGTGGCGAGCCCGGCGGAGGGCGCCCGAGCCGTAGGGTGCTGACCGCCTGCACGCCCCCACGCCCTCCGGAGGTCCCGTGACGTACGTCGTCGACTTCACCACCGTCTCGACCACGGGGCTCGAGTCCTCGCCGGTCGCGGACGCGCTGGCGGGTCTGCGGGCCAACGAGGCCCGCTACTACAAGAACAAGTTCGACCACGACTTCGCCGTCGAGCCGGCCGCCGACGCGGCCGACGTCGTGGCCTGGGTGCACGGCATCCTCGCCAGCGAGCGCGACCTCGTCATCTCCTCGACCCCGCTGGAGGCCACGGCCTTCGAGGTGGACGGCACGCGGATGGCGTACGTGTTCTACGAGTCCGGTCTCTCGATCAACGTGATGTACACCCTAGAGGACAGCGGCAAGCGCGCCGTCGGGTTCAAGCTGTCGGACGGGATGGAGGTGCCCGGGGAGCTGGCCGACCGGTTCAAGTTCGCGCGGCAGAAGTCCAAGCTGGCAGGGACGATCCGCGGCTCGTACTTCGTCATCAAGGGCTCGCACTGGCCGCCCGCGGCCTGAGCTCGCCCCGAGCCCGCGAAGAACGACGCAGGGCCCGGCGACCGGAGTCGCACGGGCCCTGCTGGTGTGTCCGAGGGGGGACTTGAACCCCCACGCCCGTTAAAGGGCACTAGCACCTCAAGCTAGCGCGTCTGCCATTCCGCCACCCGGACAAGGTGGACCACGGACGAGCGCCTCGCAGCGCCCGCGTGCCCGCGGCGAGAAGGAACGATACCAGCAGCATGCGGCAGGATGACGCCATGGATGCCGTGACGCCCGCGACCGCCGACGCCGCCCGCCCGACCGTCGACCCCGCCGACGAGGTGGTCGCGCTCTGCAGCGAGCTCATCCGCATCGACACCAGCAACTACGGCGACGGCTCGGGCCCGGGGGAGCGCAAGGCCGCCGAGCGGGTCGCCGAGCTGCTCGCCGAGGTGGGGCTCGACCCGCAGATCGTCGAGAGCGACCCGGGCCGCGCGAGCGTCGTCGCCCGTGTCGAGGGGACCGACCCCGGCCGGACCGACGCGCTGCTCGTCCACGGCCACCTCGACGTCGTGCCGGCGCAGGCCGACGACTGGCAGGTGCACCCGTTCTCCGGCGAGGTGCAGGACGGCTGCGTGTGGGGCCGCGGCGCGGTCGACATGAAGGACATGGACGCGATGGTGCTGGCGGTCGTCCGCGACCGGCTGCGCCGCAACGACCGGCCCGCCCGCCCGCTGGTGCTGGCCTTCCTCGCCGACGAGGAGGCCAGCGGCGTACGCGGTGCGCACTTCCTCGCCGACCACCACCCCGAGCTGTTCGAGGGGTGCACGGAGGCCATCAGCGAGGTCGGCGGCTTCTCGATGACGCTGGGGGACAAGCGCTTCTACGCCGTCGAGACCGCGGAGAAGGGACTCGCCTGGATGCGGCTGCGCGTCCAGGGGCGCGCCGGGCACGGCTCGATGATCGCGACCGACAACGCCGTCACCGAGCTGTGCAAGGCGGTCGCCCGGCTCGGCGAGCACCAGTGGCCGATCCGCATGACGAAGACCGTGCGGACCTTCCTCGAGATCCTCAGCGAGGAGACCGGGCTGCCCTTCGACCCCGAGCACCCCGAGCAGGTGCTGCCGCACCTCGGCGAGCTCGCCCGCATCGTGGGGGCCACGCTGCGCAACACGACGAACCCCACCGTGCTCCAGGCGGGATACAAGGCCAACGTCATCCCGCAGGAGGCCGTGGCGCAGGTCGACGGCCGCTTCCTCCCGGGCTACGAGGACGAGTTCTTCGCCACCGTCGACGAGCTGCTCGGGCCGGGCGTCACGCGCGAGTCCGTCGCCCACGACATCGCGGTGGAGTCCGAGCCCAGCGGCCCGCTGTGGGAGCGGATGGAGGCGGCGCTGCTCGCCGAGGACCCCGGCGCGCGGGTGCTGCCGTACTGCCTGTCGGGCGGCACGGACGCCAAGTCCTTCGCCCCGCTGGGGATCGCCTGCTACGGCTTCGCGCCGCTGCGCCTGCCGGCGGACCTGGACTTCTCCGGGATGTTCCACGGCATCGACGAGCGGGTGCCGGTCGACGGCCTGCAGTTCGGCGTCCGGGTGCTGGACCGCTTCCTCGGGAGCCTCTGAGCGCGGCTCAGGCGGTGCGCACGGCCTTGATCACGCGGCGGCGCAGCTCGATCTTTCGCCGGCCGTCGGCGTAGAGCCGCAGCCGGCGCAGCTCCCAGTGGCCGAGCTCAGCCTGCTCGACCAGGAAGGCCCGAGCCTCGTTGCGGCTCGTGCCCCTGGGCAGGTGGACGGTCCGGGTCTCCCACTCACGCACCCCTCCACGATAACGAGGGACGACGAGCGGGCGACCGCTGAGCACCAGCGCGGCCTGAACGGGTAGCGTGCGCACCGTGTCCGCACCCGTGCCTCCCCGCCGGCCGACCCACCCCCGACCCCCCGCGGAGGCCGTCCGCGGCACCGCACGCGCGTTCGTCGCCGCGATCGAGCGCCACCTGCTCGTCGTGGAGCACCGCAGCGGCGAGGCCGACCCCAAGGTCGCCGCCGCCTTCAACGACCTGCGCACGGCCTTCCTCGACTACGAGGACGCGGTCTACGAGGCCTACGACGAGGTGCTCCCCTTCGAGGTCCTCGAGGACGAGGACGACATCGACCTGGACGACGACGACGAGGACGACGAGCTCGACGACGACGAGCTCGAGGAGATCGACGACGAGGACGACGAGGACTAGCTAGCCCTCGCGCAGCAGCGCCGCCAGCCGCGTACGCCGGGGCCGGGCCGCCCGCGCCGCCACCGCCCGGGGCAGCTCGGCGCCCAGCCCGGTCACGAGCGAGACGTGCACCCGGGGGACCGCGAGGGCGGTGACGAGCAGCTCGCGGGTCGCGCTGCCGGCGGCCGAGGGCGGCAGCACCAGCACCAGCGCCTCGCTGCGGGCGCCCGCGAGCTCCCCGACCGTGCGCACGGGGACGCCCAGCTGCTCGTCCAGCGCCCGGGCGGTGCGCCGGCGCAGCGTCACGACGTCCGGGGCGCTGCCGAACGCCCTCGGCACCGAGACCGCCACCAGCTGCCCCGTCCGGTGCGCAGCCTCCTCGTCGGACGAGACCGGCACGACGACGACGCTGCGCGCGTCGTCGGCGAGCTCGGCCGGTGGGGGGAGCGCGCCGCGGCGCACACCGGCGCGCAGCCGGTCGAGCGCGCTGGCGAGCGGCAGCTCCACCTGCTCCACCTCGACCGCGCCCGAGGCGACGAGGTCGCGGAGGACCTGCCCGGGGCCGGCGGGGAGCGCGGCCGGGTCGCCGCGCAGGTCCAGCTCGCCGCCGTCGTCGACCTGCTCGAGCGTCGCCGCCGCGTCCACGAGCCCCAGCCGGTGGGCGTCGCCGGCAGGGTCGACCACGACGCGCAGCCGCCCCTCGGTGACCAGCAGCCGCTCGACCTGCTCGGCGGCCTCCTCCTCGGCGAGCGCCACCTCCGGCAGCGCGAGGACGCCGTCGTCCACCAGGGCGGCGTCGTCCTGCTCGAGCGCGGCGCGCAGGGCCGCCGCCGGGTCGGCGACGTCCAGCGCCGCCAGCGCGCTCAGCGCCACGGGAGCGGGCATCCAGGTGGAGCCCGCGACCGCCTCCCGCTCGAGCAGCCAGCGCACGAGCAGGCGGCCCCGGTCCGGGCCGGGGGGTGGCAGCGGTCCGGGCACGGGCTAGGGCGCCGAGACGTCGTCGAGCGCCGCCACGATCGCGCCCGGCAGGGGGGCCGCGGCGTCCGCGGCCAGGACGGCGCGCAGCTGCTGCGGCGTACGCGGCCCGACGACCGCGCTCGCGAGCTCCGGGCGCGACCAGAGCCAGCCGAGGGCGGCGGTGAGCGGCGGGACGCCGAGGCCCTCCGCGGCCGTCGCGAGCGCGTCGACGACGGAGCGGGGGCGCCCGCGGAGCAGCGGCTCCACGCGCTCGGCGAGGTGGGTCGAGGCCGCCCGCGAGTCCGAGGGCACGCCGTGGCGGTACTTGCCGGTGAGCACCCCGCCACCGAGCGCTGCGCCGCCCAGCACGCCGAGGCCGAGCTCCGCGCTGGCGGGGACGACGTCCTGCTCGGCCTCCCGCTCGGCGAGGGACCAGGGGACGGCGGCCGCCACGAGCGGCGCGCGGCGCAGCGCCTCCTGCCAGGTCACCGAGCGGGCCACCTGCCAGCCCGTGCAGCCGGCCAGCCCGACGTACGCCGCCCGGCCGCTGGCGACGGCGGCGTCCGCCGCGGCGAGCGCCTCGTCGAGCGGGACCCGGCTGTCCCAGCCGTCGAGGAGCAGGAGGTCGACGTCCGGGGTGCCGAGCCGCTGCAGGGAGGCGTCGAGCGAGGCGAGCAGGCCGCGCCGGGAGCGGTCCGCCCCGCCGGCGCGCGTGACGAGCAGCACGTCGTCGCGGGGGACGCGGCCCGCGAGCAGCGCGCCGAGCACCGCCTCGGCGGCCCCTTCGCCGTACGCGGGGGAGGTCTCGACGAGCGTGCCGCCCGCGTCGAGGAACGCGCGCGCGAGGTCCGCGGCGTCGAGCTCGTCGGTGTCGCGACCCCAGGTCAGCGTCCCGAGCCCGAGCCGCGAGACCCGCAGCCCGCTGCGGCCGACCTGGCGCTGCTCCACGGGCCCGGAGCCTAGTCGGTACGCTGCGCCGCGAGCCGTCCCCGACACGAGGAGCCCTGTGTCCGCCACGCTGTCCTGGATCGACTCGGCCGTGCTCGGGGTGGTGGAGGGGCTCACGGAGTTCCTGCCCGTCTCGTCCACCGGCCACCTCACCGTCGCCGAGAGCATCCTCGGGCTGAAGGTCGACGACGACGCCATCACGGCCTTCACCGCGGTCATCCAGGTGGGCGCGATCCTCGCGGTGGTGCTCTTCTTCCGCAAGGACATCGTCCGCATGGTGCTCGCCTTCCTGCGCGGCCTGCGCGACCCCTCGGCGCGGACGGACCCCGACTGGCGGCTCGCGGTCTACGTCATCGCCGGCACGATCCCGGCGGGCGTGCTCGGGCTCGCGGCCAAGCCGCTGGTCGAGGGCCCGCTGCGCAGCCTGTGGGTCGTGGGGATCTCGCTCATCGTCTGGTCCGGCGCCATGTGGTGGGCGGAGCGGGTCGGCCGGCAGGACCGCGGGGAGCAGCAGCTGACGCTGCGCGACGGGGTCGTCGTCGGGGTCTCCCAGCTGCTGGCCGTGCTCTTCCCGGGCGTCTCGCGCTCGGGCGCGACGATCAGCACCGCGCTCTACCTCGGCCTCGACCGGGTGGCCGCCACCCGCCTGTCGTTCTTCCTCGCGATCCCGCTGCTGCTCGCGGCCGGCGGCCTCGAGCTGCCCAAGGCGACCGACGTCGGCGCCGGCAAGCTGCTGCTCGGCACCGTCGTCTCCTTCGTCGTCGCGTACGCCGCGGTGGCCTGGCTGCTCCGCTTCGTCGCGAGCAACTCGATCGCGAAGTTCGTGCCCTACCGCGTGGTCGTCGGCGTCATCGTCCTCGTCTCGCTCGCGGCCGGCTGGCTGGACGCCTGATGGCGCTGCTCGTCCTCGTGCGCCACGGGCGCACGACCGCGAACGCGTCGGGCACCCTCGCGGGCTGGACGGAGGGCGTCGGCCTCGACGACACCGGCCGGGAGCAGGCCGCGCGCACGGCCGCCCGGCTGGCCGGGACCCCGCTCGCCGCGGTCGTCTCCAGCCCGCTGCAGCGCACCCGCGAGACCGCCGCGGCCATCCTCGAGGGGCGCGAGCTCGAGGCGCGGCTCGACGACCGGCTGGGGGAGTGCCACTACGGCGAGTGGACGGGGCGCCCGCTGGCCGAGCTGGCGAAGGACCCGCTGTGGCCCGTCGTGCAGCAGCAGCCGAGCGCGGTCCGCTTCCCCGGCGGGGAGTCCCTGCGCGAGGTGCAGCACCGCGCGGTGGCCGCCGTGCGGGAGCTCGACGAGGAGCTCGGCGAGCAGGCCGTCTGGGTCGCGGTCTCTCACGGCGACGTCATCAAGGCCGTGCTCGCCGACGCGCTGGGGATGCACCTCGACGCCTTCCAGCGCATCGCGGTCGATCCGGCGTCGGTGTCCGTCGTCCGCTACACCAAGGAGCGGCCCTACGTGCTGCGCGTCAACGACAGCGGGGACGACCTGTCCTGGCTCGGCCGCACCGACCCGGCGCCGACCTCGGCCCCCGTGGGCGGCGGCGCCGGGACGGCCTGAGCGCTCCGCGCTATAGGCTCCACTGCCGTGCCCCGCCGACTGTTCGAGTACGACCCGCCCGAGCGCTTCGTCGCCGGGACCATCGGCGAGCCGGGCTCGCGGGAGTTCTACCTCCAGGCGAGCGGGTTCGGCCGCGTGACCACCGTCGGGTTGGAGAAGCAGCAGGTCGCCGCCCTCGCCGAGCGCGTCGACGAGCTGCTCGACGAGGTGCTGCGGCGCACGGGCGGCACCGCCGCCGTGCCGGCGGTCGCCCCCGCGGAGCTCGAGGACGACGAGCCGCTCGAGCTCCCCGTCGACGAGGAGTTCCGCGTCGGGACCATGGCGCTGGCCTGGGACGCCGACACCGACCAGGTGGTCGTGGAGGCGCAGGAGGTGGGCGCCGACGACGACGAGGAGCCCGCCGACGAGGAGGACGGCCCGTCGCTGCTGCGCGTGCGCATGTCCGGAGGCGCGGCGCGCGCCTTCGCCAAGCGGGCGGCCGCGCTCGTGGCCTCCGGCCGCCCGCCGTGCCCCTTCTGCGGGCTCCCGCTCGACCCCGCCGGGCACGTCTGTCCGCGCGCCAACGGCTACCGTCGCTGACACTGGCTGCATGACCGCTCTCGACCTGGACAGCGCGCTCACCCTCCTGCGCACGGGGGAGATCGAGGTGCAAGGGCGGATGGTCGACGCCTCCAACGCCACGCTGTACGGCGCGATCACCGCCGACGGCGTCGAGGCCCACTGCGTCTACAAGCCGGTGGCGGGGGAGCGGCCGCTCTGGGACTTCCCCGACGGCACCCTCGCCGGGCGCGAGGTCTCGGCGTTCCTCGTCTCGCAGGCCGGCGGGTGGGGGGTCGTCCCGCCCACCGTCCACCGCGACGGCCCCTTCGGGCCCGGCATGGTCCAGCTGTGGATCGAGGCGGACGCCACCGTCGAGCTCGTCGACGTGGTGCGCCGCGGTGCGCTGCCGCGGGGGTGGCGCGCGGTCCTCGACGCCCGTGACGCCGGCGGCGAGGCCGTGCTGCTCGCCCACGCCGACGACGAGCGGCTCCGCTCGATGGCGGTCTTCGACGCCGTCGTCAACAACGCCGACCGCAAGGGCGGCCACATCCTGCCCACCGGCTCCGGACCGGCGGACCCCGTGCACGGCGTCGACCACGGCATCTGCTTCAACGCCGACGAGAAGCTCCGCACGGTCCTGTGGGGCTGGGCCGGGCAGCGGCTGCGCGAGGAGGACCGGGAGGCGCTGGTCCGCGTGCAGGAGGCGCTCGACGGCCCGCTCGGGGAGGCGCTCGCCGGCCACCTGACCCGTACCGAGGTCGCGGTGACGGGACGGCGGGTCCGCCGCCTGCTCCGGGAGGGCGTCATGCCGATGGCGTCGGAGTCCTGGCCCGCCATCCCGTGGCCGGCCTTCTGAGCGTGCCGGGCTAGCATCTCCCGGTGCACCCCTGGCCGGCTCCTGCCGTTCCCGCCCTGCCCGGACGCGGCTCGCAGCTGGTCCTCCACGACTCGGCCACCGGGACCCGGACCGCCGTCGGCGGAGGCGAGCGCTCACGGCTCTACGTCTGCGGGATCACGCCGTACGACGCCACCCACCTCGGGCACGCCGCGACCTACGTCGCCTTCGACCTGGTCCAGCGGGTGTGGCGCGACGCCGGCTCGACGGTGTCCTACGTGCAGAACGTCACCGACGTCGACGACCCGCTGCTCGAGCGCGCCGCCGCGACCGGCGTCGACTGGCGCGACCTCGCGGCGCGCGAGACGGCGCTGTTCTGCGAGGACATGGCCGCGCTCGGCGTGCTGCCGCCGGACCGCTACGTCGCCGTGACCGAGGTCGTGCCGCAGATCGCCGAGGCCGTCGCCCGCATGCTCGAGGGCGGGAGCGCCTACCGGCTCGACGAGGACGTCTACTTCGCCGTCGACTCCGACCCGGCGTACGGCGGGGTCGCCCACCTCGACGACGCGACCGCGCGGGCCCTCTCCGCCGAGCGCGGCGGCGACCCCGACCGCCCGGGCAAGCGCGGGCCCCTCGACCCGCTGCTGTGGCGCGGCGAGCGGCCGGGCGAGCCCGCGTGGGACTCGCCGGTCGGCCGCGGCCGCCCCGGCTGGCACGTCGAGTGCACGGTGATCGCGCTGTCCTGCCTCGGCGGCGGGTTCGAGGTGCAGGGCGGCGGGCGCGACCTGGTCTTCCCGCACCACGAGATGAGCGCCTCGCACTCCCACGCGCTGGGCGAGGAGTTCGCGCAGGTCTACGCCCACGCCGGGCTGGTGGCCTACGAGGGCGAGAAGATCTCCAAGTCGCGCGGCAACCTCGTCCTCGTGTCGCGGCTGCGGGCGCAGGGCGTCGACCCCGCCGCGGTCCGCCTGGCGATCCTCGCCCACCACTACCGCAGCGAGTGGGAGTGGACCGACGAGGTGCTGGCCGAGGCCGTCGCGCGGCTCGGCCGCTGGCAGGCGGCGCTCGGCCGCAACGAGGGGCCCGACCCGGAGCCGGTGCTCGCCGGCGTGCGCGCGGCCATGGCCGACGACCTCGACGCGCCCGCCGCGCTCGCGCTCGTCGACGACTGGGCCGCCCGGGCGGTCGCGGGCGAGGGGGAGCAGGTCCCCGGCGCGCCGGGGCTGGTGGCCCG
Organism: Motilibacter rhizosphaerae; assembly: GCF_004216915.1. Classification (NCBI taxonomy): domain Bacteria; kingdom Bacillati; phylum Actinomycetota; class Actinomycetes; order Motilibacterales; family Motilibacteraceae; genus Motilibacter; species Motilibacter rhizosphaerae. The sequence continues at coordinate 134,490 of NZ_SGXD01000005.1, forward strand.
GACGGTCGACGCGCTGCTCGGGGTCCGGCTCTAGCCCCCGCTCACCACCCGGCGCTGGCGCCCTGCTCCTCGGCGGCGGCGTCCTCCGGCAGCGACGCGACGAGCGCCTCGACCGCGCCGACCGCCTCGGCGGCGAGCGCGAGCACCTCGCCGACGACGACGGCCGGCTCCGCGGTGCCGACCAGGGCCTCGGCGGCGGCGCACGCGACGGCGAGCCGCGCCGCCCCGAACGACCCGCTGCTGCCTCTGAGCTTGTGCAGCGCCGGCGCGAGCCCCTCGGGGTCGCCGTCGGCCAGGCCGCGCAGCCGCTCGGCCGCCGTGGCGAGGTTGCGGCCGAACCCCTCGTAGAGCTGGCGCATCTCCCCGGTGCCCAGCGCGGTCATCTCGCCGACCGTGCGGGGGTCCAGCACCCCGGCGTACGCCGCCTCCGGCTCCCAGCGCCACTCCGCGGTGGTCCCGTCCGGCTCCGCGCCCTGCTGCGCGGCGCCGCGGGTGTCGGCGATGCGGGAGAGCGCGGCCGCCAGCACCTCGAGGCGCAGCGGCTTGGCGAGGAAGGAGTCCGCACCGGCGCGCAGGAACGCCTCGCGGTCGGTCGCGAACGCGCTCGCGGTGACCGCCACGACGTGCGGCTGCCGCCCGCCGAGCCGCCGGATCTCGGCGGTGGCCTCCAGCCCGTCGAGCACGGGCATCTGGCCGTCCATGAGCACGACGTCGTAGTCGCGGGTGCGCACCGCCTCCACCGCGGCGGCGCCGTCGTCGACGAGGTCGGCGTCGTGCCCGAGGCGCGCGAGGTACGCCCGCATGAGCTCCTGGTTGACCGGGTTGTCCTCGGCGACCAGGACGCGCAGGGGCTCGTCGGCCCGGCCGAGCCCGGCGCCCGCCCCGCTGCCCGTGCCCGCGTCGACGGTGTTCGCGATCGTGCGCCGCAGCTTGAGCGGGCGCACCGGCTTCTGCAGGCGCGCCGCGAACAGCGGTCGGTCCAGCGGGCGCACGGCGGCGGGGCTGCTGAGCAGCAGGCACACCGGCCGCGTGCCCTCCGGCCGGCGGGCGAGCTCGCGCGCCACCTCGATGCCGTCCATGCCGGGCATGTCGGAGTCGAGCAGGACCGCGTCGATGCGTCGGCCGGCGGCGGTCTCCGCGGCGTACGCGGCGAGGCCGCCCGGGCCGTCCTCGGCCGTCAGCACGACGGCGTCGGCGGCCTCGAGCTGCGTGCGCAGGATCTGCAGGTTGGTCTCGTTGTCGTCGACCACGAGCAGCCGCAGGCCCGCCACCGAGGTGCCGTCCGCGCTGCGCCAGCGGCTGGGCGCCGCCGGGATGGGCAGCCGCACCATGAAGCACGAGCCCGCCCCGGGCTCGCTCGCCACACGGATCGCGCCGCCCATGGCGGTGACGATCCGCGAGGTGATCGCCAGCCCCAGCCCGGTCCCGCCGAACAGCCGCGTCGTCGACGCGTCCGCCTGGCGGAAGGGCTCGAAGAGCACGTCGATGCGGTCGGCGGGGATGCCGATGCCGGTGTCGCGGACCGCGACCTCGACGGTGCCGTCGCGAGCCTCGACCAGCGCCACCACGACCTGGCCGCAGCTGGTGAACTTGAGCGCGTTGCCGACGAGGTTGACCAGCACCTGGCGCAGGCGGCCCTCGTCGCCGACGACCCAGACCTCGTCGTAGGCCCCCAGGTCGACGAGCAGGTCGAGCCCGCGCTCGGCCGCCTGCACGGCGAACAGCTCGGCGACCGTGAGCAGCGTCCCCGCGACGTCGAACGGCACCGACTCGAGCTCGAGCTCGCCGGACTCGATCTTGGAGAAGTCGAGGATGTCGTTGATGAGCGTGAGCAGGCTGTCCCCGCTGGTGGCGATCGTGCGGAGGTGGCGGCGCTGCTCCTCGGAGGCCTCGCCGGCCAGCAGCAGGTCGGTGAGCCCGAGGACCGCGTTGAGCGGCGTACGGATCTCGTGGCTCATCGTCGCGAGGAACGCGGCCTTCGCCTGGCCGGCGCGCTCGGCGTCCTCGCGGGCGCTGATGAGGGCGTTCTCCCGGGCGTGGACCAGGCCGCGCTCGACCTGCAGCGCGACCGCCAGGGCGTTGACGTCGCGGCCGATGTCCTGGACCTCGAGCGGTCCGGCCAGGGGGACGCGGGCAGCGAGGTCGCCCTCGGTGAGCGCGGCGAGCCCGTGGCGCAGGTCCTGGACGGGCGGCAGCACCTCCCGGCGCAACCGCCGGCCGGAGCGCACGACGAACAGCCCGGCGAGCAGCGCCACGACGAGCTCCGCCGCAGCGGCGACGGCGACGGCCGTCCGCTCGTCGCGGAGCGCGCCCTCCCGGCGCTGGAGCGCCGTCGTCCGGACCGCGGTCTCCGTGGTGCGGTAGCCGTCGAACAGGTGCTTGCCCTGCAGCAGCAGCGAGGTCAGCGCCGTACGGTCGGTGAGGTCCGGCTGCGCGCGGAGCACGGGGTCGGACCAGCCCGCGTGCCAGGCCGCGCGTGCGGTGCGCATGGCCTGCACCTCGCCGCTGGTGCGCCGCTGGCCCGCGACGAGCCGGCCGAGCTGCGCGTCCAGCGCCGCTTCCCGGGCGCGCCCCGAGGCGTAGGGCTCGAGGAACTGCGGGTCCCGGGTGAGGAGGTAGGCCCGCAGGCCGGTCTCCTGGTCGACCATCGCGGTGTGGCCGTCCTGGAGGACCTGGACGACCTCGTCCTGCCGGTCGACGGCGGGGGCGATGCGGAGGAGCACGACGGCGGCGGCGCTGGTCCCGATGAGGACGGCCGCGACGAGGGCGGCGACCCCCACGTGCAGGGGCCGGGCGAGCAGGTCGCGCAGGGGGCGCGCTGGTCGCCGGTCGGTCACGCCGCCCTATCGGCCGGGGTCGCGGGGACCTGAGGCGCCGGGGCCGCGGCGGCGCAGGTAGCGCTCGAACTCCCGCGCGATGGCCTCGCCGCTCGCCTCCGGCAGCTCGGCGGTGTCCTTCGCCTCCTCGAGGGTGCGGACGTAGTCGGCGACCTCGCTGTCCTCGGCGGCGAGCTCGTCGACGCCGTGCTCCCAGGCGCGGGCGTCCTCGGGCAGCTCCCCCAGCTCGACGCTGAGGTCGAGCAGGTCCTCGACCCCGCGCAGCAGGGCGAGCGTGGCCTTCGGCGAGGGCGGCTGCGCGACGTAGTGCGGCACCGCGGCCCACAGCGAGACCGAGGGCATGCCCACGCGCCCGGCGCGCTCCTGCAGCACGCCGACGATCCCGGTCGGCCCCTCGTAGCGCGAGACCTCGAGGTCGAGCTGCCGGGCGAGGCCCTGGTCGGTGGCGGTGCCCGTGACGGGGATGGGCCGGGTGTGGGGGGCGTCGGCGAGCAGGGCGCCGAGCGTCACGACCATCTCGACGCCGAGGTCGGCGGCGACGGCGAGGATCTCGTCGGTGAACGCGCGCCAGCGCATGTTGGGCTCGATGCCGCGCAGCAGCACGACGTCGCGCCCACTGCCGGGCAGCCGCGCCCAGGAGAAGCGGCTGGTCGGCCAGGTGACCGTCCGCTCGCCCTCGGCGTCGACCGAGACCATGGGGCGGTTGACCTGGAAGTCGTAGTAGTCGTCCGGGTCGATGGCCCCGAGCGGCACCGCCTGCCACACCTGCTCGAGGTGCTCCACCGCGCCGGTGGCCGCCTCGCCGGCGTCGTTCCAGCCCTCGAAGGCGGCGATGAGCACGGGGTCCACCAGCTCGGGGACGCTCTCGAGCTCGATCACGCGCGACTCCTCCACCGGCTGCCAGGAGGCTCCAGCCTACGCGCGTGCGCGCCGCCGGGGTGCCCCCGCGTACCCTGGGGTGTCGTCCTCGAGGAGCCTGGAGGCCCGCGTGACCCGTCCCCCCTCGCCCCTGCGGCAGGCGCTCGCGGAGCGCGTCGTCGTGGCCGACGGAGCGATGGGCACGATGCTGCAGGCGCAGGACCCGACCCTCGAGGACTTCGCGGGGCTCGAGGGCTGCAACGAGGTGCTCAACGCGACGCGACCCGACATCGTGCGCGGCGTGCACGACGCGTACTTCGCCGTCGGAGTGGACTGCGTCGAGACCAACACCTTCGGCGCCAACTGGTCCGCCCTCGGCGAGTACGACATCAGCGACCGCATCTACGAGCTCTCCGAGGCGGGTGCCCGCATCGCCCGCGAGTCGGCCGACGCGTGGAGCACCGCCGAGCAGCCGCGCTGGGTCATCGGCTCGATCGGTCCCGGCACCAAGCTGCCGACCCTCGGCCACACGACGTACGCCGTGCTGCGCGACGCCTACGAGCAGAACGCCGCCGGGCTCATCGCCGGCGGCGCCGACATGCTGCTCATCGAGACCGCGCAGGACCTGCTGCAGGTCAAGGCCGCCGTCGTCGGGGCCAAGCGGGCGATCGCGGCGGCGGACCGCGACATCGTGCTGTACGCGCAGGTGACGGTCGAGACGACCGGCACGATGCTGCTCGGCTCGGAGATCGGCGCGGCGCTGACGGCGATCGAGCCGCTGGGCGTCGACGGCATCGGGCTCAACTGCGCGACGGGCCCGGCGGAGATGAGCGAGCACCTGCGCCACCTCGCGCGCCACGCCGGGGTCGCGCTGTCGTGCATGCCCAACGCCGGCCTGCCCCAGCTGACCGCCGACGGCGCCCGCTACCCCCTCACGCCCGCCGAGCTGGCCGACGCGCACGACGCCTTCACCCGGGAGTACGCCCTCTCCCTCGTGGGCGGTTGCTGCGGCACGACGCCGGAGCACCTGCGCCAGGTGGTCGAGCGGGTGCGCGGCCGCGCCGTCCCGGAGCGCCAGCCGGCCCGCGAGCCGGGCGTGGCGAGCCTGTACACCGCCGTGCCCTTCCGCCAGGACACCTCCTACCTCTCCATCGGCGAGCGCACGAACGCCAACGGCAGCAAGGCCTTCCGCGAGGCGATGCTGGAGGGGCGCTGGGACGACTGCGTGGAGATCGCGCGCGACCAGACGCGCGACGGTGCCCACCTGCTCGACGTCTGCATCGACTACGTCGGGCGCGACGGCGTGGCCGACGTGCGCGAGGTCGTCAGCCGCTTCGCGACGTCGAGCACGCTGCCGCTCGTCATCGACTCCACCGAGCCGGCCGTGGTCGAGGCGGGTCTGGAGCTGCTCGGGGGGCGCGCGGTCGTCAACAGCGTCAACTACGAGGACGGCGACGGGCCGACGTCGCGGTTCGCGCGGATCATGCCGGTCGTCAAGGAGCACGGCGCCGCCGTCGTCGCGCTCACCATCGACGAGGAGGGCCAGGCCCGCACCGCCGAGCACAAGGTGCGGGTCGCCGCGCGGCTCATCGAGGAGCTGACGGGCACCTGGGGGATGCGGGTCGAGGACATCGTCGTCGACACGCTGACGTTCCCCATCGCCACCGGCCAGGAGGAGACGCGGCGCGACGCGCTGGAGACGATCGAGGCGATCCGCGAGATCAAGCGGCGCTACCCCGGCGTGCAGACGACGCTCGGGCTCTCCAACGTGTCGTTCGGGCTCAACCCGGCCGCCCGCATCGTGCTGAACTCCGTGTTCCTCCACGAGTGCGTGGAGGCGGGGCTCGACTCCGCGATCGTGCACGCGGCGAAGATCGTGCCCATGGCGCGGATCCCCGAGGACCAGCGCCAGGTCGCGCTCGACATGGTCTACGACCGCCGGCGCGAGGGCTACGACCCGCTGCAGCGCTTCCTCGAGCTGTTCGAGGGCGTCGACGCGGCCTCCGTCCGCGCCACCCGCGCCGAGGAGCTCGCCGCGCTGCCGCTCGAGGAGCGGCTGCAGCGCCGCATCATCGACGGCGAGCGCAACGGCCTCGAGGCCGACCTCCAGGCCGCGCTCGACTCCGGGCTCACCGCCCTGCAGGTGGTCAACGAGCACCTGCTCGGCGGGATGAAGGTCGTCGGCGAGCTGTTCGGCAAGGGCGAGATGCAGCTGCCCTTCGTGCTGCAGAGCGCCGAGGTCATGAAGACCGCGGTGGCCTGGCTCGAGCCGCACATGGAGAAGACCGACGACTCCGGCAAGGGCACGATCGTGCTCGCCACGGTCAAGGGCGACGTCCACGACATCGGCAAGAACCTCGTCGACATCATCCTGTCCAACAACGGCTACGACGTCGTCAACATCGGCATCAAGCAGCCGGTCTCGGCGATCCTCGAGGCCGCCGAGCAGCACGACGCCGACGTCATCGGGATGTCCGGGCTGCTCGTGAAGTCGACCGTGATCATGAAGGAGAACCTCGAGGAGATCAACGGGCGCGGCACCGCCGCGAAGTACCCCGTGATCCTCGGGGGAGCGGCGCTCACCAGGGCGTACGTCGAGGAGGACCTGGCCGCGGTCTACGAGGGCGAGGTGCGCTACGCGCGCGACGCGTTCGAGGGCCTGCGCCTCATGGACGCGATGATCGGGGTCAAGCGCGGCGTGCCCGGCGCGAAGCTCCCCGAGCTGCGGCCGCGCAAGGTGACCGGCGCGTCGCTGCAGCTGACCGAGCCCGAGGACATGCCGGCCCGCTCGGACGTCGCGCTCGACAACCGCGTGCCGGAGCCGCCGTTCTGGGGGACCCGCATCGTCAAGGGGATCCACCTCGCCGACTACGCGTCCTACCTCGACGAGCGCGCGACGTTCATGGGCCAGTGGGGGCTGAAGTCCTCGCGCGGCGATGGCCCGTCCTACGACGAGCTCGTCGAGACCGAGGGGCGGCCGCGGCTGCGGATGTGGCTCGACCGCATCCGCTCCGAGGGCCTGCTCGAGGCCGCGGTCGTCTACGGCTACTTCCGCGCCTGGAGCGAGGGCGACGACCTCGTCGTCGCGGGCGAGGACGGCGGGGAGCTCGAGCGCTTCACGTTCCCGCGCCAGCGCCGCGACCGTCACCTGTGCCTGGCGGACTTCTTCCGGCCCAAGGACTCGGGGGAGACCGACGTCATCGCCTTCCAGGTGGTGACGATGGGCTCGCGCGTCAGCGACTTCGCCAACGAGCTGTTCGCGGCGAACGCGTACCGCGACTACCTCGAGATCCACGGGCTCTCGGTGCAGCTGACCGAGGCCCTGGCCGAGATGTGGCACGCCCGCATCCGCGAGGAGCTCGGCTTCGGCGGCGAGGACGGCCCGCTGCACGAGATGCTGCGCGGCCAGGCCTACCGCGGCTCGCGCTACTCATTCGGCTACCCCGCGTGCCCCGACCTCGAGGACCGGGCGAAGCTCGTCGCGCTGCTCAGGCCCGAGCGGATCGGCGTCAGCCTGTCCGAGGAGCTCCAGCTGCACCCGGAGCAGTCGACCGACGCCATGGTCGTGCACCACCCCGAGGCCAAGTACTTCGGCGTCTGACCCCCGAGACTCCCCGTGATCATGCAGATCCTGGGGGACGTCCCCAGCCCGAGCAGCGCCGCTCACCACTTGGAAGGACCCGCGTGAGCGACCTGCAGGCCGTCTTCTTCGACATGGACGGCACCCTCGTGCACACCGAGAGCACCTGGCTCGACGCCGAGATCGCCGTCGCCGAGCAGCTCGGCGGGACGTGGACGCCGGAGGACCAGGCGGCGCACGTCGGCGGGCCGCTGCCCAAGGTGGGCGCGTCGATCCTGCGCAGCGCGGGGCGCGACGACCTCACCCCCGACGAGGTGGGTGAGCTGCTCAACGCCGAGGTCGAGCGGCTGCTGCGCACGGGCCCCGTCCACTGGATGCCCGGCGCCAAGGAGCTCCTCGACGAGGTGCTCGCCGCGGGCGTGCCGGTCGCGCTCGTGTCCGCGTCGTACCGCCGGCTGGTCGACGCGGTCCTCGCGGCCGTGGGCGACGCGTTCACCACGACGGTCGCCGGGGACGAGGTGGCGGAGCTGAAGCCCGCGCCGCACGCGTACCTCGAGGCGGCGCGGCGCCTCGGTGTCGAGCCCGCCCGATGCGTGGTGCTCGAGGACTCCCCGACCGGCGTACGCGCCGGCGAGGCCGCCGGCTGCCCGGTCGTCGCCGTCCCGTCGGTCGCCCCGGTGGAGCCGGCACCCGGCCGCACGGTCGTCACCTCGCTCGAGCAGGTCGACCTCGACCGGCTGCGCAGGCTCGTGCGCTGACCCGCCCCCCGCGGCGGGTCAGCGCACGAGCACGACCGGGACGGCGCTCAGTCGGCCGCGATCGCCCGCAGGACGTCGAGGCGCGAGGCGCGCCGCGCGGGCCAGACCGCGGCGAGCACGCCGACGACCGCGGCCAGCACGAGGAACACCACGATCTGCACGCCCGGGACCCGCGTCGCCGAGAGCCCGCTGCTGCGCACCATCTGCAGCAGCACCAGGCCGAGCACGAGGCCCAGCACGATCCCGAGCACGGCGCCGAAGACCGAGATGACGACGGACTCGTAGCGCACCATGCGGCGCAGCTGGCGCCGGCTCATCCCGACCGCCCGGAGCAGGCCGATCTCCCGCGTGCGCTCCACCACCGACAGCGCCAGCGTGTTGATGATGCCGAGCACGGCGATGACGATGGCCAGCCCCAGCAGGCCGTAGATCAGCGCGAGCAGTTGGTCGACGGACTTGCGCTGGGCGTCGCCGAACTGCTTCTGGTCCTGCAGCTGGAGGTTCGGGTACTGCCCCATGACCCTGTCGAGCTCCGGCCGCACCGTGGCGTCCTTGGCGCCGGAGGCCAGCGAGACGTAGAGGAACTGGTCGTGCTGGGCCCCGCCCAGCGTGTCCCACGTGCTCAGCGGGATCGTCCAGGACTGCAGTGCGGCGTTCGCCTTGACGACCGCGCCGACCGCGATGGTGGTGGACTGCCCGCTCGGGAACGTGATGCGCAGCGGGCTGCCGACACCGACGTGGTGCGACTTCGCGGTGTCGGTGAGGACGATCGCCTTGCCCTGCGAGAGCGCGTCGGCGGAGCCGGACACGACCTGCAGGTGCACCGCGTCGGTGAAGCCCGCCGCGTCGTCGGCCGCCACCGACGCGCCCTTGCCGTTGATCTGGGCGCTGCCGAACCGCTCCCGGACGACGCCGGACACCCCGGGGACCTTGGCCAGCTGGTTGCCGACGTCGGTGCTGAAGGGCGCGAACGACGGGTCGGAGACGACGTACTGCGACCCCAGGGCGTCGGCGACCAGCTTGCCGACCGAGGCGTTGGCCGACGAGGCGATGACACCGATGCCCGTCACGAGCGCGAGCCCGATCATCAGCGCGGAGGCCGTCGCCGCCGTGCGCCGCGGGTTGCGCTGGGCGTTGCGCGAGGACAGTGTGCCCACGGAACCGCGCAGGCGGGCGAAGGGCGCGCCGAGCACGCGCACCACCGGGACCCCGATGACGGGGCTGAGCACGATGACGCCCACGAGCAGGCCCACGGCGCCGGCGGCGAGCAGCCAGCCCGAGGTGCTGCCGTCGGTCGCGAGCGCCCCTGCGAGGCCGGCGGCACCCAGCACGGTGATGACGGCGCCGATCGTGCTGCGGCGCCGCAGGCTCTCCGAGCCCATCGCCTGGTCGTCGCGCAGGGCGGCGACGGGCGCGACCTTCGCCGCGCGCCGGGCCGGGGCCCAGGAGGCGAGGACGGTGACGACCACGCCGACGAGCAGCCCGACGACGACCGTACGCGGGGCGAGCACGAGCCCTCCCGTGCCGAAGTCGATGCCGAGGGCCTTGAACAGCGCCCGCAGTCCGACGGCGAGGCCCATCCCGAGCGCGACCCCGATGATGCTGCCGACGAGGCCGACGACGAGCGCCTCGAGCAGCACCGAGCGCGTCACCTGGCGGCGCGAGGCGCCGAGGGCCCGCAGCAGCGCGAGCTCCCGCGTCCGCTGCGCCACGATCATCGAGAACGTGTTGAGGATGATGAACGAGCCGACGAACAGCGCGACGCCGGCGAAGACCAGCAGGAACGTCGTGATGAAGCTGAGCCCCGTCTGGATGTCGCTGGACTGCTGGTCCGCGGCTTCCTGGTGGGTCAGCACCTCGAGCTTCTGCGTGCCGGTGTCCGCGCCCTGGAGCGCCGCGCTGACGGCCGACTTCAGCTGCGCGTCGCTCGTGCCGTCCTCGCGCCACACGGAGAACGAGCTGTAGACGTCGCCCTTGCCGAGCAGGGCCTGCGCGGTCGCCGGGTCGAAGGCCGTGATGGTGGCGCCGGCCAGGCTTCCGCTGCTGCCGAACTTCATCAGCCCCACGACGGTCGCCTGCTGGCGCGGCCCCTGCGGCATGAGCAGGGTGACCCGCTGCCCGACGGCGATGTGCCCGTCCTTCGCCGCCGTGGTGTCGATGGCCACCTCGCCGGTGTGCTGCGGCACCCGCCCGGTGACGAGCTTGAGCGGCGAGTGGGCGCCGCCGCTCCAGTCGGTCCCGATCCCGGGTGCCTGGGCGTTGCCGACGGTCTTGCCCTCGCCGTCGAGCACGCGCACGCCGTCGAGGTTGACGTCGCCGTTCACCTCCGCCACACCCGGGACGGCCCGGAGGCGGGGGAGCAGGGCGGCCGGCAGGGTGAGGTCGGGCTGCTGGCCCCCGCCGAACGTGTCGGTCTCGAAGGCGGCCTTCGGCTGGACCACGACGTCGGCGGTGGCCTGGTCGAAGATGCCGTCGAAGGTCTTGCGGAGAGTGTCGGTGAAGACGAAGGACCCGGCGACGAACGCGACGCCGAGCACGACGGCGATGGCGCTCAGCGCGAGTCTGAGCTTGTGGGCCAGCAGGCCCTTGACGGTGGCGTTCAGCACGGCTCAGGACCTCCGGCCGTGCGCGTCGAACTGCTTCATCCGCTCGAGCACGAGGTCCGCCGTCGGCTGGTGCATCTCGTCGACCACACGGCCGTCGGCGAGGAACAGCACGCGGTCGGCGTACGCGGCGGCGACCGGGTCGTGGGTCACCATGACGATCGTCTGCCCCATCTCGCGCACGCTGCGCCGCAGGAAGCCGAGGACCTCGGCACCGGCGCGCGAGTCGAGGTTGCCGGTCGGCTCGTCGGCGAAGATGATCTCCGGGCGGCTGGCGAGCGCGCGGGCGCACGCCACGCGCTGCTGCTGGCCGCCGGAGAGCTGGGTCGGCTTGTGACCCAGGCGGTCGCGCAGCCCGACGGTGTCGACGACGACGTCGAGCCACTCCTTGTCGACCTTGCGGCCGGCGATGTCCAGGGGGAGCGTGATGTTCTCGACCGCGGTCAGCGTCGGCAGCAGGTTGAACGACTGGAAGATGAACCCGATCTTGTCGCGGCGCAGCCGCGTCAGCCGCTTGTCGTCGAGGCTCGTCAGGTCGACGTCCCCGATGACGATGCTGCCGCCGGTCGCGGTGTCGAGGCCGGCCACGCAGTGCATGAGGGTGGACTTGCCGGACCCGGACGGGCCCATGATCGCGGTGAACTGGCCGCGGCCGAAGTCGACGGAGACGTCGTCGAGCGCGACGACCCGGGTGTCCCCGGTGCCGTAGACCTTGCTGAGGTGCACGGCCCGCGCGGCCGTGCCGGTGCGGTCGATGGTCGAGGTGCTCATGCCCGTCCTGCCTGTCCCGTGGCGCCGCCACGTCGGGGTCCTGCGATGGTGCTCGAACGCTAGGCGCGGGCGCCCACCGCGTCGTCGTCCTGGAGGCGGCTCTTGCCCTCCTCCTCCAGGCGGAGAGGAGCCGGCCCGGGGTCCGGGTCGCGGCTCGGGGGTGGGCCGCGGTCAGCCGGCCCCGGGGCGGACGAGCCCGCTCTCGTAGGCGAACACGCACGCCTGCACCCGGTCGCGCAGGCCGAGCTTGGTCAGCACGTGGCCGACGTGGGTCTTCACGGTGGTCTCGGAGACGAACAGCTCGGTCGCGATCTCGCCGTTGGACAGCCCGCGCGCCACGAGGCGCAGCACCTCGAGCTCGCGCTCGGTGAGCCGGGCGGCGGCCTCCGGCAGCGCGGGCGCGCTCGAGGAGGGCAGCGACTCGGCGAACATGTCGAGCAGCCGGCGCGTGACCCGCGGTGCGACGACGGCGTCACCGGCGTCGACGATGCGGATCGCGTCGACGAGGTCGGCGGCCGGCACGTCCTTCAGCAGGAACGCGCTCGCGCCGGCGCGCAGGGCCTCCACGACGTACTCGTCGAGGTCGAAGGTCGTCAGCACCAGCACGCGCGAGGGCAGGCTCGCGTCGCCGACGATGCGCCGGGTCGCCTCGACGCCGTCCATGCGCGGCATGCGGATGTCCATGAGCACGACGTCGGGGCGCAGCGCCCGCGCCCGCTCGACCGCCTCGACGCCGTCGCCGGCCTCGCCGACGATCTCCAGGTCGGGCTCGCTCTCGAGGATCATCCGGAAGCCGGTCCGGAGCAGCGGCTGGTCGTCCACCAGCAGCAGGCGGATCGGGGACGTCATCGCGGCGCTTCCTCCTGGTGGTGGACGGCCCGGGTCGGGCCGCCGACGTCGACGGGGATCCGGGCCGAGACGGAGTAGCCCCCGCCGGGCCGCGGACCCACGCGCAGGGAGCCACCGTAGAGGGCCACGCGCTCCTGCATCCCGACCAGCCCGTGGCCGGAGCGCCCGGTGGGGCTGGAGAACGCCGCGGCCCCGCGGCCGGAGTCCTCGACCTCGACGTCGACCGAGGAGTCCCAGCAGCTCACGCGCACGCAGGCGGAGGTGGGGCCGGCGTGCTTGAGGGTGTTGGTCAGCGCCTCCTGCACGATCCGGTAGACCGTGAGGTCCACGCCGGCGGGCAGCCGCGCGGGCGCCCCGGCGAGGTCCATCTCGACCTCGAGGCCGGCCTCGCGGACCTTGCCGATGAGCTCCGGCAGGTCGGCCAGCCCCGGCTGCGGCGCGAGGCGCGCGGGCGCAGCGTGGTCGGTGTCCTGCTCGCGCAGCACGCCGACGATGCGGCGCATCTCCACCAGCGCGGCCCGGCCGGTGGACTCGACCGCGGCCATCGCCTCCTTCGAGCGCTCGAGGTCGCGGTCCGCGGTGCGCTGCGCCGCCGCGGCCTGCACCGTCATGACCGACAGGCTGTGCGCGACGACGTCGTGCAGCTCGCGGGCGATCCGGGCGCGCTCCTCGACGAGCGTCGCCCGCAGCTGGACGTCGCGGTCGGCCTGCAGCCGCTCCGCCCGCGCCTCGAGCTCACGGGTGTAGGCCCGCCGGTAGCGGATGGTCCGCCCGAGCGCCCACGCCGCGACGTAGATGCCGCCGTTGACGACCCCGCCGATGAAGGTGTCGTCGTACGGGTCGAGCAGCGAGACCGCGACGTACGCCGCCGCGCCCGCCCCGAGCGCGACGAGCGCCGGGGTGCGCTCGAGCAGCACGCCCACGGAGTAGAGCAGGACCAGCCCGCTGACCCCGGCGATGCCGGCGGGGTAGTGCGCGGCCGCGGCGACGGTGGCCGAGACGAGGACCACGGCGTACGAGCCGAGCGGCGAGCGCCGGCGCGTCGCCACGGGCAGCGTGCTCCCGAGCATGAGCAGGACCGCCAGCCCGTCGGGGCCGTGCAGCCGGTGCCCGGCCGTCGGGTCCGTGGCCGCGTCGTGCACCTCGTCGGGCAGGCTCAGCCCGCCGAGCAGGACGATGACGGCCGCGAGCAGCAGGTCGAGCAGGGCGGGGTGGGCGCGCCACCAGGCCCGGACGGCCTCGCCCCACCGATTCATGCCCCCACGGTAGGTGCAGGTGCAAGCGGCCACGTCCTGCTCCGGGACTGACCCGCTCGTCCTCAGGGAGGATCCGGCCCTCCGCCTACGATGCCGCGGTGGGTCGACGCGAGGTGCCGGGGCTGCGCGTGGCCAGGGTCGGCGGGGTGCCGGTCGTGCTGCGGGCGCCCGTCCTCGCCGGGGTCGTCGTCGTGGCCTGGGTGTTCGCCCCGCTCGCCGCCCGGCTCGGCGGGGTGCCGCGCGACGCGCGCTCCTACCTCGCCGGCGCGGCGTACGCCGTCCTCGTCCTGGCCTGCGTGCTCGCGCACGAGGCGGCCCACGCCTGCGCCGCGCGCCGGGCGGGGCTGCCCGTCGCCGCGGTCGAGGTCGGCGCCCTCCACGGGGGTACGCGGGTGCTGGGCGAGCCGGGCGACCCGCGCGGGGAGGCGCTGGTCGCGGCCGCCGGCCCGGCGGCGTCCCTGGTGCTCGCCGCCCTCGCGAGCGCTGCGCTGCTCCAGCCGCCGGGGCCGGGGCGGCTGCTGGCGGCCGAGCTCGTCCTCACCAACCTGCTGCTGGGCCTGGTCAACCTGCTGCCGGGGCTGCCGCTGGACGGCGGGCGGCTGCTCCTCGCGCTGCTCTGGTCGCGCGGGCGCAGCCGTGCCGACGCGGCGGCGCTGGCGGCGTGGTCGGGGATCGGGCTCGCCGGTGCCGCTGTCCTCGTCGCCCTCGCCGCCGCGGCGGCCCGGCGCGTCCCGCTCGCCGCGGCGGGGGCCGGAGCGCTGGCGGCCGCGCTGCTCGCGGCGGGCGCGGCCCGCTCGCTCGGTACGCTGCCTGCCGCCGTGCAGCGCGGCGCCCCTGCCGACGATCCCGACCAGCCCGACGAGCCAGACCAGCCCGACCAGCATCGGAGGACCAGCACGTGAGCGACGCCCCAAGCCCGCAGACCGGCGCCGAGCCCACCGGCGCCGCCAGGCGGAGGGGTGCGTTCCGGCCGGGGGACCAGGTGCAGCTCACCGACAGCAAGGGCCGGCTGTCGACGATCACGCTCGAGGCGGGCAAGGACTACCACACCCACCGCGGGTCCTTCCCGCACGACGAGCTCATCGGGCGCCAGGAGGGGTGGGTGGTGCGGACCACCGGCGGCAACGAGTACCTCGCACTGCGCCCGCTGCTGGCCGACTTCGTGCTGTCGATGCCGCGCGGCGCGACCGTCGTCTACCCGAAGGACGCCGGCCAGATCGTCGGCATGGCCGACATCTACCCCGGCTCCCGCGTCCTCGAGGCCGGTGCCGGCTCCGGCGCGCTCAGCTGCTCGCTGCTGCGCGCGGTGGGCGACGGGGGCCGCGTCGTGTCCTACGAGCGGCGCGAGGAGTTCGCCGCCGTCGCCGCGCGCAACGTGGAGACCTTCTTCGGCTCCGCGCACCCCGCGTGGGACCTGCGCCTCGGCGACCTCGTCCAGGGCCTCGCGGAGGCGGACCCGGCCGAGCGCTACGACCGGGTCGTGCTCGACATGCTGGCGCCCTGGGAGTGCCTCGCCGCCGTCGCCGGGCGGCTCGAGGCCGGCGGCGTGCTCTGCTGCTACGTCGCGACGACCACCCAGCTGTCGCGCACGGCCGAGGCGGTGCGCGAGAGCGGGGTCTTCACCGAGCCCTCCGCCTTCGAGACCATGGTCCGCGGGTGGCACCTCGAGGGCCTCGCCGTGCGGCCGGAGCACCGGATGGTCGGCCACACCGGCTTCCTGCTCACCACCCGCCGGCTCGCCGACGGCGTGGCGCCGCCCGTCCGCCGCCGCCGGCCGAGCAAGGGGGCGGCCGCCCTCGCCGAGGTCGTGGCCGCGGAGGAGTGATCCTCAGGTGCGCGTCCAGGCCCTCCGACACGAGTGGAGGACGCGCACCGAAGTCGCGGTGGCGCCGACACATCTCGCGGGTAGGGTCGGAGCCGTCGGGTCCTCGGCGTACCGCGTCGAGGAGCCCGGACCGACGGAGGTGAGTGCTCGTGACCAGTCCCTTCGAGCCGACGGGGTCCTACGACCCCGCAGCCCGGCGCGGCCCTGACGACGTCCACGCCCGCCTCGCGGCCGCCCAGGTGCAGAACGAGCGGCTGGTCTCCACCCTGCGCGAGGCGCGCAACCAGATCGTGGCCCTCAAGGAGGAGGTCGACCGGCTCGCGCAGCCGCCGGCCGGCTTCGGCACCTTCCTCGAGCGCGTCGAGGGCGAGGAGCCCGTCGTCGACATCATGAGCGGCGGCCGCAAGCTCCGCGTGACGGTGAGCCCCGGGGTCGAGGTCGAGGCGCTCCGCCGCGGCCAGGAGGTCCTGCTCAACGAGGCGATGAACGTCGTCGCCGCCCTCGGCTTCGAGTCGGTCGGCGAGATCGTCCTGCTCAAGGAGGTCCTCGCCGACGGCGACCGCGCGCTCGTGCTGAGCCGCACCGACGAGGAGCGCGTGGTCCGCCTCGCCGAGCCGCTCAAGGACGGCCCGCTGCGCGCCGGCGACTCGCTGCTCATGGAGCCGCGCTCCGGCTACGTCTACGAGCGGGTGCCCAAGTCGGAGGTCGAGGAGCTCGTCCTCGAGGAGGTCCCCGACATCGAGTACTCCGCGATCGGTGGCCTGCGCGCGCAGATCGAGCAGATCCGCGACGCCGTCGAGCTGCCCTACCTCCACGCCGACCTGTTCCGCGAGCACCGGCTGCGCCCGCCGAAGGGCGTGCTGCTCTACGGCCCCCCGGGGTGCGGCAAGACGCTCATCGCCAAGGCGGTCGCGAACTCCCTCGCCAAGAAGGTCGCCGAGGTCACCGGACGCCCGCAGGGCAAGAGCTTCTTCCTCAACATCAAGGGCCCGGAGCTGCTCAACAAGTACGTCGGCGAGACCGAGCGGCACATCCGCCTGGTCTTCCAGCGCGCCCGCGAGAAGGCCTCCGAGGGCGTGCCCGTCATCGTCTTCTTCGACGAGATGGATTCGCTGTTCCGCACCCGCGGCTCGGGCGTGAGCTCCGACGTCGAGAACACCATCGTCCCGCAGCTGCTCAGCGAGATCGACGGCGTCGAGGGCCTGCAGAACGTCATCGTCATCGGGGCGTCCAACCGCGAGGACATGATCGACCCCGCGATCCTGCGGCCCGGCCGGCTGGACGTGAAGATCAAGATCGAGCGCCCGGACGCCGAGTCCGCGCGCGACATCTTCGCGAAGTACGTCACCCCGGACCTGCCGCTGCACGCCGAGGACCTCGCCGAGTTCGGCGGCAACCGCGAGGCCGCGGTGCAGGGGATGATCCAGCGCACCGTCGAGCGGATGTACGACGAGGTCGAGGAGAACCGCTACCTCGAGGTCACCTACGCCAACGGTGACAAGGAGGTCCTCTACTTCAAGGACTTCAACTCGGGCGCGATGATCCAGAACGTCGTCGACCGCGCGAAGAAGATGGCCATCAAGGACTTCCTCGAGAGCGGGCAGAAGGGCCTGCGGATGTCCCACCTGCTCGTCGCGATCACCGACGAGTTCAAGGAGAACGAGGACCTCCCCAACACCACCAACCCCGACGACTGGGCCCGGATCTCCGGCAAGAAGGGCGAGCGGATCGTCTACATCCGCACGCTCGTCACCGGCAAGCAGGGCTCGGAGGCCGGCCGCTCCATCGACACCGTCGCCAACACGGGGCAGTACCTCTAGGCAGCGTCAAGCGGTCAGCAGTCAGCGGTTAGCGCCTGGCGGGCCCCGGGAAGGGGCCCGCCATGGCGCTCTCGGTCTACTCCACGGTGCTCAACACCCGCGACCTGCAGCGGTCGTACGCGTTCTGGAGCGAGCTGCTCGGCGCTCGTCCGCGCGACGCCGACCAGGGCCTGGACGACTTCGTCGCGAACCAGTGGGTGACGCTGGTGCTCCCGGGCGGCGGTCGCCTCGCGCTGCAGGGCGGCACCGTCGAGCACGTGGAGCGCGACCAGCCGATCCACCTCGACCTCGTCGCGGACGACCGCGACACCGAGGTCGCCCGCGCGACCTCGCTCGGCGCCGAGCTGGTCGCCGACTGGCCCTACCCCGACGACGCGGACTACACGGTGCTGCGCGACCTCGACGGCCACCTGTTCTGCATCGTCGACGCGGAGCTGCCCGACGTCGCGGCCGGGGAGCTCGGAGCGGTCGACGTGGTGGTGTCCTCCGCCTGAGGGCGCCGCCGGCGCACGAGCCGCAGCGTGCCGCGGCCGAGGGCCAGGACCAGCACGGCGAGGACGAGCAGCTCGAAGACCGCCCGCACCAGCAGCGACCAGTGCGCGCCGAGGCTCAGCAGGTCCCAGGCGCTGTGCGCGACGACCAGGGGAAGCACCCGGCCCGTGCGCCAGACCAGCACGAACGCCGTGACCGCCCACGGCAGCAGCCCGAGGACGGGCAGCCCGTAGTACACGTGGAACGAGAGCCGCACCAGCACGAGGACGAGGCCCGCCCGCCACGGCGGCTCCCCGGCCCGGCGGAGGAGCAGCGCCGGCAGCGCGAGCAGCGCCAGCTCCTCGGTGGGCCCGGCGAGCGCGGAGGAGACGAGGGTCGGCAGCGCGTACCACGCCCCGCCGTACGGGTAGCCGCTCGAGCCGGCGAGCCCCATGAGGACGCCGCCGAGGAGCAGCGCCGTGAGGTACGCGAGGGCGCAGTCCAGGTCGCGCACCCGCCGACCGCGCGGCGCCGGCGCGAGGCCGAGCTCCGCGAGCCCCAGCCCGGAGAGCCGGGCGAGGCAGCCGACCAGCGCGAGCACCGCGGCCCCCGTCGCGAGCAGCTGGACCGCCCCGAGGGCGGCCGCCGCCGGGCCGATCGTCCCGCGCTCGCGGGCGTGCGCCGCGACCAGCAGGGCGGAGACGAGCCCCGGCCCCCAGCCCACGAGGTAGAGCAGGCCGAGCACGGCGTACGCGGTCCGGCGCGAGGGGGCGGTCACAGGAGGATCCTGCCGCTCTTGCCGCTCTGCCGCTCTGCCGGTCTGCCGCTCTGGCGCCGAGCGCGGGTCGGGCCTACGGTGCCCTCGTGTGCCGGAGCATCAAGACCCTGCGCGAGCCGTTCACCTCCGACGTGACCGAGGAGGAGGTGCACGCGGCGGCCCTGCAGTACGTCCGCAAGGTCAGTGGCTTCCGCGCCCCCGCCAAGCACAACCAGGAGGCCTTCGACGAGGCTGTCGAGGCGGTGACGGCCGCGACCCGCGAGCTGCTCGGCTCGCTGGTCGTCCGCGGCGCCGGCTGACCCCGTGGCCGGGACCGTCCTGCTCATGGGGGCCGGCCTCGTCTTCTTCGCCGTGCTCGCGGTCGTCGCGGTGACCGTGGCGGCACGCGTCGAGTCGGGGCGGCGCCGCGGGTGGGAGCTCACCGCGGCGGAGTGGGGGATGAGCTACCAGGTGGGCGACCCGCTGCGGCTGCGCGCCCGGCTCGGGCTCGACGTGGACCGCACCATGTGGGGCCGCGTGGACGGCGTCGACGTCGCTGTGGTCGTCGTCGAGCGGACGGCGGTCGACCGCGCGCTGCTCGAGCCGGTCGCCGTCGCCGTGGCGCGGCTGGCCGACCCCGCGGCGGCGGCGGCCCGCGTCCCCGGGCTGCGCGTCGACCAGCGCCACGACCTCGTCGTCGCGCAGCCGGCCGGGCGGCCGCTGCGCCCGGTGGGCACGACGCCCTCGCCCGCGGAGGGCGTCGACCTGCTCACCGGCCTGCTGGTGCTGCTGGGGCGCTCGCCCGCTGAGTAGGGTGCGGCGTGCGCTGGATCTGGTCGGAGCAGGTGCGCGACAGCCGCCTGCCCGGACGCTGGGAGCAGCGCCTCGAGTCGCGCGCGGGTTGGAGGCTGCGGCGCTGGGCCTCGCCGGTGCAGCCGCTCGCCTGGCTCGCCACCGGCACGCCCCCGAGCCGCCAGGGGTACGCGCCCGGCCCGCTCACGGCGCTGCGCACCGCGCACCACCGCCGGCTCGACCGCGCGTACCGGCTCTGCCTGCTCGAGGGGCCGTCGACCGGCCCGCGCTTCAGCCCGGTCACGGCGTACTGGGTCAACGAGCGCAGCCGCGTGGTGCGCGCCGAGGTCGACGGCGACCCGGCGGAGGCCGACCTCGTCTGGGTGCACGCGCAGGACCCGCTGGCACCGGCGGCCCGTGCCTGGGTCGAACGCGCGCTGGAGCGGGTGCGCCCGGGCACGCCCGTCGTGAACCCGCCCTCGGCGTACGACTCGTACCACCTGCCGGGCACCTTCGAGCGGCTGCGCGCCGCCGGCGTCCGCGTCCCCGACCCCGAGCCGCGCGTGGGGGAGCTCGCGGTGGTGAAGGGCCCCGGGCAGGCGAGCCGCAAGGAGCTGCGCCGCTTCGACGGCGTGCTCGGGCCCGGGGAGCGGGCCTTCGCGTACGTCGACGCGCGCAGCCGGGACGGGCTGCACCGGCGCTGGCGGGCGTTCAGCTGGCTCGGCACCGTGCACGCGGGTGACGTGCTCGCGAGCCGGCACTGGGAGGTCGGGCTCGGCTCGCTGGAGGTGCACGAGCCGGTCTTCGCCCTGAGCGCGGACGACGAGGAGCAGGTGCGCCGCGTGGGGGAGGTGCTGGGGCTGGGGTGGTTCTGCGTCGACCTCGTCCGCGGCCCCGACGGGCTCGCCGTGGTCACCGACGTCAACGTCTACCCGACCCCGGTCATCGCCGCGTTCGTCGACCGGCGGCTCGACTGCCGGGGCCGTTGGCACTTCCTCGACACACCCGCGAGGATGGGCCTCGCCGAGCCGCAGGGCCGCTTCTGGGCGCGCTTCGACGACGCGGTCGTGCGCCTGCTGCGCCCTCGGCTCAGTCCCGCCCCTCCGCTGCCGACAGGAGCGCCGTGCCCCTCGTCACCGTGATCACCCCGACGCGCAACCGGCTCGCGGTCCTCCCGCGCGCGGTCGCGAGCGTGCTCGGGCAGACCATGCCCGACCTCCAGCTGGTCGTGGTGGACGACGGGTCGAGCGACGGGACGGCCGAGTTCCTCGACAGCGTCGCCGACTCCCGGCTCACCGTGCTCCGCCAGGAGCACAGCGGCGTGTCCGTCGCCCGCAACGCGGGGCTGGCGGTGGCGCAGGGCGAGCTGGTCGCGTACCTCGACAGCGACAACACCTGGTCGCCGGAGTTCCTCGAGGTGATGACCGGCGAGCTGCGGGAGACCGACGTGCTCGCCTACTGCAACCGGCACCTGTTCCTGCTCGACGGCCCGCTCGACGACGCGCGCGTCGTGGCCCGCAAGACGCACGCGCCGTCGTACAACCCCGCGGCGCTGCTGCGGCACAACTCCATCGACACCAACGTCATGCTGCACCGCCGCTCGGTCATCGACGAGGTCGGCGGCTTCGACGAGGACCTGCACCGGCTCGTCGACTGGGACCTCGTCGTGCGGATCGTGCTGCGGCACCCGTTCGCCGTCCGCCACGTCGACCAGGTGCTCTGCGACTACCACTACTACCGGGCGGCGCAGCTGCCCAGCATCACCAACGGCCACTTCAGCGACGCCCACCTGGAGTCGCTGTTCGGCATCGGGCCGCGCGACCCGGTGGACGCGCAGGTGCTCGCGAAGATCGAGGCGGTCAGGGCCGCCGGGCGGTGAGGTAGCGGTCGCGTCCCTCCGCGTCGCGGTGGTCGGCGACGTCGAGCCAGCGGGGCGTGAAGACGGCCGGTGCCGTGCGCCCCTGCCGGTCGGAGTGCTCGACGACGAGCGAGCCGCCCGGGCGCAGCAGCCGCCACGCCGTCTGCTCGACCTCGCGGATGACGGCCAGGCCGTCGTCGCCGGCGAGCATCGCGCTGTGCGGGTTCCGCGCCTCCACCTCGGTCAGCCGGTCGAGCTCGGAGTCCGCGACGTACGGCGGGTTGCTGACGACGAGGTCGTAGCCCGACTCGCCCGGCAGCGCGTCGAGCGCGCGGGCGTGCTCGAGCCGGACGGGCAGGCCGAGCCGCTCGCCGTTGCGCCGCGTCCACACGAGCGCGTCGGCGGAGGCCTCGACCGCGACGACCTCGGCGTCGGGGCGGGCGGCGGCCACGGCGTACGCGATGGTGCCGGAGCCGGTGCAGAGGTCGACGACGCGCGGGCGGCGCACGTCGCGGAGCAGCTCGAGCACGGCGGCGACGACGCTCTCGGTCTCGGGCGCCGGGGTGAACACGCCCGGCCCGACGAGCAGCTCGACGCCGGCGATCCGCACGGTGCGGGCGACGGGCAGGGAGTCGGACGGCGCGAGGGAGGTCACGCACGGTCCTTGCCCCGGCGCCGCGCCGGTGAAGCCCGCAGAGCGCCCCGTCCGGTCCCTGCGGATCGCGACCTGCGCGCATAGGCTCTTGCCCATGACCACGCGCCGCGTGATGGGCACCGAGACCGAGTTCGGCATCAGCCTGCCCGGTGTCCCCGGGGCCAACGCGACGCTGCTGTCCTCCCAGGTCGTGAACTCCTACGCCGCGTGGGTGTCCTCGGGCCGCGCCCGACGGGCGCGCTGGGACTTCGAGGAGGAGAGCCCGCTGCGCGACGCGCGCGGCTACGACCACTCGCGCGAGCTCGCGGACCCCTCGCAGCTCACCGACGAGGACGCGGGGCTCGCCAACGTCATCCTCCCGAACGGCGCCCGCCTCTACGTCGACCACGCGCACCCCGAGTTCTCCACGCCGGAGGTCACCTCGGCCCGCGCCGCTGCGGTGTTCGACAAGGCGGGGGAGCGGATCGCCGCCCGCGGCGCGCAGCTGGCCGGGCAGGTCCCCGGCGGCGCCGCCCTCTCGATCTACAAGAACAACACCGACGGCAAGGGCGCGTCCTACGGCGCGCACGAGAACTACCTGATGCCGCGGGAGACGCCGTTCGGCGACATCGTGCGGCACCTGACGCCGTTCTTCGTCTCCCGGCAGGTCGTGTGCGGGGCGGGCCGCGTCGGGATCGGCACCGACAGCCGCACCGCCGGCTTCCAGATCAGCCAGCGCGCGGACTTCTTCGAGGTCGAGGTCGGGCTCGAGACGACGCTGAAGCGCCCGATCATCAACACGCGCGACGAGCCGCACGCCGTGGCGGAGAAGTACCGCCGGCTGCACGTGATCCTCGGTGACGCCAACCTCTCGGAGATCTCGACCTACCTCAAGGTGGGCACGACCTCGCTGGTGCTCAGCATGATCGAGCAGGGCTGGCTCGAGGGGCTCGACCTCGTGGTCGCGCACCCGGTCGCCGACCTGCGGGCGGTGAGCCACGACCCCTCCCTGCGCCACCTCGTGACGCTGCGCAACGGGCGCACGCTGACGGCCGTGCAGCTGCAGCTGGAGTACCTCGAGCAGGCCCGCAAGTTCGTGGAGGACCGCTACGGCGCCGACGCGGACGCGGAGACGCGCGACGTGCTGGAGCGCTGGGAGTCCGTGCTGACCCGGCTCGAGGCCGACCCCATGTCGCTGTCGCGCGAGCTGGACTGGGTCGCGAAGCTCGCGGTGCTCGAGGGCTACCGCTCCCGCGACGGGCTCTCCTGGTCCTCGCCGCGCCTCGGCGCCGTCGACCTGCAGTACGCCGACCTGCGCGCGGACAAGGGGATCTACAACGTCCTCGTCGCGAAGGGCCGGTTCGACCGGTTGCTCGGCGAGGAGGAGGTGCAGCGCGCGGTGCACGAGCCGCCGGAGGACACCCGTGCGTACTTCCGCGGGCGCTGCCTGGACAAGTACGCCGAGAACGTCAGCGCCGCGTCCTGGGACTCGGTCGTGTTCGACCTGCCCGGGCGTGCGTCGCTCCAGCGCGTCCCGACCGTCGAGCCGCTGCGCGGCACGAAGGCGCACGTGGGCGCGCTGCTCGACCGGTGCGCGACCGCCGAGGAGCTGGTGGCGGCGATCACCGGCGGCTAGGGCCGTGGATAGGGTGCACAGGCGAGGCGAGAGGGAGGCCACGATGGCGAGCAAGGACACCGGCGGGCAGCAGCGCGAGACCCGGCGCACCGACGACGAGGAGCTCGTCGACGAGGCTCCGGCGAGCGACCTCGAGGACCGCAAGGCCAAGCTCGACGACGACATCGACGCCATCCTCGACGAGATCGACGAGGTCGTGGAGTCCAACGCCGAGGACTTCGTGCGCGGCTTCGTGCAGAAGGGCGGGGAGTGAGTGGACGCCGGTCTGCCCGCCGCGTACCTCGTCCCGGGGAGCTCGTCGTTCACGGAGTTCCTGGCCTCCCACGCCCCTGAGCACCTGCCGGGGCGGCGCGCCCTGCCCGGCGCGACGGTGACCACCGAGGCGCCGCACGGCACGACGATCGTCGCGGTCACCTTCGAGGGCGGCGTCCTGCTGGCGGGCGACCGGCGCGCCACGATGGGCAACCTCATCGCCTCCCGCGACATCGAGAAGGTCTTCCACGCCGACGAGTTCTCCGCCGTCGGCATCGCCGGCGCGGCCGGCATCGCGGTCGAGATGGTGCGGCTGTTCCAGGTCGAGCTCGAGCACTACGAGAAGATCGAGGGCACCACGCTCTCCTTCGACGGCAAGGCCAACCGGCTCGCGACGATGATCCGGTCGAACCTGGCGCTGGCGATGCAGGGCCTCGCGGTCGTGCCGCTGTTCGCGGGCTACGACCTCGAGGCCGAGCAGGGTCGCATCTTCTCCTTCGACGTGACCGGCGGGCGCTACGAGGAGCACCGGTTCCACTCGGTGGGCTCGGGGTCGCTGTTCGCGCGCGGTGCGCTGAAGAAGCTGTTCCGCGACGGGCTGAGCGCTGACGACGCCGTGCTCTGCGCCGTCCAGGCGCTCTACGACGCGGCCGACGACGACAGCGCCACGGGCGGCCCGGACGTGACCCGGCGGATCTTCCCGGTGGTCGCGCTCGTCACCGCCGACGGCTACCGCCGGCTGTCCGACGACGAGGTCGGCACGTACGTCGACGCCGTCATCTCCGGGCGGATGGAGAACCCCGGCGGCCCGCAGGCCCCGCTCTCCTAGCCGCACCCACCCGCCAACCCCAGCAAGGAGGCCCGAGCCCCGGTGAGCATGCCGTTCTACGTCTCGCCCGAGCAGGTCATGAAGGACAAGGCGGACTACGCCCGCAAGGGCATCGCCCGCGGTCGCAGCGTGCTCGTGCTGGCGTACGCCGACGGCATCCTCTTCGTCGCCGAGAACCCCTCCCGCGCCCTGCACAAGATCTCGGAGATCTACGACCGGATCGCGTTCGCCGCGGTCGGGAAGTACAACGAGTTCGAGAACCTCCGGGTCGCGGGCGTGCGGATCGCCGACTTCCGCGGCTACGCGTACGACCGGCGTGACGTCACCGGGCGCGGGCTCGCCAACGTCTACGCGCAGACCCTCGGCACGATCTTCACCGAGACCTCGAAGCCGTACGAGGTGGAGCTCGCCGTCGCCGAGGTCGGGGAGTCCGCGGACGAGGACCAGATCTACCGGCTCACCTACGACGGCTCGGTCGCCGACGAGCGCGGGTTTGTCGCGATGGGCGGCCAGGCCGAGGCCATCAGCGCCGTGCTGCAGGAGCGCTACCGCGACGGCCTGCCGCTGGCCGAGGCCCTCCAGCTGGCCGTGGAGCTGCTGGGCCGCTTCGGCGGCGGCGGCGAGGGCCGCGTGCTCGAGCCCGCCCAGCTGGAGGTCGCCGTGCTCGACCGGGGCCGGCCGCGGCGCAAGTTCCGCCGCATCGCCGGTGCCGCGCTGTCGGCGCTGCTCGGCCGCGAGGTGCAGGACGTCGCGCTGGCCCCCGACGACCCCGCGCTGCGCGAGGTGCCCGGCCCGACGAAGCTCGCCGGCGGCGCCGTCGAGCCGCCCGGGCCCGCGCCTGAGGCCTAGGCGCTCGCGAGGCGGGGCATGATCCCGGCGACCGACAGCCGGGAGGTCTGCCATGCCGGGACGCCAGGAGCTCCCCTCCACCCTCGAGCGCTCGCCAGAGAAGGCGCAGGACACGTGGGTCGCCGCCCACGACTCCGCGGTGGAGACCTACGGCGAGGGCGAGCGGGCTCACCGCACCGCCTTCGCCGCCGTGAAGCACGGGTTCGAGAAGGTGGGCGACCACTGGGAGCCCAAGGAGGAGAAGGGCCCGAGCGACGCGCAGGCGGCCCGCGACCCGAGTGCGGGGTCGCGCCGCTCCACGGGCGGCACCGCCGGTGGCGTCGACGCCAACGCGTCCAAGGAGCACCTGCTGGGGATCGCGAAGCGGCTCGGCGTGAAGGGCCGGTCGCGCATGCGCAAGGCCGAGCTGGTCGAGGCGATCCAGCGGGCCAACGACCGGGAGACGGCCAAGGCGCGGCGCTGACCGCTCTGTCAGTGGCCCGCGGCATGCTGCGGGCATGATCGTCCTGCCGGCCTCCGGGCCGTTCTCGCTCGCCGCTGCCGCTGCGTTCTGGTCGGGCTTCCCCGCCGGGTCCGGCGACGGCCGGGGCGCCGTGCTCGAGCTCGCGTTCCCGGCGCCGCCCGGGTGGGGGACCGTCGCGGTGCGGCTCGTCGAGGATGCGGCCGGCGTCGGCGTGGACGTGCTCGAGGACGGCGGGCTGGGCGAGGGCGAGGTCGCCCGGCAGGTGGCCCAGGTGCTCTGCCTGGACGTCGACGGGTCCGGGTTCGGCGCGCTCGGGGAGCGCGACCCGGTCGTGGCCGACCTGCAGCGGGGCGCGCCGGGACTGCGCCCGGTGCTCTTCGCCACGCCGTACGAAGCGGCGGCGTGGACGGTGATCGGCAACCGCGTCCGGCAGGCGCAGGCGTCGGCGCTGCGCCGGAGGATGGCCGAGCAGCTCGGCGTCCGCGTGACGGCGTCGTCGGTGCCGGCCTTCCCGCCTCCGGCCGTGCTGGCCGGGCTGGACGGCTTCCCTGGCCTGCCCGACCCGAAGCCCGAGCGGCTGCGGGCGCTGGGCCGGGCCGCGCTCGACGGGGTGCTCGACCGCGACCGGCTGCGGGCCCTCGGGCGCGAGGAGGCCGTGGCCGAGCTGCTCCGGCTGCCCGGCATCGGGCCGTTCTCCGCCGAGCTCGTGTGGGTGCGCGGCGTCGGCGACCCCGACGCCCTCCCCACCAGCGAGCCGCGCCTGCAGGCGGCGGTGCGCGCCGCGTACGGGCTGGGGGAGGGCGCGGGGCCCGACGAGCTGCAGCGGGTCGCGGAGTCCTGGCGGCCCTACCGCTCCTGGGTGGCGCTGCTGCTGCGTGCCCGGGCCGGGGCTCAGACCTCCGGGGGCCGCGCCTCGTGACCCGGGAGGCCGTGCGTGCGCCGGTCCTCCTTCAGCTCGGCCTCGTAGACGTGGCGCTTGCCGTCGGTGAGCTCGTCGCGCACGGTCCGCTCGAGCTCGCGCACGGTCGACCAGTAGCCGTCGTCGTAGTCCTCGACGATCTGGAACGTCCAGCGGCCCTTCAGCACGTTGCGGCCGGTGAGCTCGGTGTCGATGCGGTCGGCCAGCTCCGTGTGGCCGGCCTCGCGCAGCTGGCGAGCGGCGTCCTCGATCTTGAAGTCGGCCTCGCCGGTGAGCTGGTGGAAGTCGAACAGCCGGCCGCGGGCCCGCTCCACGGTCTCGAGGGCTTCGGTGAGGCGGCCGACCGCGGCGACGGTGGCGTCGTCGAGGCCGGAGGGGCGGCGGTGGTCGTCGAGCATGCGTTCGGTGTCGGGCGCGTCGGTCATGGCTCGGGTGCTACCCCTCCTGCAGAGGCATACGCTGCAGGTCAGGAACACCGGGCACGCGGGAAGGGGGCGCTCGTGATGGACCGGCGCATCTTCGGCATCGAGAACGAGTACGGCGTCACCTGCACGTTCCGCGGACAGCGCAGGCTGTCGCCCGACGAGGTGGCGCGCTACCTGTTCCGCCGGGTGGTGTCCTGGGGTCGGTCGAGCAACGTGTTCCTCGCCAACGGCGCCCGGCTCTACCTCGACGTGGGCTCGCACCCCGAGTACGCCACGCCCGAGTGCGACGACGTCGTCGACCTCGTCGTCCACGACAAGGCCGGCGAGCGGACCCTCGAGGGCCTGCTCATCGACGCCGAGCGGCGGCTGCGGGAGGAGGGGATCGCCGGCGACGTCTACCTGTTCAAGAACAACACCGACTCCGCCGGCAACTCCTACGGCTGCCACGAGAACTACCTCGTGGGGCGCGCGGGGGAGTTCTCCCGCCTGGCGGACGTGCTCATCCCGTTCCTCGTCACCCGCCAGATCGTCTGCGGCGCCGGGAAGATCCTGCAGACGCCGCGCGGAGCCGTCTTCAGCGTGTCGCAGCGGGCCGAGCACATCTGGGAGGGCGTCTCCTCGGCGACGACGCGCTCGCGGCCCATCATCAACACCCGCGACGAGCCGCACGCCGACGCCGAGCGCTACCGGCGCCTCCACGTCATCGTCGGCGACGCCAACATGGCCGAGCCCACGACGCTGCTCAAGGTCGGCAGCACCGACCTCGTGCTGCGGATGATCGAGGCCGGCGGGGTCATGCGCGACCTCACGCTGGAGAACCCCATCCGGGCCATCCGCGAGATCAGCCACGACGTCACCGGCCGGCGCAAGGTGCGCCTCGCCAACGGGCGCGAGGCGTCGGCGCTGGAGATCCAGGAGGAGTACCTCACCCGGGCCCGCGACTTCGTCGCCCGCCGCGAGCTCTCCGACCCCACCGTGGACCGCGTGCTCGACCTCTGGGAGCGCGCCCTGCGCGCCGTCAGCACCGGCGACCTCGACCTCGTGGGCCGCGAGATCGACTGGGTGATCAAGTACAAGCTCATCGAGCGCTACCGCGCCAAGCACGGCATGGAGCTCTCCGACGCGCGGATCGCCCACCTCGACCTGGCCTACCACGACATCCGCCGCGGCCGCGGCCTCTACTACCTGCTCGAGGCCCAGGGCGTCGTCGACCGCGTAGCCAACGACCTGCGCATCTTCGAGGCCAAGTCCGTGCCCCCGCAGACGACCCGGGCCCGCCTGCGCGGCGAGTTCATCAAGCGGGCGCAGGAGAAGCGGCGCGACTTCACCGTCGACTGGGTGCACCTCAAGCTGAACGACCAGGCGCAGCGCACGGTGCTCTGCAAGGACCCGTTCCGCTCCGTGGACGAGCGCGTGGAGAAGCTGATCGCGTCGATGTAGCCGCTCGCTCGGCCGCTCGCGCGGCTGTGAAGTTGATCAGGTTGCCCGATCATCATCACGGCCTGCAGCACGAACTGGTCGCCGGCAGCACGAGGTTCGGTCCGCTCGGGCCGCACCTGGTGCGGTCGGGCTCGAGCGCCGCTGTCGTGGTCCCGGCGGCCGCCGCTCCGGTGGCCCTGTGGACGACCGCGCTGCCTGTGGATGACGGCGTACGCCCTGGCGCGATCCGCAGCACACTCCCCGCATGGACGCGCACCCGCCCCGCCAGCTCCCCACGGGGATGCCCTTCACCCGCGCCGCCGCGCTCGCCGCCGGTTGGACGCAGGGGGAGATCAACCGCAAGGTCCGCAGCGGCGAGTGGGCGCGGCTCCGGCACGGGGTCTTCCTCGAGGCTGTGGTGCACCGCAGCCTGCCGCCGCTCGGCCAGTACTCCATGCTCGTCCGCGCGCACCTGCTCAAGATCGGCGCGGCGACGGTGAGCCACGGGGCAGCCGCGGCACTGCTCGGGCTGCCGGTGCCGTGGCCGCTGTCCGGCGTCGAGCTCACGAGCGAGCGCAACGAGACCCGCACGCGCGACGGGCTGAAGGTGTGGCGCGCGCCGCTTCCGCCGGGGCACGTCGTCGCGGTCGAGCCCGACCTGCTGGTCACGGCGCCGGCGCGCACGATCGTCGACTGCGCGCGCACCCGTGGGTTCCGCGACGCGCTCGTCGTGGCGGACGCCGCGCTGCGTACCGAGCTCACGACGCCCGAGGAGCTGCGCGAGGTCCTCGAGGTCGTCCGCACCTGGCGCGGCTCCCCGCTCGCGGCCCGGGTGCTGACCTCGGCCGACGGTCGCTCCGAGTCGCCGGGGGAGACGCTGCTGCGGGTCGACACCCGCGGACTGGGGTACGCGCCGGTGCCCCAGCTGCTCGTCGAGGGCCTGTCGGGCCGTTGGTACCGCGCCGACCTCGGGCTCGAGGAGCTGGGTGTCCTGCTCGAGTTCGACGGGGCGGTGAAGTACCGCGCTGACGACCACCGCGTACTGCTCGCCGAGAAGGACCGCGAGGACGACCTGCGCGCCGCCGGCTGGGGCTTCGTGCGGGTGCGGTGGTCCGAGCTCGGGCAGCCCGAACGACTCCGGGCCCGCATCGAGGCCGCCGCGGCGACCAGCCGACGACCGCGGACCGCGGGCACCGTGCTCGAGCTGCCGAGGCGACGCGGGCGCTGAGCCCGACCCGTACGAGATGTACGCCGACCGGACGGGATCTCGTGCTGCCCGAGCACATCTCGTCCGGTCGGTCGAGATGATGATCGGGCCACCTGATCAACTTCACAGCCCGCCGGCGGCGACGAGGCGCGCGGCGTGGACGCCGGCGACCGCGCTGGCGAGGAAGCAGGGCGGGTCGGCGGCGTACCCGCGGCCCATCGACGACAGCGGCACGGGCGTCGCGGCGAGCGCCTGCTCCAGCCCGTCGACCGGCACCTCGACGAGGCGGTGGCGCTCGCCGCACAGCGCGGCGGCCTCCTCGCGCAGCCGCGCGCCGAACGCCCCCGGTAGCACCGGCACCGGGACGTCGGCCGGGGCCAGCGCCACCCGCCCGTACGCCGTGGTGCTGTGGTGCGACACCCCGCGGTGGCGCTCCCGCGGGTCCGCATCCGAGACCCGGAGGGCCGCGACGGGCCGGCCGCCGAGGACGGCTGCGGCGTTGACGGCCTCGCCGCACGCGACGCCGGAGAAGCCCCAGCGGGTGCCGGTGCCGAGGTTGCCCGGCCCCTGCGCGACGACGGCGAGGTCGGCGCCGAGCACCAGCCGGGCGGCGAGCAGCCCGGTGTGCAGGGTGACGGCCTCGAGCGCGCCGCCGAACGCCTGCCCGACCGTCACCGTCGCGGCGAGCCAGCCCGCCGCGTCGAGCCCGGCCACCGTGCGGGAGAGCGAGAGCGGCAGCGCGCCGCCGTCGGTCATGACGTAGACGACCCGCAGCCCGGGGTCGACCGTCCGCGCGCCGGCGAGCACCGCGGGCAGGGCCGAGTGCAGGTCCGCGGTGACGACGGGCAGGCCGTCGACCGAGTCCGCCTCCGCGAGCGCGGCGTGCCACGGGCTGTCCTGCTCGTCGGCGCCGAGGACGACCGGCTGCAGCGGGGTGTACCGCGCCTTCACGAGGTGGCCCGGCCCCGCGGGCGGGGCGGGCGCGACGGGGTCGGGAGGCAGCCGGTCGGGCAGCGCGACGACGAGGGCGTACCCGCCCGTCCCGAGCCCCAGCGCGAGAGCGGTGACGTTGAGCAGCACCCGGTCCCCGGGCTCGGGCACGCCCACGAGCCCGGTGTGCGCGAGCCCGCGCAGCCGCGCGCCGTCCACCTCGACCGCCACCTCGCGGGCGCCGGCCCACTCGCGGAGCACCTCGACCACGCGCCCCGAGCGCCACTGGATCACGCGGGTCACCCTACGGAGGCAGGAGCGGACCGTCGGCTAGGGTTCCGGAGTCCAGCACCAGGTCGTCCCGCAGGAGCGCGCCATGGCCGAGAAGCCCGAGATCGACTTCCCCGTCGGGGAGCCGCCGGCCGACCTCGTCGTCGAGGACATCACCGTGGGCGAGGGCGAGGAGGCGAAGGCCGGCCAGACCGTCACCGTCCACTACGTCGGCGTCACGTTCTCGGGCGGCGAGGAGTTCGACGCCTCCTGGAACCGCAACGAGCCCCTCGTCTTCCCGCTGGGCCGCGGCCGCGTCATCGCCGGCTGGGACCAGGGCGTGGCCGGCATGAAGGTGGGCGGCCGCCGCCGGCTCACGATCCCCGCGCACCTCGCCTACGGCCAGCGCGGCGCCGGCGGCGTCATCGGCCCCGGCGAGACGCTGATCTTCGTCGTCGACCTGCTGGGCGTCCGCTAGCCCGACCGGAAGGGGGTCGGCCGCGTGGCGTCCGCCAGCCCGTCGCGCGGCAAGACCGAGCGGCTGCTCAACCTGCTGCTCGCGCTGCTCGCGACCCGGCGTCCGCTGACCAAGCAGGAGCTGCGCCGGCTCGTCCCGGGCTACCCGGACTCCGACGAGGCCTTCGACCGCAGCTTCGAGCGCGACAAGGACGAGCTGCGCGAGCTCGGCGTGCCCGTCGAGACGGGCAGCGTGAGCGGGACCGACCTGTTCGCCGACGAGGTCGGCTACCGCGTGCGCCGCGAGGCGTACGCGCTGCCGGAGGTCGCGTTCACCCCCGAGGAGCTCACCGTGCTCGCGCTCGCCGCCCGCGCGTGGCAGTCGGCGGCGCTGTCCGGGCCGGCGAGCCGGGCGCTGCTCAAGCTCCAGGCCAGCGGGGCCGGCGTGGACGACGCCGCGGTCGCGGGCATCGAGCCGCGCGTCTCCTCGAGCGAGCCGGCCCTCCTGCCGCTGTGGCAGGCGCTGCGCGACCGGCGGCCGGTGCGCTTCGCGTACCGCCGGGGCTCCGCGGGCGAGGCCACGACCCGCACCGTCGAGCCGTGGGGCGTCGTCGCGCGCGCCGGGCGCTGGTACCTCGTCGGCCACGACCGCGACCGCTCCGCTCCGCGCGTCTTCCGGCTGAGCCGCATCACCGGCGCGGTCCGCCCGCTCGGGCGCCCCGGCGAGGTCGAGGTCCCCGCCGACGTGGACCTGCAGGCCGCGGTCGCGGCCGTCTCGCCGCAGGCGGGGGCGGGCACGGCGCACGTCCGGTTGTCACCCGGCAGCGGCGGCTGGCTGCGCCGCTCGAGCACGGCGACGGCGGATCCGGACGTCGTCGCCGTCGGCTACTCCGACCCCGACCTGCTCGCCGCCGAGCTCGTCGCCCTCGGTCCGGCCGCCGTGGTCCTCGACCCGCCGGAGGTCCGCGAGGCCGTCGCCCGCCGGCTCGCCGCGGTCGCTGCCGCGCACGCAGGAGCCGCGACGTGAGCGGCCAGGCCGCGGGCGAGCGGCTGGCGCGCCTGCTCGCCCTCGTGCCGTACCTCCTCGCCCGGCCGGGCGCCCGGGTGGAGGACGTCGCGGCGGCCTTCGGCATCGACGAGGAGCGGCTCGTCGACGACCTCCAGCTGCTGTTCGTCTGCGGCCTGCCCGGGCACCTGCCCGACGACCTCATCGAGGCGAGCTTCGAGGGCGGGGTCATCCACGTCGGCAACGCCGACGCCATCGCCCGGCCGCTCCGCCTCGGCGCCGACGAGGCGCTCGCGCTGCTCGTCGGGCTGCGCGCGCTCGCCACCGTCCCCGACGTCGTGCCGGGCGGGATCGGGCGCGACGCCCTCGACTCGGCCCAGGCGAAGCTCGAGCGGGCGGCGGGGGACGCCGCCTCCGCCGCGGCCGGGATCGACGTCACGGGGGTGCGCCCGGCGCCCGAGCCCGCGCTCGCGACCGTGCGCAGCGCCCTCGAGGAGCGCCGCCGGCTGCGGCTGCGCTACTACGTCCCCTCGCGTGACGAGACCACCGAGCGCGACGTCGACCCCATGCGCCTGCTCGTCGTCGAGGGGCGGGCCTACCTCGAGGGCTGGTGCCGCCGCGTCGAGGACGTGCGGCTCTTCCGCGTCGACCGCATCGAGCGCGCGGAGGTGCTCGACGTCGCCGCGGAGGTGCCGTCGACGGCGCAGCCGCGCGACGTCGACGCGGGCCTGTTCGCGCCCGCGGAGTCCGACCTCAGCGTCGTGCTCGAGCTCGCCCCCGAGGGCCGTTGGGTCGCGGAGTACTACCCCTGCGAGAGCGAGGAGGAGCTGCCCGGCGGCGGGCTGCGCGTCGTGCTGCGCACCTCGCAGACGGCCTGGGTCGTCCGGCTCGCCCTGCGCCTCGGCGGTGCCGGCCGCGTCGTCGACCCGCCCGAGGTGGCGGCCGACGTGCTCCGGGCGGCGCGCGAGGCGCTGGCCGCCTACGGCTGATCGGGTGGTCGGTGTCCCGTTTCCGGTCAAGGAGGGGCGCCTTCCGGCCGAAGCGTCTGTCATCGCACCGACGAGGCGTCGGACGGACGGAGGAACACAGTCATGACGACGATCAAGGCTTCGTGCCCGGTCTGCGGGGACGTCGAGCTCAAGCCGGCTCAGCTCCGCCTGGTGGTCTGCTCGCAGGCCGACTGGTCCTACTACGCCTTCGGGTGCCCCCGCTGCCGCGACGAGGTCCGCAAGCCGGCCGACGAGGAGATCGTCGCCCTGCTGGTCTCCGGCGGCGTCGCGGCCGAGCGCTGGCACGTGCCGGCCGAGGCGCTCGAGGCCAAGAACGGGCACCGCATCACCTACGACGACGTCCTCGACTTCGTGCTCAACATGGACCGGCTCGACGCGGAGATCTCCTCCCTGCTCGGCTGACCCCGGCACGCACCAGCCGCACCGCAGTCCCGGAGGCCCGGGCGACGCTCCCGCCGAGCGCCGCCCGGGCCTCCCGGCGTACGCGCCGGCCGCGGGGAGGGGAAGTGTTATGCATCCGTTCTCCCGTCGCACCACCGGAAGCGTCGCCGGCCTCCGGACGAGCGCGTAGCATCGGCGGTGTCCGCGTCAACGCCGAGCGAGTAGGACCCCTGATGCGCAACGCCCTCGAGCCCTGGCACCTGATCATCCTGCTGCTCATCGTCGTGATCCTGTTCGGCGCCAAGCGCCTCCCCGACACCGCGCGCGGCCTCGGCCGCTCGCTGCGGATCTTCAAGGCGGAGACCAAGGGCCTCATCGGCGACGACAAGGACGAGGAGACCTCGACCGCGACGAGCACCGCCGCGCCCGTCGTCGCCCCGCGCGCCATCGAGCCGACCGTGGTCGCCCCCGCTCCCCAGCAGGCCGTGAAGCACGACGGCGTCGTCGAGCGCTGAGCCCGGTCCTCGCGACCACCGCCCAGCGCCGGCCTCCAGGCACCTGCCGCCGATGACCTCCGTCCACGACGCGCCGCCCCAGCAGCGCCGCCGGGCCCGCGTCCCGCTGCCGCCCCTGCGGCGCAAGCGGGAGCGCAACCCCGGCGGCCAGATGGCGCTGATCGACCACCTGCGCGAGCTGCGCCGTCGCATCGTCCTCTCGATGATCGCCGCGGTGCCCGGCGCGGTCATCGGCCTGGTCTTCTACCAGCCGATCTCGCACCAGCTGGTGCAGCCGATGTGCAACGCGCACATCCACTCCATCGCCGGCAAGCAGTGCCTCGTGCAGAACGGCATCACCCAGCCGTTCAACACCGCGCTCGCCATCGCCGTCGTGACGGGCATCCTGCTCGCCACCCCGGTGTGGCTCTACCAGCTCTGGGCGTTCGTGACCCCGGGGCTGCACGCCAACGAGCGCCGGTGGAGCATCGCGTTCCTCGCGACCTCGATCCCGTTGTTCTTCTCCGGTGCGGCGCTGGCCTACTGGCTGCTGCCCAAGGCCATCGACATGCTGCTGAGCTTCACGATCAGCGACGCGGCCAACCTCGTCGAGCTCAGCGACTACCTCAGCCTGCTGCTGCGGATGATCCTCGTGTTCGGCCTGGCGTTCGAGATGCCGGTCTTCATCGCGATGCTCAACGCCGCCGGGATCCTGCCCGGCCGGACGCTGATCAAGGCCTGGCGCTACGTCATCTTCGCGATCTTCGTCTTCGCCGCGGTCGCGACGCCCACCGGTGACCCGTTCACGATGCTCACGCTCGCGCTGCCGATGTGCGTGCTGTTCCTCGTGTCCTACGCCTTCTGCGTGTGGAACGACCGCCGTCGCGCCCGCCGCGCCGGCGAGTGGGGCTCGCTCGACGACGACGAGGCCTCGCCGCTCGACGAGACGCCCTCGGCGCTGGACGAGACCCGGTCCCCGCTCGACGACACCCCGTCGCGCCTCGACTGGTCCTGAGCGCCGGGTCCGCGCGGGCGGACGTACGCTGGCGCCATGACCTCCGCGGCCGAGCGGTACGCCGCCGCCCGGCGCAGGGCGGCTGAGGCGCGCACCGAGTTGGGCCGGTTCTCCCAGGACTACCCCTTCGGGCTCGACGAGTTCCAGCTCGAGGCCTGCCGGGCGCTCGAGGCCGGGCGGGGCGTGCTCGTCGCGGCGCCGACGGGTGCCGGCAAGACCGTCGTCGGCGAGTTCGCGGTGCACCTCGCGCTCGCCGAGGGGCACAAGTGCTTCTACACCACGCCGATCAAGGCGCTGTCGAACCAGAAGTTCCACGACCTCGTCGAGCGCTACGGCCCGGAGCGCGTCGGCCTGCTCACCGGCGACAACGTCGTCAACGGCGAGGCGCCGATCGTCGTCATGACGACCGAGGTGCTGCGCAACATGCTCTACTCCGGCAGCGCCACGCTCGCCGGGCTCGCCTACGTCGTCATGGACGAGGTGCACTACCTCGCCGACCGCTTCCGCGGGGCGGTGTGGGAGGAGGTGATCATCCACCTCCCGGAGTCCGTGCGGCTCGTCTCGCTGAGCGCGACGGTGAGCAACGCCGAGGAGTTCGGCGACTGGCTGGTGACCGTGCGCGGTGACACCGCCGTCGTGCTGGAGGAGCACCGGCCGGTCCCGCTGTGGCAGCACATCCTCGTCGGCGGCCGGCTGCACGACATGTTCACCGACGCCGACCAGAGGACCGTCAACCCCGAGGTCGCCCGGCTCGCCCGCGAGCAGTCGCAGCGGATGCTCGACTACAGCCGGCGCGGGCCGAAGGGCCGGCCCAACGTGCGGGGCGGGTTCCGCCCGCCGTCGCGGGTCGAGGTCATCGAGGGGCTGCGCGCCGAAGGGCTGCTGCCCGCCATCACCTTCATCTTCAGCCGCGCCGGCTGCGACGCCGCGGTGCAGCAGTGCCTCGCCGCCGGGCTGCGGCTCAACACACCGAGCGAGGCGCTGGAGGTGCGCGGGATCGTCGACGCCCGCACGGCGCAGATCCCCGACGAGGACCTGCACGTGCTCGGCTTCGACGACTTCGCCGAGGCGCTCGAGCGGGGGGTCGCGGCGCACCACGCCGGGCTGCTGCCGACGTTCAAGGAGATCGTCGAGGAGCTGTTCGTCCGCGGGCTGGTCAAGGCCGTCTTCGCGACGGAGACGCTGGCGCTCGGCATCAACATGCCGGCCCGCTCGGTGGTGCTGGAGAAGCTCAGCAAGTGGAACGGCGAGACCCACGCCGACGTGACCCCGGGGGAGTACACCCAGCTCACCGGCCGCGCCGGCCGGCGCGGCATCGACGTCGAGGGCCACGCGGTCGTGCTCTTCACGCCGGGGATGGACCCGCAGGCGGTGGTGGGGCTGGCGAGCACCCGGACGTACCCGCTGCGGAGCAGCTTCCGCCCCTCCTACAACATGGCCGTCAACCTCGTCCGGCAGTACGGCCGCACCCGCTCGCGCGAGCTGCTCGAGACGAGCTTCGCGCAGTTCCAGGCCGACCGGTCCGTCGTCGGCATCGCCCGCCAGGTGCAGCGCGGGCAGGAGGCGCTCGAGGGCTACCGCGAGGCGATGCGCTGCGAGCTCGGCGACTTCAGCGAGTACGCCGCGCTGCGCCGCGCGCTGTCCGACCGCGAGGCCGAGCTGTCCCGGCAGAGCGCCGCCAACCGGCGGGCGCAGGCCGCCCAGTCGTTGGAGCGGCTCAAGCCCGGCGACGTCATCGAGGTGCCGAGCGGGCGCCGCGCCGGGCTCGCCGTCGTGCTGGACCCGGGGCTCGCCGGGTCCTTCGACGGGCCGCGCCCCACCGTGCTCACGGCGGACCGGCAGGTCCGCAAGCTCACCGTGCACGACTTCCCCGTGCCGGTGAAGGCGCTCGACACCGTGCGCATCCCGCGCGGGTTCAACCCGCGCAACCCGCAGATGCGCCGCGACCTCGCCTCGAGCCTGCGCAACACCGGGGCCGAGGGCGGCAAGCCGAAGCGCGCGCGCTCCGGCGCGGCGGACGACCCCGAGATCGCGCGGCTGCGCCAGGCGGTGCGCGACCACCCGTGCCACCGCTGCCCCGACCGCGAGGACCACGCGCGCTGGGCGGAGCGCGCGATCCGGCTGGAGCGGGAGACGGCGGCGCTCGAGCGGCGGGTGGCCGCGCGTACCGGCACGATCTCGCGCACCTTCGACCGCGTGACCGCGCTGCTCGAGCAGCTCGGCTACCTCGAGGGCGACCGCGTGACGCCCGCGGGGGAGCGGCTGTCCCGGCTCTACACCGAGCTCGACCTGCTCGCCGCGGAGTGCCTGCGCGAGGGCGTGTGGGAGCAGCTCGACCCCGCCGAGCTCGCGGCGTGCGCCTCCGCGCTGGTCTACGAGGCGCGGCAGAGCGACGACGCCGCGACCCCGCGCCTGCCGCCGGGCCGCACCGCCGAGGCCCTCGACCGCACGCTGCGCCTGTGGGGCGAGGTCGCCGGGCTGGAGTCCGAGCACCGGCTGGAGTTCACCTCGCGGCCCGACCTCGGCTTCGCCTGGCCCGTCCACCGCTGGGCCGGCGGCGCGCGCCTCGACGTCGTGCTGCGCGAGAGCGGCCTGGCGGCCGGGGACTTCGTGCGCTGGTGCAAGCAGGTCATGGACCTGCTCGGCCAGCTCGCCGACGCCGCGCCCGAGGGCTCGCGCGTCCGTGGCACCGCGCTGCAGGCGATCGCCCGCGTCAAGCGCGGGGTCGTGGCCTACTCCAGCGTGTCCTAGCGGGCCGCGGACAGCGCCGCCGTCACCCGGTCCGCGGCGCCACCGAGCCCCCAGCGCTCGACGAGCTCCTGCCAGCGCGCGGTGTCGCGCGGCTCGCGGGGGAGGCGGTCGTCGTGCTCCGGTACGGGGGCGTCGCGCGCGACCCGCACGACGACCGGCGCCGCGTCGAGGTACGCCGACGCCGCCCGCAGCCTCTGCAGCTGCGGGGCGCTGAGGCCCTTGTCGCCGGCGTCGACCGCGGCGCGCAGCCCGGCGAGCGTGCCGTAGCGGGCGAGCAGGGCGGCGGCGGTCTTCTCCCCGACACCCGGGACGCCCGGCAGGCCGTCGGAGGGGTCGCCGCGCAGCAGCGCGAACTCCGCGTACGCCTCACCGGAGGCCACGGCGTACTTCTCGCGCAGCCGGGCCTCGTCGTAGACCTCGGCGGCGCCGACGCCCTTGGCGGCGACGTAGAGGACCCGCACCTTGCGCGCGTCGTCGACGAGCTGGAAGAGGTCGCGGTCGCCGGTGACCACCTCGGTGGGGACGCGGGAGGCGGTCGCGAGCGTGCCGAGGACGTCGTCGGCCTCGTAGCCCGGCACCCCGAACCAGCACAGCCCGAGCGCGTCGAGGCAGTCCTGGATGACGGCGACCTGGGGCACGATCGCGTCGGGCACGACCTCGCCGTCGCCGGCGGGAGCGACCCGGTGCGCCTTGTAGGACGGCAGCGCCGCGACCCGGAAGGCCGGCCGCCAGTCGGCGTCCATCGCGGCCACCAGCCGGGTCGGCTGCCGGTCGGTGACGAGGCGGGCGACGAAGTCGAGGAAGCCGCGGACGGCGTTGACCGGCGTCCCGTCGGGCGCGCGGACGGTGTCCGGCACGCCGAAGAACGCCCGGAAGTAGAGCGAGGGGGCGTCCAGCAGGAGGAGTCGGTCTGCCACTTGATCAGGCTGCCACACCACCCGATAGGGTGCCTGCGTGATCGCCGGCCCCGACATCGCGGCGCTGCGCGCACGGCTCTCGGCCGCCGCGGCGGCCGCCGGGCGGGCGTCGGTGGACGCCCTGCTGGTCTCCCCGGGGCCGGACCTGCGCTACCTCACCGGCTACGACGCGATCGCCCTCGAGCGGCTCACCTGCCTCGTGCTGCCCGCTGACGGCGACCCCCGCGTGGTCGTCCCGCGGCTCGAGCGGCCCGCCGCCCTCGCCTCGCCCGTCGGCGCGCTCGGGCTCGAGGTCGTGGCGTGGGACGAGACCGACGACCCGTACGCCCTGGTGGCCTCACTGCTCCCCGGCGCGGGCTCGGTCGCGGTCGACGACCGCATGTGGGCGGTCAAGGCGCTGGCGCTGCAGGGGGCGCTCCCGCAGGCGCGGCAGAGCGCCGCAGGCGTGGTCCTGCGCGAGCTGCGCATGCGCAAGGACGCCGCCGAGGTCGAGGCGCTGCGACGCGCGGGCGAGGCCATCGACCGCGTGCACGCACGGGTGCCCGAGTGGCTGCGCCCCGGCCGCACCGAGCGTGAGGTCGGGCGCGACATCGCCGACGCGATCCTCGCTGAGGGCCACGCGACCGTCGACTTCGTCATCGTCGCCTCGGGGCCCAACGGCGCCTCGCCGCACCACGAGCTGTCCGACCGGGTGGTCCAGGACGGCGACGTCGTCGTCGTCGACATCGGCGGCGCCATGCCCGACGGCTACTGCTCCGACAGCACCCGGACCTACGCCGTGGGAGGGGTCCCGGCGGAGTTCGGCTGGGCGTACGACGCGCTGCAGGCCGCCCAGGAGGCCGCGTGCGCAGCCGCCCGCCCCGGCGTGACGTGCGCGGAGGTGGACGCCGCGGCGCGCCGGGTGCTGGAGGACGCCGGCCTCGGTGACCGGTTCGTGCACCGCACCGGCCACGGCATCGGGCTGGAGACGCACGAGGAGCCGTACATCGTGGCGGGCAACGACCTGCCGCTGGAGCCCGGCATGGCCTTCTCCGTCGAGCCCGGGATCTACGACGAGGGCGTCGGCGGCGCCCGCATCGAGGACATCGTCGTCTGCACGGACGACGGAGCAGAACGGCTCAACCGGAGACCCCGGGAGCTGGTCGTCATCGGCTGATCCCGTCACCCGGACGCGGCATCCCGCCCCGTCCGGTTCAAGCGGTCGCTCCCCGGTCCCGATCCGGAGAAGGACCGCAGGACAGCGCGCCACCGGCGCCGCGCCCGTCCTCCGCCCCCGGACCACCGGTCCGCTCGCCGGTCCGCGCCTGCGGACCGTCCACGGAAGGACTCGCCATGCGTCCCGAGAGCTCCCGCCCGTCCCGCCGCCTGCTCGCCGGCATGGTCGGCATGGTCGGCATGGTCGCCCTGCTGCCGCTCGGCCAGGCCCTGCCCGCGCACGCCGCCACCTCGCCCGCCGCCGCGGCGCTGGGCACCGCGAGCGCCGCCACCCCCGCCGTCACGTCGAGCACGACCTCCCGCGCCTCTGCCCGGGCCTCCGCCGTGCGAACCCTGCTCGTGCAGATCAACCGCGAGCGCGCCGCGCACCACCTGCGCCCCCTGCGCCTCAGCCGCGACCTCACCGTCTACGCCGGCCGCCACTCGGTCGACATGGCCGTCCCGCGCCGGCTCGTCCACTCCACGGGCCTCTCGACGCTGTGCTGCTGGACGCGGATCGGCGAGAACGTCGCCTACGCCGTCACTCCCCAGATCGCGGGCGCGACGCTGCTCGCCTCGCCGCCGCACCGCGCCAACATCCTCACCCCGCAGTTCACCGAGATCGGGATCGGCGTCGCCCGCAGCGGCGGCAGGATCTGGGTCACCGAGGTCTTCCGCGCCCGCCGCTAGTCCTCCGTCCGGCGGGCGCCGGGTAGGGTCCGCCGGGTGAGCGAGCCCGGCGACCCGACCCGTCCCCTGCTCTTGCGCGGCGGTGTCGTGCACAGCCCCGCGGACCCCTTCGCGACCGCGCTGCTCGTGGTCGACGGGACGGTGGCCTGGGTGGGCTCGGACGCGGCAGCGGCGGCCAGCGCTCCTCCCGGCGCCGAGGTCGTCGAGCTCGACGGCGCCCTCGTGACCGCGGCCTTCGTCGACGCCCACGTCCACCTCACCGCCACCGGCCTGCGGCTCCCCGGTCCCCACGCCGTGCTCGACCTGGGCCCGGCGACCAGCGCCCGGGACCTGCTCGCGGCCCTCACCGCCGCCGCCGCCGCCCTGCCCGAGGGCGAGCTGCTCCTGGCCGAGGGCTTCGACGAGTCCTCCTGGGCCGACCCGCGGCTCCCCGGGCTGGCCGAGCTCGACGCCGCGGTCGGGCCGCGCCCGGCCCTCGTCGGCCGCGTGGACGCGCACTCCTCGCTCGCCTCGACGGCCCTGCGCCGGCAGCTGGGCCTGCCCCTCGACGACGCGCCGCTCGCGGGGGCGGCGCACACGACCGCCAGCGCCGCCGCCCTCGCCAGCCTCTCCCCGCAGCGGCGCGAGGCCGCGCAGCTCGCCGCCCTGCGCGCCGCCGCTGCGCTCGGCATCGGCGTCGTCCACGAGATGGGCGGTCCGGGGTTCGGCGGCCCCGACGACCTCGCCGCGCTGCTGCAGCCCCGCCCCGGGCTGCCGCGGGTCGCCGGCTACTGGGGAGAGCTCGGCGCCACCGCACGGGCGGCCGAGCTCGGCGCGCTCGGCCCGGCAGGTGACGTGCTCGCCGACGGGTCGCTCGGCTCCCGCACGGCGGCGCTGCGCTCCGCGTACGCCGACCGGCCCGGGCACCTCGGCAGCGCGTACGTCTCGGCGGGGGAGGTCCGCGACGCCGTCCTCGCCTGCGTCGCGGCCGGGACGCAGCCGGGCTTCCACGTCATCGGCGACGGCGCCCTCGACGTCGTGCTGGCGGGGCTGCGGGAGGCGGCGGGTGTCGTGGGCGAGCTCGCCGTGCGCGCCGCCCGCCCCCGCCTCGAGCACGTGCTCATGCCCGACGCCGACGCGGTCGCCGAGCTCGCCCGGCTCGGGGTCGTCGCCTCGGTGCAGCCGGCCTTCGCCGCCACCTGGGGCGCAGCGGGCGGGATGTACGAGCACCGGCTCGGGCGCGAGCGCGCCCGAGCGCTCCACCCCCTCGCCGCGCTCGCCGCCGCCGGGGTGGCGCTGGCGCTCGGCAGCGACGCGCCCGTCACGCCGCTCGCCCCCTGGGAGGGCGTGCGCGCCGCGGCCTTCGGCGTCCCCGACGGGGCCGCGCTGTCCGTGCGAGCCGCCTTCGCCGCCGCCACCCGCGGCGGGTGGCGCGCGGAGGGGCGCGACGAGGGCGGGGTCCTCGCTCCGGGCGCGCCGGCCACGCTCGCCGTGTGGGAGCCCACCGACCTCGTCGTGCAGACCCCCGACCCGCGGGTGTCGGCCTGGTCGACCGACCCGCGCTCCGGGGTCCCCGGCCTCCCGGACCTCACCCCGGGGACCCCCGCGCCGCGCTGCCTGCGCACGGTCGTCGACGGCGTGACGGTGCACGCCGCCGACGCCGGCTAGGACGGGGTCACGGCGAGTCGAGCTCCGGCGACGCGGCGACCGCACCCACCGGCCCCACGAGCCCGGCGGCGGAGGTGCCCGCGGACTGCGTCGAGGTGCCCGGGAGCGCCGGCACGCCGGACGCCGGCTGCAGCCCCGCCACCTTCGGCAGCGGCGCGTACGTCGCGGTGTCCTTCGTGTCGACCGGCATCCACGCGTCGATGTAGACGGCGAGCAGCGCCATGCTGGTCATCGCCGCGGCGTACTCCTCGCGGCCCGGGTAGGTGTCCTCGCCCGGCTCGTAGGTCTGCCCGGTGCCCTGCCGCGCCTGCAGCGCCAGCTCGCCGTCGAGGTGCTGGCCGAGGTACGTCCACGCCTGGTCGCGCTGCAGCGGGTCGCGGGTGGTCAGCAGGCGGAAGGCGTCGAGC
The DNA here is from genome assembly GCF_004216915.1 of Motilibacter rhizosphaerae. Lineage (NCBI taxonomy): Bacteria > Bacillati > Actinomycetota > Actinomycetes > Motilibacterales > Motilibacteraceae > Motilibacter > Motilibacter rhizosphaerae. The sequence continues at coordinate 177,326 of NZ_SGXD01000005.1, forward strand.
GAGGCGAACTGCGCGCGGCGCAGCGTCCCCCAGCGCGTGCCCTCCGGGAAGAACACGCTCCCGTCCGGCTGGTAGACGGTCGTCGGCGAGGACGTGCCGTCGGGCAGCGTGCGCGGGAACTGGTAGGTCGTCATGACGTCCCACTGGCGCTGCGCGCCGTAGGTCGCCGCCTCGGGCGCCGCCTTGCCCGCCAGTCGGGCGAACGCCGCGGCCCACCAGTCCTGCTGCACGGTCTCGAAGTAGTCCGGGTTGTGCACGCCCTGGTTGATGACGACCCCGTCGGCGTCGGCGTTGGTGCCGCGCAGCCGCTGCGAGAGCGCCAGGCCGTTGACGACCTGCCCGGACGCCGCGTCACCGGGGGTCGCGAACGACGCGAGCTCGTAGTCGACGGCCTTGCGCCGCCACAGCCCCGCGCGCGGGTGCTGCGGCATCATCGCGACCGCCAGCTCCAGCTCGGCGGCGTTCCACGAGTCCTCCTCGGCCTTGGTGTCGCCGGGAGCGAGGTCCTGGCCCGCGAGGTCGAACTGGTAGGGCACGTCGAGGGTGAGCTGGTGGTCCGCCTCGGCGACGACCATGGTGGCGGCGTACTCGCGCTCCTGCGGCGCGAGCTGGTCCCAGTCGAGCCAGGCGGCGAGCCCGGCGTACATCGCCCAGTGCGCCGTCTGCCAGCCGTAGCCCCAGCCGCCGGGCGTGAAGGCCGCGTGCTCGCAGGACAGCGTGCGGACGAGCCAGTCGACGTACTCCCGGCCGCGCTGCGGGTCGACGCCGAGCGCCGCGGTGTCCCACGTCTGCGTGGAGAGCCCGACGGCCAGCGAGGCGGCGCGCATGGCGGGAAGGCGGATGGCGTACTCGGTCTGCAGCGGGCCCCAGTAGCCGAGCAGGTCGGGGTACGGCCGCCGGACGATCGCCTGCGAGGTGTAGCCCGCGCCGGTGAAGAAGCGCTCGGCGTTCCCGACCGCGGCGCGGGCCTTGCCCTCGACGTCCTCGTCGGTCATCGGCTGGTGGGTGCCCCGCGGCGGGACGACGTAGCCGGCGTTGGCGTCGTGGCGCGCGGCCACGGTGCGCGCAGCGACGAACGGGCAGGACTGCCCGTCGCTGGTCGGCGCGCGCCAGGGCAGCGGGGCGTCGCCGGCCGAGCGGACGACGACGCGGGTGCGCGTGGGCGGTCCGGCCAGCAGGTCGTCGCGCAGCAGCCACGAAGAGCCGCGCACGACGCCCACGGTGTCCTTGCCGTCGCCGTCCCAGTCGCCGGCGACCGGGCTGTCGCCGGCCGTGCCGAACGCGAGGCGCGGCGTGCCGGCCGGGATGCCGGGGAGCGCGGGGTCGACCGGGGCGGGGCTGGGCGAGGCCGATGCGCCGGGCGACGGGGACGCGCTGCCGCGAGGCGAGGTCGGGGCGGAGGGGGAGGAGCTGCTCGCGAGGCGCGCCACCGCGGCCCTGCTCGCGCTCGCGGACGGGCGCGGCGAGGGGGTCCCGCTCGGGGAGGGCGTCACGACCGGAGCGGGCTGCAGCACCGCTGCCCTGCCGCGGAAGAAGAACTCGGCGCCGCGGCGGACCCCGAGGTCCGTACGCCCGTCGCCGTCCCAGTCGCCGACCACCGGTACGTCGCCGGCGACGCCGAAGGCGAGGCGCTGGGTCGGGCCGAGGGTGCCGCCGGGGCGCAGCGTGCGGAGGTAGAACGTGCCGGCGCGGAAGACCCCCAGGTCCGTACGACCGTCGCCGTCCCAGTCGCCCACCACCGGCACGTCGCCCGCTGCGCCGAAGCCGCCCACGGTCATGGCGGGGGAGGGCAGCTTGCCGATGAGGACGTTCCACAGCGTCCAGGTCCCGCCGGCGAACAGCCCCGGCGTCTGCGCGCCGTCGCCGTCCCAGTCGCCGTAGACCGCGGTGGAGCCCGCGGGCACGGGGACGTGGACCGTGACGTCCCAGTGGCTGCCCGCGCGGCTGCCCACCTGCGCGACGAGGCCCGTCGCCGAGGCGTAGCCCGGGACCGACTGGACCCGGCCGACCTCGGGCGCCGGGGCGACGAGGCCCGGTCGCGCGGTCGTCGCGGCGGAGGCGGCGGGCGAGCCACCGAGCCCGGCGGCCGCGGCGGCGATGCCCACGCCGAGCGCGGCGGCGCGCGTGGCGAGGGGGACGCGGCGGGTGGACGAGGAGGAGCGGTGGGGCACGGGGTCTCTCCCGGAACGGCAGCGGTCGGGCGGCAGGACGTCCGAAGGCTACGCGGCGTGTCAGCCGTGACACGCCGTCGGCACCGTGTCGCGCCGGTGCACGGCGGGTGGACCCGGTATGTCCAGCGCACCACCGGTGACCTGCGCGGACGCCGCTCCCCGGCGCATCTGTGCAGGTCAGGTGGCTATTGACAGCCCTTCCAGCGGGGGGACTACGGTCTGTCCAGTCCACCGCGAGCACGGAGCAGCACGCACCGGACGTGACCACCCGGGCCAGGGCACGGCTCCAGCATCGGCCGCCCTTCCGCGCCAGGTCCGGGCGCCGCTGTCACGTCGGGGGTGCAGGCTCCGTCGGGGCGGGGGGCGGGAAGACCGGCACCCAGTAGACAACGGTCGTCGGGCTCGTCGCCAGCGAGCCCCCGACCGGTCCGAAGGCGCGTCCGGCCGACCCGCCCCCCGCCCCGCGCGGTGGCACGACGCGGCCCGTCGACCCACCTGAGCGCGCGGTCGTCCTGCACCCCGCACCCCTCCGGCTACGCTGGCGGGAACGCATCCGGCGGAGGGAGGGCAGTGGTCGCGACCGCGGCTCCTCCTGCCGCGCCCGCCCCCGCTGCGGCCCGCCGCTCGCCCGGCCTGGCCCCCCGCCTGCTGCTCGCGGTCCTCTCCGGCGTCGCCGGGATGCTGGCGTTCCCGCCGTACTCCCTCGAGGCGCTCGCCCCCGTCTCCGTCGCGCTGCTCGCGCTCGCCGTCCGCGGGCTCGGGCTGCGCCGCGCCGCCCTCGTCGGGCTCGTCGGCGGCGCGGCGTTCTTCGGCCCGCTGCTCCACTGGACCGGGATCTACGTCGGGCCGGTGCCCTGGCTCGCGCTCGCCGCCAGCCAGGCGGCCTGGTACGCCGGGCTCGGCGTCGCCCTCGCCCTCGTCGCGCGGCTGCCGTGGCCCCTGTGGGTGCTCGGGACGGCGACCTCGTGGACGCTGCAGGAGGCGCTGCGCGGCCGGCTGCCCTACGGCGGCTTCCCCTGGGGGCGGCTCGGCTTCGCGCTCGCCGACACGCCGTACGCCCACCTCGCCCGCACCGGCGGCGTCCCGCTGGTCTCCGCGGCGGCGGCGCTGACCGGGGGAGGGCTCGCCGCGGTGGCCGTGCTGCTCGCGCGTCGCCCCCGCGCGGCCACCGCCGCGCTCCTCGCGGGGCTCGTCCCCGTCCTCGGCCCGCTCGCCGTGCCCTTCGCCCAGCCGCACGGCCGCACGGTCCAGGTGGCGCTGGTGCAGGGCGACGTGCCGCGGATGGGGCTCGACTTCAACGCCCAGCGGGCCGCGGTGCTCGACAACCACGCGCAGCGCACCCACGAGCTCGCCGCCCGCGTGCGCAGCGGCGCGGCACCGAAGCCCGACCTCGTGCTGTGGCCGGAGAACAGCTCCGACCTCGACCCCTTCAGCGACCCGCAGGCCTACGCCACGATCGCCGCAGCGGTGGACGACATCGGCGTGCCCGTGCTGGTCGGCGCGGTGGTCGACGGGCCGGGCCGCGACGTCTCCAACACGGGGATCGTCTGGCTGCCGGGCAGCGGCCCGGTGAGCGGGCCTCACGGGCAGTACGTCAAGCGCCACCCCGTGCCGTTCGCCGAGTACATCCCGATGCGCCGCGTGGCCCGGTTGTTCTCCTCGGACGTCGACCGCGTCGCGCGCGACTTCGCGCACGGCAAGACCATCGGAGCGCTCGACCTGCCCGTCGGGGGCGGCACGGTCCGCATCGGCGACGTCATCTGCTTCGAGATCGGCTACGACGGACTGGTCCGCGACGCGGTCCGGGCCGGGGGCTCCGTCGTCGTCACGCAGACCAACAACGCGACGTTCGGGCGAACGCCGCAGACGGTCCAGCAGCTGCAGATGTCGCGGTTGCGCGCGCAGGAGAGCGGGCGCGCGGCCCTCGTCGTCGCGACCTCCGGCGTCAGCGCGGTGATCGCGCCCGACGGCACGGTGGAGCAGCGCACGGCGTTGTTCACCCCGGACGTGCTCGAGGCGCGGGTGCGGCTGGCGAGGGCGGGTGAGCAGACTCTCGCGATCCGTTGGGGGGTCGCGCCGGAGGTGGCCCTTAGCCTCGTCGCGGCCGTCCTCGTCCTGGTCGGGGCGCGCCGGGAGGAGGAGCAGTGACCCACGCGCTCGGACGCGTGCTGGTGGTGGTGCCGACCTACGACGAGGCCGAGAACATCGAGCCGGTGGTGAGCCGGCTGCTCGCCGCCGTGCCCGACGCCGAGGCCCTCGTGGTCGACGACGCCAGCCCCGACGGCACGGGGGAGATCGCCGACCGGATGGCCGCGGCGGACCCGCGGGTCTCGGTGCTGCACCGCACCGGCAAGGAGGGACTGGGGGCGGCGTACCTCGCCGGCTTCTCCTGGGCCCTCGAGCACGGCTACGACGTCGTCGTCGAGATGGACGCCGACGGCAGCCACCCCCCGGAGCAGCTGCCGGACCTGCTGCAGGCCTTGGCCGATGCGGACCTCGTGCTGGGCTCGCGGTGGGTCCAGGGCGGCCGGGTCGTCAACTGGCCGCGGACCCGCGAGGTGCTCAGCCGCGGCGGCAACCTCTACACCCGGCTGGCGCTCGGCCTGCCGCTGCGCGACGCGACGGGCGGCTACCGGGCCTTCCGCGCCGGGACGCTGCGGACGCTCCACCTCGGCGAGGTCGCGTCGCAGGGCTACTGCTTCCAGGTCGACCTCGCCTGGCGCGCCGTGCGCGCCGGGCTGCGGGTCGCGGAGGTCCCCATCACGTTCACCGAGCGTGAGCGGGGCAGCTCGAAGATGAGCCGGTCGATCGTGCTCGAGGCGCTGTGGCGGGTCACGCTGTGGGGGGCCGCCGACCTCCCGCGGCGGCTGCTCCGCGCGGCCCGGCGCCCGCGGGCGGGACGGGCGACCGCCTGATGCCGCTGCTGCTGGTCGTCGTCTTCCTCGTCGTCCCGATCGCCGAGATCGCGGTCATCATCCGCGTCGGCGAGGCCATCGGCGGCTGGCAGACCTTCGGGCTGCTCGTGCTGGAGAGCCTGCTCGGCGGCTGGATCGTCAAGCGGGAGGGCCGCCGGGCGTGGCGCGAGCTGCGCGCCTCGCTGGCCCGCGGCGGGCTGCCCACCACGGAGCTGCTGGACGCGGCGCTCGTCCTCATCGGCGGGACGCTGCTGCTGACGCCGGGGTTCCTCACCGACGTCGTCGGGTTCTTCCTCGTGCTCCCGCCGACGCGGCCGCTCGCCCGGCGGCTGGCCATGCGCACGATCACGCGGCGAGTCGCGCGGCGCGCGGAGCGGACCGTGGCCGGCTGGGGACGGCCGGGCGCGCCGCGCGACGGGCGCGTCGTGCCGGGCGACGTCATCGAGGGGCAGGTCGTCGAGGGGCACGTGGTCGACGACTCCCGCGACGGGCGGGACGGCGGCCGGGGCCGGACGCGCTGAGGCCCCCGGCAGCAGTGCTGCCAGGGGCCCCGTGTCCGTGCCGGTGCTCGCGTGCCCGCGCTAGGCGGACTTGCGCGCCGTCTCCCCGCGCGAGGCGCGGAGGAGGGCGAGCCGCTCCTCCAGGAGCTCCTCGAGCTCCGGGATCGAGCGCCGCTCGAGCAGCATGTCCCAGTGGGTGCGCGGCGGCTTCGTCTTCTTCGGCTCGGGCCGCTCCGCGTCGGAGCGCAGCGCCTCCGCCCCGCACACCCGGCACTCCCACACGAGCGGGACGTCGGCCTCGACCGACATCGGGACGGTGGTGCGGTGACCGTTGCTGCAGTCGTAGGAGATGTCCTGGCGGGGTGCCCGGTCGACACCCTCGTCCGTCTCGTAGCTCTGCGCCCCCAGTCGGGAGCCACGCAGTGCGCGCTCAGCCATGAGAGCCTCCTTCCATCGTCATGCCCAACGCCCGGGACGCCGTACGGATTCCCGGCGCCGGCGCGGAGGGAGCCCTCGCAGGATCCCCGGCCGGGGGCTCCCTCATGCGTCGTCCGGGGTTCGTCACCGGGGCAGGGCCGGACGGGTGCGGGGGAGCAGCGAGCCGCGCAGGGTGGCGGCGCGCAGCGGCCCGGGGAGCGCGGCGAGGGTCGCGCCCATGGCGGACACCACCCGCCACGGCGGGGCCAGCGGGTCGAGGTACGCGCGCCACAGCGGGTCGGGCAGGTCGAGGAACGCCGCGAAGAAGGCGTCGCAGCCCGCGCGGTCGAGCGGCAGCAGGACCTCGAGCCCGCGGTCGAGCAGGGCACCGGTGGCGCGGCGCGAGGGGGAGCGGACCGCGCGGGACGCGGCCGCGGCTCGGCGAGCGGCGAGGGGCGTCCCGAGCGCCCGCACCACCGCGTCGGCGAGGCCGGGTGCCGCGCGCAGGGCGGTCGAGACGCTGTAGCCCGTCGCCGGGTGGACGAGCCCGGCAGCCGCGCCGAACGGGACCCCGGGCCCCTCCGACCAGGGCCGCGGCCCCAGCGGGATCGCCACGCGCTCGGGCTCGCCGCAGCGGACGGCCCCGGCGTCGCGCAGCAGCAGGGCGAGCTCCTCGGCCAGCACGCGCAGGTCGACGGGCGGGTCCGCGGCCAGCGAGGTGAGCTCCACGAGGGCCCGGCCGCCGCCCAGGTCGAGGGCGTACAGGAAGACCGGGGTGTCGCCGCGCGGCGACACCCAGTCCATGAACACCGCGCCTCCCGGCGGCACGAGCGCCTCCGCCCCCGACACGACCTCGCCCCAGGCGCGCTGCTGGGCGCGCCCGCGGCCGGTCGCCCCCGTCGCGACGACGACGGTGCCGGCGGGGACGCGCTCGGTCCGGCCGTCGCGGCGCACCACCGCGTACGCCGTGGTGCCCTCCGCCTCGACCCCCTCCAGCCGGCCCGGCTGGCGGGTCACGGCGGGCGGGGCGAGCGCGTCCTGCAGGCGGGCGTTGTCCAGCCGTGCGTACGCCGGGGCGAGCACCCGCGTGCCGCGCGCCCGGGTGCGCACGAGCGGGGCCGCGTAGCGCGTGGCGAGCGCCGCGGGGTCGGGAAGCCCGAGCCCGTGGGCGGCCTCGACCAGCTCGTCCCACCACAGGCAGTACGTCGGCCGCCACGGCGTCCCGTCGCTGAGGTGGAGCACCCGCAGTCCGCGCGAGGCGCACGCCGCGGCGGCGGCCGTGCCCGCGGGGCCGCCGCCGGCGACGACCACGTCCCACGCGCGCATGCGGGCTAGCCGACCATGCCCGGTCGGCCGGCGCCACACCAGGGGGAGGAGGTGGGGCTGGTCCCGAGGAGATGTGCTGCTGCCCGCGAGCGGTTCGTGCGTCTGGTGTCGACTGCGCTTCCGGATCCCTCGTCCACGGGCTAGGTTGCTGCTCGTCCCGTCGTCGTCGGAAGGTGCAGTCGTGCGGATCCTCGTGCTCGGGGCCGGAGGCGTGGGGACCGCGGTCGCCCGCACCCTGGCGCGCCGCGACTTCTACGACACCTGCGTCGTCGCCGACTACGACGCGGCGCGCGCAGGAGCCGCGGTCGACGGGCTCGGCGGGCGCTTCGTCGCGGCTCAGGTCGACGCGTCGGACGCGGCCGCGGTCACCGCCCTCGCCCGCGCGCACGGGGCGACGCACGTCCTCAACGCCGTCGACCCCCGCTTCGTCATGCCGGTCTTCGAGGGGACGCTCGCGGCGGGCGCCGACTACCTCGACATGGCGATGAGCCTCTCTCGCCCGCACCCGGATCAGCCGTACGAGCTGCCGGGGGTGAAGCTCGGTGACGAGCAGTTCGCCCAGGCCGAGCGCTGGGAGCGGGCCGGACGGCTCGCGCTCGTCGGCATGGGCGTCGAGCCGGGGCTCTCCGACGTGTTCGCGCGCTACGCCGCCGACGAGCTGTTCAGCAGCATCGACGAGCTCGGCACGCGCGACGGCGCGAACCTCGTGGTGGACGGCTACGAGTTCGCCCCGTCGTTCTCGATCTGGACGACGATCGAGGAGTGCCTCAACCCGCCGGTCGTGTGGGAGCGGGGCACGGGCTGGACCACGACGCCGCCGTTCAGCGAGCCCGAGGTGTTCGACTTCCCCGAGGGCATCGGGCCGGTCGAGTGCGTCAACGTCGAGCACGAGGAGGTCCTCCTCATGCCGCGCTGGGTCGACGCGGAGCGCGTGACGTTCAAGTACGGCCTCGGCAGCGAGTTCATCGACGTCCTGCGCACCCTGCACAAGCTCGGCCTGGACAGCACGACCCCGGTCCCGGTCCGCAGCGCCGGCGGCACCGCGCTCGTCTCCCCGCGCGACGTCGTCGCCGCCTGCCTGCCCGACCCCGCGACGCTGGGCGACCGCATGTCGGGCAAGACCTGCGCGGGGCTCTGGGTCACCGGCACAGGCAAGGACGGCCGGCCGCGCGAGGTCTACCTCTACCACGTGGTCGACAACGCCTGGTCGATGGCGGAGTACGCCAGCCAGTGCGTCGTCTGGCAGACCGCGGTCAACCCCGTCGTCGCCCTCGAGCTGCTGGCGGAGGGCACCTGGGAGGGCAGTGGCGTCCTGGGGCCGGAGGCCTTCCCGCCGCTGCCGTTCCTCGAGCGGCTGGCGGGGTACGGCCCCTCGTGGCAGATGGAGGAGCGGGCATGAGCGAGCGCGAGCGCGAGCTGCTGCGGAGGGTCCCGACGCAGCTGTTCATCGGCGGGCAGTGGCGGGACGCGGAGGGGGCCCGTACGGTCCCGGTCGACGACCCCGCCACGCAGGAGGTGCTCGTCGAGGTCGCCGACGCGAGCGTCGCGGACGGGCGCGCCGCGCTCGACGCCGCGGTCGCGGCTCAGGCGTCCTGGGCGGGCACGGCCCCCCGCGACCGCGCCGAGATCCTGCGCCGGGCCTTCGAGACCATCACGGCGCGCGCCGAGGAGCTGGCCCTCCTCATGACCCTGGAGATGGGCAAGCCCGTCAAGGAGTCGCTGGGCGAGATCACCTACGCTGCGGAGTTCTTCCGCTGGTTCTCCGAGGAGGCCGTGCGCGTGCACGGCCGCTGGTCGGCCAACCCGAACGGCCAGACCCGGCTGCTCACGATGAAGCAGCCGGTGGGTCCGTGCCTGTTCATCACGCCGTGGAACTTCCCGCTGGCGATGGGCACCCGCAAGATCGGCCCGGCGATCGCCGCGGGCTGCACGATGGTCGTCAAGCCCGCGACGCAGACGCCGCTCTCGATGCTGGCCCTGGCGCAGATCCTCGCCGAGGTCGGCCTGCCCGACGGCGTGCTCAACGTCGTCACGACGACGAGCACCGCCGAGGTCATGGAGCCGCTCATCCGCGACCCGCGGCTGCGCAAGCTCTCCTTCACCGGCTCCACGGCGGTCGGCAAGAAGCTCGTCGAGCAGTCCGCCGAGCAGCTGCTCCGCGTCTCGATGGAGCTCGGCGGCAACGCGCCGTTCCTCGTCTTCGGCGACGCCGACCTCGACGCGGCCGTCGAGGGCGCGATGCTGGCCAAGATGCGCAACATGGGCGAGGCCTGCACGGCGGCCAACCGCTTCCTCGTCCACGAGTCCGTCGCCGACGAGTTCGCCCGCCGGCTCTCCGAGCGGATGGGCGGGCTGCGCGTCGGGCGCGGCACCGAGGACGGCGTCGACGTCGGTCCGCTGGTCGACGAGAAGTCCCGCGACAAGGTCGAGCGGCTCGTCGACGACGCCGTCTCGGCCGGCGCCGACGTGCTGACCGGCGGGTCGCGCACGGGGGAGCGCGGGTGGTTCTACTCGCCGACCGTGCTCGCGGGCGTGCCGACGAGCGCGCAGCTCTTCCGCGAGGAGATCTTCGGGCCCGTCGCGCCCGTCATCCCGTTCGGCACGGACGACGAGGGCGTGGCGCTCGCCAACGACACCGAGTACGGCTTGGTCGCCTACGCGTTCACGAAGGACCTCGACCGCGCCCTCCGGGTGTCCGAGGCGCTGGAGAGCGGCATGGTCGGCCTCAACACCGGCATCGTCTCCAACCCCGCCGCGCCGTTCGGCGGGGTGAAGCAGAGCGGGTTCGGGCGCGAGGGCGGCTTCGAGGGGATCGACGAGTACCTCGAGACGAAGTACGTCGCCATCCCGCTCGCGCCCCGCTAGTCCGCGCCGGTGGCGCCGATGAGCTCGGCGACGCCGTCGAGGATGCGACCCAGCCCGAACTCGTAGCTCGCCTCGGCGAAGTCGACCTCCTGCGGCTCGTCCTCGAGCGCGCCGCTGGCCTGCGCGGCCCACACGTGCGGATGGGACTCGGGGCTGACCAGGGCCCGCAGGTGCAGGACGTAGCGCAGCGCCGCCTCGGGGCTGTCGGCCGATTGCACCTGCAGGCCGAGCAGCGTCTGCCCGCGCGTGTAGACGTCGCCGAGCAGGATGGTGTCGAGCCGCTGCTGCTGGGTGAGCGGGGTGCGGGCGAGCGCGGCGAGGCCGGCCTCCATCCAGCCCAGCGCGTACGGCGTGAGCGGCGGCTCGGTCACCGGGATCTGCAGCACCCACGGGTGCCGGAGCAGGCCACGGCGCATCGCGCGGCACCACGCGGCGAGCGCGGCGCGCCAGTCGTCCGCGGGCTCGGCGGGGACGGGGCAGGGCCCGTACGCCTCGTCGACCATGGCGAGGACGAGCTCGTCCTTGCTCGCGACGTAGCGGTAGAGCGCCATGGGCGTGACGCCGAGCTGCTTGGCGACGCGCGCCATGGACACGGCGGCGAGCCCCTCGGCGTCCGCGAGCTCGATGCCGGCGCGGGCGACGCCCGTCACGGTGAGCTGGGGGCGCGGCCCGCGCCTGGCGCCGCGCTCGATGCCCCAGAGCGCCTGAAGCACGGGCGGCAGCGGCTCGTCCACGTCCCCTCCCAACTGTTTACAACGTACGCGGTCGTGCCCTACCGTCAACGGCAACTGCTTATGCCGTACGCGGAGGCCGACATGATCCTCGCCCCTACTCTGCCAGCAGCACCTTCGCGCGCCGGGCGACCGTGGCTGGCCCTCGCCGTGCTCGCGCTGCCCCTGCTGCTCGTCTCGATGGACGTCTCGGTGCTCTACTTCGCGGTCCCCGACATCGCGCGGGACCTCCACGCCAGCGCGACCCAGCAGCTGTGGATGCTCGACGTCTACGGCCTCGTGCTCGCCGGGCTGCTGCTGCCGATGGGGGCGCTCGGCGACCGCGTCGGGCGGCGGCGGCTGCTGCTGTGCGGAGCGGCGGGCTTCGGTGCGGCGTCGCTCGCCGCGGCGTACGCGCCGAGCGCGGCGGCGCTCGTCGCTGCGCGCGCCGTGCTCGGCGTCGCGGGAGCCACGCTGATGCCGTCGACGCTCGCGCTGGTCCGGCAGCTGTTCCCCGACGAGCGCGACCGGGCGCGGGCCATCGGGATCTGGAGCGGGGTGATGACCGGGGGAGTGGCGCTGGGGCCGGTGATCTCGGGGGTCCTGCTCGAGCACGCGTGGTGGGGCTCGGTCTTCCTCCTCAGCCTGCCGGCGATGGCGCTGCTCCTCGTGGTCGGCCCGGTGCTCCTGCCGGAGTCGGAGCCCCGGCGTACGCCGTTCGACGTCCCGGGCGCGGCCCTGTCCCTGCTCACCGTGCTGTCGGCGGTCTGGGCGGTGAAGCGGGCGGCCGCCGACGGGGTGGGCACCGCCTGCCTGGCCGCGGCCCTGCTCGCGCTCACGGCCGGCGCCGCCCTGGTGCAGCGGCTGCGCACGACGCGGCACCCGCTCGTCGACCCAGCGCTGCTCCGGGCGCCGGCGGTGCGCGGGCCCGTGCTCGCCAACGCGCTGGCCATGGGCGCGCTCGTGGGCAACGGGGTGCTGCTGACGGCGTACCTCCAGCTGGTGCTGGGGATGTCGCCGCTGCGCGCGGCGCTGTGGAGCCTCGCGCCCTCGCTCGTGGTCGGTGCCGCGGCTCCGCTCGCCACCGTGCTCGCGCAGCGGGTCGGGCGGCGGGCCGTCGTCGCGACGGGACTGGCGACGGGCGCGGCGGGGTTCGTGCTGCTCGCGCTGGTCGGCCGCCACGACCTCGCCCTGCTGGTCGTCGGGGCAGGGGTGCTCGCCAGCGGGCTGGTCGCGGTCGCCGCTGTCGCCACCGAGGCGGTCGTCGGGGGCGTGTCCGCAGCCGAGGCTGGCCGGGTGACCGCACTGTCGGAGACGTCGAGCGAGCTGGGCGGGGCGCTGGGCATCGCCCTGCTCGGCAGCGTGGCGGCCGCGGCGTACCGGCACGGGCTCGCCGACCGCGTTCCCGCCCCGCGCCCGGTCGGCGGGCTGGCCGGAGCCGTCGTCGCCGCGGCCGGGCTCCCCGGGCCCCGCTCGCGGGTGCTGCTCGAGGCGGCGCGCGACGCGTACGTCGGGGGCGTGCACGCCGCGTCCTGGGGCGGCGCCGGCGCGCTTCTCGTCGGTGCGGCGGGCGTCGCGCTCAGCGGGAGGGCTGCCAGCCGTCCTCCGCGCGCACCGCGCCCATGATCCGACGGCTGATCTCGCGCAGCTGGCGCACCTGCGCCGCCGTCAGCGGGTCGAGGACCAGGCGGCGGACGAGCTCGGCGTGGCCGGGCGCCGCCCCGTCCACCGTGCGCTGACCCTGCGCCGTCAGCGTCGCGAGGGTGTAGCGGCCGTCGGTCGGGTCGGGGGCGCGGCGCACGAGCCGGCGCGCCTCGAGCCGCGTCACGGCGCGCGAGAGCCGGGACAGCGTGCTATTGGAGTAGCCCGCCAGCACGCTCATCCGCAGGGTCCGGTCCTCGGCGTCGGACAGCGCCCAGAGGACGCCGTACTCGAAGTGGGTCAGTCCGGCGTCCTGCTGCAGCTGCGCGTCCAGCACCGGAGGCAGCCACTCCAGCACCGTGGCGAGCGCCGACCAGGTGCGGATCTCGTCGTCGTCGAGTGCGGACATGCCTCGAGCATAGGCGGTCTCCGTGTCCGATCACTTGACTGAGCACGCGATCCTCCGTAGCGTCGCTTGCTCAAGAAAGTCATCGCGGTCGAGAGGTGGAGCGTTCGGTGGATCTGCAGCTGGAGGGCCGGAGGGCGTTCGTCAGCGGGTCGACGCAGGGGATCGGCTACGCCGTGGCCGCGGGGCTGGCCGCCGAGGGGGCCGAGGTCGTGCTCAACGGGCGGGACGAGGCGCGGGTGGAGGCCGCGGTCGAGCGCCTCGCCGCGGCCGTGCCGGGAGCGGCCGTCTCCGGCCTGGCGGCCGACTTCGCCTCACCGGCCGCGGTGCAGGCACTGCTCGCGCGGCTCGGCGAGGTCGACATCCTCGTCAACAACGTGGGCGTCTTCGGCCTCGCGGAGTTCGAGCGCGTGCCTGACGAGGAGTGGCAGCGCTACCTCGAGGTCAACCTCATGAGCGCGGTCCGCCTGTCACGCGCACTGCTCGGCGGCATGCTCGCGCGCGGCTGGGGCCGGGTGGTCTTCGTCGGCAGCGAGTCCGGGGTCGACGTCCCGGGCGACATGCTGCCGTACGGCGTCAGCAAGGCTGCCGCGCTCGCCCTCGCCAACGGGCTCGCCAAGCTGACCCGCGGCACCGGCGTCACCGTCACGACCGTGCTGGGCGGCCCCACCTGGTCCGACGGGGTCGCGGGGACGGTGGGACAGATCGCCGAGGCGCGGGGCGTGGGGAGCGACGAACTGCGCGCCGCGCTCGTCGCGGGACGCCCGACCTCGCTGGTCCAGCGCTTCCTCGACCCGGCCGAGATCGCGCACCTCGCCGTCTACCTCGCGAGCCCGCTCTCCTCGGCGACCAACGGCGCGGCCGTCCGGGCGGACGGGGGAGTGCTGACGACGCTGGTGTGAGCCGCCCCGGCCCCCACGATGTGCATGATCACGGGGGAGGGTCAGTCCTTCTTCAGGGCGCCCGGCTTGTGCACCGCCTCGCCCCCGGACTTCTCGCTCTTGACGAGGTACTGCGGGTCGTCCTCGCTCGCGCGGACGGTCCGCCCCGCGGCCTCGGTGTCCTTGGTGATCTCCTTCTCGACGACGCCCTCGGCGGTGCCGCCGTGCGACTTCCAGGAGACGTGGTCGCCCTTCTCGAACTTCTCTGTCATGGCGGCGTCCTACCCGCGAGACCGCATGCTGAGACCCGGGGCGGGCCCTCCTTCGCGCAGCGCAGGACCGCCACGCAGGATGGGAGCATGGCGCGCATCTTCGGCTTCCCCGACCCCGTCGACGAGGTCTCGGCCCGGCTGGTCGCCGGCGGGGTGTTCACCATGGCGACGACGACCGTCCTGCTCGACCAGCCGTGGCTGCTCGGGCCGCTGACCTACGGGTTCGCCGCCCGCGTCGCCACCGGGCCGACGCTCAGCCCGCTCGGGCGGGTCGCGACGCAGGTCGTGCGGCCGCGGCTGCCCGTCGCGCCGAAGCACGTGCCGAGCCCGCCGAAGCGGCTGGCCCAGGGCGTCGGCCTCGCCGTCACCGGCACCGCGGTCGCGCTGCGCCTGTCCGGCCGCCGTCGCACCTCGAACGCCGTGCTGGCCGGGCTGGTCGTCGCGTCCGGGCTGGAGGCGTTCGCCGGGATCTGCCTGGCGTGCAAGGCGTTCCCGTACCTCATGAAGGCCGGGATCGTGCCGGCGGACGTGTGCGCCCGCTGCGTCGGCTCCGTGGACGAGGAGCCCGTGGCGGCCTAGGGCGTCCAGGCCAGCGGCTCGGCCGGCTCGACCGGCGGGTCCTCGGGCACGAGCTGCCACCAGCCGACGTCGCGCCACTGGCCGTGCTTCCAGCCGACGTTGCGGTAGACCCCGACGGGGACGAACCCGAAGGACTCGTGCAGGCCGACGCTGCCGGGGTTCGGCAGCGCGATCCCCGCGTAGACCGAGACGTAGCGGAGGGCTCGGACCTCGGGGAGCAGCCGGGTGTAGAGGGCCCGCCCCGTCCCGCGCCGCCGCTCGCTGTCGTGCAGGTAGACCGAGACGTCGACCGACCACCGGTACGCCGCACGCGCCCGGTGCGCCGCGGCGTACGCGAAGCCGACGACCTCGCCCTCGCGCTCCGCGACGAGCCACGGCAGCCGCGGCTCCGCGGTCATCCGGCGCAGGACCTCCTCAGCAGCGGGGGGTTCGGCCTCGAACGACGCGGCGGAGTCCGTGACGTGCGGCGCGTAGACGGCGGCGATCGCCGCCGCGTCGGCAGGTGCGGCCGCGCGGACCGTCGCCGCGCTCAGTGCCCGCTCCCGCCCTCGCGCAGCTCCTCGCTGCGGTCGGCGCTCCAGAGCGTGTGGAAGATGCCGTCCTTGTCCACGCGCTTGTACGTGTGGGCACCGAAGAAGTCGCGCTGGCCCTGGATGAGCGCGGCGGGCAGCCGCTCCGAGGTCAGCGAGTCGTAGTAGGCGAGCGCCGCGGAGAACCCCGGCGCGGGCACCGCGGACAGCGCCGCGGTCGAGACCACCCGCCGCCACGCGGCCGCGCCCTTCGCCACGGCGTCGGCGAAGTACGGGTCGGCGAGCAGGCTCGGCAGCTGCGGGTCGCGGGCGTACGCCTCGACGATGCGGTCGAGGAACCGCGCCCGGATGATGCAGCCGGCGCGCCAGATCTTCGCCACGGCGCCGAGGTCGAGGTCCCAGTCGAACTCCTTCGCACCCGCCACCAGCAGGTCGAAGCCCTGCGCGTACGCCACGACCTTCGAGGCGTAGAGCGCGGCGCGCACGTCGTCGGCGAAGCCGTCGGGCGCGGCGACGGGGGAGGGGCGCTCGCCCGCGGCCGCGGTGACGGCCGCGCGCTGGCCCGGCAGGCTGGAGACCGCCCGCGCGAAGACCGCCTCGGCGATGCCGCCGACGGGGATGCCGAGCGACAGGGCGTTCTGCACCGTCCAGGTGCCGGTGCCCTTCTGCCCGGCGGCGTCGAGGACGACGTCGACGAACGGCTTGCCCGTCTCGGCGTCGGTGTGCCGCAGCACCTCGGCGGTGATCTCGATGAGGAACGACTCGAGGTCGCCCTCGTTCCACTGCTCGACGACGTCGGCGATGGCGGGCGGCTCGAGCCCCGAGACCTTGCGCAGCAGGTCGTACGCCTCGGCGATGAGCTGCATGTCGGCGTACTCGATGCCGTTGTGCACCATCTTGACGAAGTGGCCCGCGCCGTCGGTCCCGAGGTGCACCACGCACGGCTCGCCCTCGGCCTGCGCGGCGATCGACTCGAGGATCGGGCCGAGCTTCTCGTAGGCCTGTGCGGAGCCGCCGGGCATGATGCTCGGCCCGTTGAGCGCCCCCTCCTCGCCGCCGGAGATCCCGGTGCCGACGAAGTTGAGGCCCTTGCGCGCCAGGTCCCGCTCCCGGCGAATGGTGTCGCGGAAGTCGGCGTTGCCGCCGTCCACGATGATGTCGCCCTCCTCGAAGTGCTCGGCGAGCTGCTCGATAACGGCGTCGGTCCCGGCTCCGGCCTGGACCATGACGATCGCGGTGCGCGGCCGCTCCAGCGACGCGACGAAGTCCTCGATCCGCTCGCTCGGCAGGAAGGTGCCCTCGCCGCCGTGCTGCTCGATGAGGCTGCGCGTCTTCTCGGGGGAGCGGTTGAAGACCGCCACCGTGTTGCCGTGCCGGGCCAGGTTGCGGGCGAGGTTGCTGCCCATCACCGCGAGGCCGACGACGCCGATGCTGGCCTGCTGGGGAGTCGCGTCCGAGATCGTCATGGTCCCGAACCTAACCGCTCAACCGACGTGCGGCGCGAGCAGGCTGAGGTCCGCGGCACTGAGCCGGTCGGACGCCGAGGCGGCCTGGTGCCAGTACGGGTAGAGCAGGTCGGGGCGGCTGACCTCCTCGAGGCGCGCCACCTCCTCGGGCGCGAGCTCCAGCGAGGCGCTCGCGAGGTTGTCCTGCAGCTGCTCCGTGGTGCGCGCGCCGATGATGACCGACGAGACGGCGGGCCGGGTGAGCAGCCAGGCGAGCGCGACCTGGGCGGCGGAGACGCCGTGGCCCTGCGCGATCTCGACGAGGACCTCGACGATGTCGTAGAGCTTCTCCTGGTCGCGGACCGGCGGCTCGTTCCAGTCGGAGAGCCCGCGGCTGCCCTCGGGCGGCTGGTGTCCGCGGCGGTACTTGCCCGACAGCAGGCCGCCGGCCAGCGGGCTCCACACGAGGATGCCGAGCCCCTGGTCGAGCGACAGGGGGACGAGCTCGTACTCCGCCTCGCGGGCCTGCAGCGTGTAGTGGATCTGCTGGCTGACCGGGCGCACGGCACCCGTGCGCTCCGCGACGCCGAGCAGCTTCATCGCGTGCCAGGCGGAGAAGTTGGAGATGCCGACGTAGCGCGCCTTGCCCTGCTGGACGAGCGTGTCGAGCGCGGCCACGATCTCCTCGACCGGGGTCACGCCGTCCCACTGGTGGAGCTGGTAGAGGTCGAGGTAGTCCGTGCCGAGCCGGCGCAGGCTCGCCTCCGCGCCGCGCAGGATGTGGTGGCGCGAGAGCCCGGCGTCGTTCGGGCCGGACCCCATCGCGAAGCGGACCTTGGAGGCGAGCAGCAGGTCGTCGCGCCGGCCCTTGACCGCCGCGCCCACGATCTCCTCGCTCAGGCCGTCGGAGTAGACGTCGGCGGTGTCGATGAGGTTGACGCCGGCCTCGAGCGCGAGGTCGACCTGGCGGGTGGCCTCCTCGTGCATGGTCGAGCCGACGAGGGCGAACTTCCCGCCACCGCCGAACGTCATCGTGCCGAGCGTGAGCGCCGAGACCTTGAGGCCGGAGCTGCCGAGCGTGCGGTACTGCATGCGAGGACCCTTCGTCGCGGTGGTGCGGTGCGTGCGGGGGCAGCATGCCCCGTCGCGACGCAGAGATCACCCGTACGGTCCACGTCCGGGAGCGCGGTCGGGGGCCGCGCGTGCCGATCTTCTCCTCCGACGGGGCTGGCTCGACGGGGCGCGGAGGAGGCGACGATGCCGGGTACGGCGCACGGCCTGACGACGACGACGTCCGTCACGCCGGTGCACGTGGGTCGTCAGCCGATCTACGACGCCGACGGGGACCTCCACGCGTACGAGCTGCTCTTCCGCTCCGCCGCGGGCGCGAGCAGCGCCAGCGTCGCGGACGAGGACGCGGCCACCACCGCGGTGATGCTCGCCGCCTTCGCCGACTTCAGCCCCTCGGTGCTGCTCAGCGGCCGCCGCGGGTTCGTCAACCTCAGCCGGTCGTTCGCCACCGGCGCCCTCCCCGTGCCCTTCTCGCCCTCCGACGGCGTGCTGGAGGTGCTCGAGAACCTCGCGGTCGACGACGAGCTCCTCGCCGGTGTCCGCGGCCTGCGCGACCAGGGGTACGCGATCGCGCTCGACGACTACGTGCTGACCGACGAGACCGCGACGCTGCTGCCGTTCGCCGACTACGTGAAGCTCGACGTGCTGGCCACGCCCTGGGACGAGGTCGTCCGGGTGGCGGGCGTCGTGCAGTCCTACGGTGCCGTGCTCCTCGCCGAGAAGGTCGAGGACGCCGAGATGCTCGAGCGCTGCCGGGGGCTCGGGTTCCAGCTGTTCCAGGGCTACCACCTCGGTCGCCCGCAGACGATGACGACGACGACGCTCGCCCCCGCCCAGCTCGCCGCCGTACGGCTGCTCGGCGCCCTGGCCGACGAGGACGTCGCCATCCCCGAGGTCGAGCTGCTGGTCATGCAGGAGCCGGCGCTGACGTACAAGCTGCTGCGCATGGCCAACTCGGCCGGGTCGTCGTCGACCCGGACCATCCAGTCCGTGCGCGACGCGCTCATGCTCGTGGGCCTCGCCCAGCTGCGCGCCTGGGTCATGCTCCTCACGGTCTCCGACATCGCCGGCGACAGGGGCGACGGTCTCGACTCCGTCACTGCGCTCGCCCGGTCCTGCCAGGTGCTCGCCCAGCGGGTGCCCCGCGCCCAGCCGGACACGGCGTTCACCCTCGGCCTGCTCGAGGGCGTCGCCGGGCTGCTCGGTGTCGACGGCGCCGCCCTGCTCGACCAGATCGGGCTCACCGGGTCGCTGGCCGACGGGCTCCGCGGCCTCGACACCCCCGAGCGCCGCGTGCTCGACGCGGTCCTCGGCCACCAGCGCAACGACCTCGAGATCGCTGCCGCCAGCGGCATCGACATCGCGACGCTCTCCTCGACGTACCTCTCGGCGCTGCAGTGGTCCTTCGACACGCGGCAGAAGGCCGGCGTCTGAGCGTCTAGCGAGCGACGAGCCACACGGCGGACCAGGGGGCGAGCCAGAGGTTGCCGTCCTCGCCCGCGCCGCACCCGCTGCCTGTCAGCGCGTCCACCGCATCGTCGAGCCCGAGCTCCGCGAGCCGGGGACCGGGCCAGGGGCGCCAGTCGCCGGTCACGTTGGCCAGCTCGAGCAGCGGCCCGAGCGGGTGCCGGCGCAGCACGGGCAGCACGCCTGGGTCGGAGAGCTCGAGCACCTCCGCGGCGACCGACGCGTCGAGGTGCGGGAGCGCGGCGCGCGTGCGTGCGAGCTGCTGGAGCCCACAGAACACCCTGCCCTGCAGCGTGTCCTCGTCATGCCGCTGCTCGGCGAGCTCCCACGGCAGTCGTGGCCGGTGCGCCCACCGGTTGTCGCCCTCATGGCCCGGCTCGTCGGCCCAGTGCGGGTCGTTGGGCAGCGCCAGCTCGTCGCCGGACCACAGCACCGGGATCCCGCCCCACCCGTACGCGATGGTGTGCGCGAGCAGGATCCGCGCTGCAGCAGCGCTTTCGTCCGATCTCACCCCGAGCAGGCTGGCGGTCGTGCCGCTGATGCGCCGGTCGCCCGTCGCCGGGTTGTGCTGGAACACCAGGCCGTCCGCGTCGGAGCCCGGGAACTCGCCGGAGTACCAGTCGCTGAGGAAGGCACGGTGCGCCGGCCCCGACAGGCCCGTACGCGCCGCGTCGCCGTCGTCGATCGCCCAGCCGATGTCGTCGTGGCAGCGGACGTAGGTGATCCACGCGGTCGTCGCCGGCACCGGCGGGAGGGCGCGCAGCGCGGTCACCGCGAGCCGCGCGTCGCGGGCCGCGAGCATCGACCAGACCTGCACCATGAGGCTGTTGTGGTAGGCGAGGTCGCTGACCTTGCCGTGGTGCGCGCCCTGGCCGAGGTAGTGCACGAGGTCGGCCGGGCCGACGATCGCCTCGGCCTTGAAAGCCAGTGCCGGGCAGGCGATCCGCGCCGTCGCCCGCAGCGCCTGCGTGATGGCGTGGACCTCGGGCTGGTTCTGGCAGTCCGTGCCCAGCCGCTTCCACAGGAACGCCACCGCGTCGAGGCGCAGCACCTCCACCCCGGCGTTGGCGAGCTCGAGGACGATGCCGACGTACTCCAGCAGCACCTCCGGGTTGGACCAGTCGACGTCCCACTGGAAGGAGTTGAACGTCGTCCAGACCCACGCGCCCAGCTCGTCGTCCCAGGTGAAGCTGCCGGGGGCGAAGTCCGGGAACACCTCGGGCAGCGTCTGCTCGTAGGCGTCGGGCATCCTGCGGTCCGGGAACGTGCGGAAGTACGCCCGGTGGTGGGCGCTGCCCGCCCGCGCGGCCTGCGCCCACGGGTGCTCGCGCGCCACGTGGTTGAGCACGAGGTCGAGCACGAGGCTGATGCCCTCGCTGCGGAGGGCGGCGGCCAAGGACCGCAGGTCGTCCATCGTGCCGAGGTCGGGCCGGACCCGGCGGTAGTCCGCCACGGCGTACCCGCCGTCGCTGTCGCCCTCGCGCGGCAGCAGCAGCGGCATGAGGTGCAGGTAGGTGACGCCGAGCTCCCGCAGGTAGGGGATGCGGCGCGCGACGCCGGCGAGGTCCCCGGCGAAGCGGTCGGCGTAGGCGGCGTAGCCGACCATGCGCGGCGACTGGAACCACTCGGGCTCCAGCGTGCGGACGAGGTCGAGCCGGTGGAGCTCCTCGTCGCGCTCGAGGTACGCGGTGGCCGCCACCCGCACCAGCCGACGCGCGAGCCCGTCGGCGTCGGGGTAGACCGCGGCCAGCCCGTCGTGCAGGTCGCCCCACCACCGCTGCAGCCGCAGGTCGAACAGCTCGCGGCGGTGCTCCGCCGCGGGGGCGAGGACGTCCGCGGCGTCCGCTCGCGCCGCCTCCAGCAGGGAGCGGGCGGCCGTGTCCACGGAGCGGTTCTACACCCTCGGCGGCTACACCTGCAGGCCGGCGCAGCCGGTGTCGCAGCCGGTCTTCGCGAAGACGCTCTGGTCCAGCCCGGCGAGCGCGGGCGAGGCCACGAAGCGGACGGTCGTGACGGTGCCGGGCGTCGCGGCCGGGGTGGACGTGGCGCCAGCAGTGGGGCCGGCCGACGCACCGCCGGAGGCGCTCGCTGACGGCGCGGCCGAGGCCGTCCCGGTCGCGCCCGCGGAGGCGCTCGCGGTCGCCGAGGACCCGGCCGTCGCGGTCGCGCTCGCCGAGGCGGCGGCGGTCGAGCCCGACGACGGGGCGGCGGTCGCGGAGGCAGAGGTGCTGCTCCCGGCGGAAGCGCCGGGCGCGCCGAAGCTCGGCAGCGGCGCGGAGCCCGTCGTCGCGTACGTGAAGCCGTGCGCCAGCGTGCCCTGCCGGCCCTCGCCGGAGACCGTCACGTCGTAGGAGCCGGCGACGAACGCGGGCGAGCGGAAGGTGATCGAGGTGTCCGAGGCGCTGATGACCGTGACCGGGCTCGTGCCCAGCAGGACCGTGGGCCCGGTCGGGAAGGCGCTGCCGACGATGGTGACCCAGGTGCCCACCTGGCTGAGCTGCAGGTGGTTCGGCGAGACGCTCGAGATGAGCACCGGACTGCCGGTCGGGGTCGAGGCGGTCGGGTGGGCCGAGGCCGTGGCGCCGGTCGAGCTGCTCGCGGAGGCGCTGCTGGTCGCGCCGCCCGAGGCGGAGGCGGTCGACGACGCCGTCGCCGTGGCTGTGGCGGCCGCGGACGTCGTCGCGCTGGCGGAGGAGGTGGCGCTGCTGGTGGCGCTCGCCGAGCTCGACGCGGAGGCGCTGCCTGTGCTGGGCGGCCCCGCGGTGGCGCCGGCACTCGCGCCGGTCGAGGTGGGGCTCGGCAGGCTGGGCGCGGGCGGCGAGGTGTGCCCCGGGCTCGAGGTCGCGGACGCCGAGGCGGAGGCCGACCCGCTCGCGGACGACGGAGCCGTCCCGGAGGCCGCGGGCGTGGGAGTGGGGGCGACGTGCACCGCGCCGACCGTGACCGGCGCGGCGTACGGCCGGGTGAGGGCGACGCCGCCGCTCTGCAGCTGGGCGAGCAGGGCGTACTGCCCGTCGGGCAGCGGGATCCCCAGCCGGAGCGTGGTGCCGTCGGCGTAGGAGACGGGGACGGTCACCGACCCGTCGGCGGCGGTGTTCCACGTCGTCCCGCCGACGGAGATGCCGGCGCCGGCCACGGCGAGCACGTCGGGGCCCTGCTTGACCGCGAGGGTGAGGCGCACGGCGTCCGGGGCCGTGGTCCCGCCGCTGATCGTGACGACGGGGTGGACGGTGCCGCTGGGCTGGTCGCCCGCACCGGAGAACTGGTACGCGTACGCCGACCCCGACGCCGGGCCGAGGAACGAGACGTCGAGGACCCCGCCGCTGACGCAGAGCCCGGCCAGCGCGGGGACCTGGCGCACGTGCGCGAGCAGGGCGGCCTTGACCTGCGCCGCCGTCGCCCCAGGGTTGAGGCTGCGGTAGAGCGCGGCGGCGCCGGCCACGAGAGGCGCGGCCATGGACGTGCCGTCGACGAGGCGGAAGCCGCCGTCGTAGCCGGTGGTGTAGACGAGCCGGCCCGGCGCGTACAGGTCGACGGAGGTGGCGCCGAACGCCGAGGACCAGGTGGCGCCGTTCTGCTCCTGGAGGACCGGCCGGTCCAGCGCGTCCGACGCGGCGACCGTGACGATGTTCGCGTCGCTCCAGCTGGCCGGGAAGCTGAGCACGCCGTCCCGGCTCTGGCCGTCGTTGCCCGCCGCGGCGACGACGAGCACGTCGTGGGCGGCGGCGTACGCGACGGCCTGGTGGAAGGAGAGGTCGTCCGCGGGCGAGTCGAACGAGCAGACGACGGTCTTCGCTCCGTGGTCGACGGCGTAGCGAAGCGCCGCGGTCGCGGCCGTGATGTCGATGTAGGTCCCGTTCCCGGCGACCAGCGGCATGACGGTCGCGGCAGGCGCGATGCCGGCGCTGCCCACCGCGTTGCCGATGCGCGCGGCCACGGCGCCCGCCACCCAGCCGCCGTGCTGGCCGTAGAACCCCTGGTCCAGCTGCGCCGAGCCGGTGTAGAAGTTCCAGCCGTGGCAGTCGCCGACCAGGCCGTCGCCGTCGGTGTCGAGCCCGCCGCCGCACACCTCGCCCGGGTTGCTCCACAGGGCACCGGCGAGATCGGCGTTGGCGCTGGCCCAGCCGGTGTCGATGACGGCGACCACCTGCCCCTGGCCGAGGGTCGAGTCCCAGGCCCGCGGGGCGTGGACGTCGGCGCCGGCGACGCTCGACTGCTGGTAGGCGTCGCCGTTGTTGCTGAAGTGCCAGGAGTACGCGTAGCCCGGGTCGCTCGGCGGGACGAAGGCGACGGTGCCGCGCGGCGAGGGGGACACCCGGCCGACACCGGGCACGGCCTCCAGCGCGCCGGCACCGCCCGAGGTCGCGACGAGCGCGGTCGTCGGAGAGACGCGCTGCGCCGACACCACGCCGGGGACGGCGGCGAGGGCCTGGAGGCTGTCGCTGACGTCCACGGGCCGGGCGACGGGCGCGGGCGGTGCCGCGTGCGTGCTCGTCCGGACGCCGACCGGCACGGCGCGGTCGCCGCGGGCGTAGACGAGGACGCCGCTGCGCCGGGTCAGGGCGCCGCCGGCGCCGAGGGCCGCGACGGCAGCGCGGTACGCCGCGGGGTCGACACTGCTGGTGGTCGTGCTGGTGGCGGTGGTGGTGGTAGCGCTGCCGGCGCTGCTGCGGGACGCGCCGAGGGTGACGACGTAGCGGTGCAGCCCGTCGCCGTCGGGCATCCCGCTCCACGCGGTGGTCGCCGGGGGCGCCGAGGACCGGCGCTCCAGCGCGTACCCCGCGCCGGTGGTGCCGACCAGGGCGGCGGCGGCGAGCGCGGCGACGGGCTTGCGCCGGAGCAGGGCAGGCAGTCGCACGTCGGCCCCCTCCCGTCCGCGCGCTCCGTCCTGGTGCGCCTCAATCCCCCGCTTCGGCAGGGGGAGGGCCCGTCCGCAGGGCCGGCCGGGTGGGTCAGGCGAAGATCGGGCCGATGGCGGGGTACTGCGCGATGAGCGCGGCCCGCGTCTGCGGCAGCGGAGCGCTGGTGCCCGTGTCGAGCGCGACCGGCTTGCCCCACGCGATGAGCGGGTCGGCCGGTGGCGCGCCGGCCGGGCGCAGGGAGGCCATCCAGTCCGCGCGGCCGTACGCGGGGGCGCCGTCCAGCACGACCAGCTCGACCCAGCTCGGGTCCGCCTCGCAGACGTCCTCCCACGGGTCGTCGTGGTGGCGCTCGAGCACGAGCACGTCCGCGGCCCTGCCGGCCGCCAGCGTGCCGAGGTGCGCGTCGAGCCCCGCGAGCGCTGCGGCGCCGGAGGTGACCATCCGCACGAGGTCCGCCGGCTCGATCGGCGACCCCTGCTGCGCCAGCTCGCGGCGGGCGACCTTCATCTCCGCCAGCAGGCTCGTGCTGCCCGAGGGGAGCCAGTCCGCACCCAGGCCGAGGCGCACCCCGGCGGCGCGCGCGGCCGCGGCGTCGGTGGTGGTGCCGTAGAGGCGCAGGTGGCTCTGCGGCGACCAGACCAGTCCGCGACCCTCCGCGGCGAGCTGCTCGAACTGCGGGGGCGTGAGCGCCGTGCCGTGGATGAGCAGCGTCGCCGGGGTGAGCGCGCCGAGCTCGACGAGGCGCGGGAACTCCGCGGCGGACCGCGCGTCGCTGGGCAGGCCCTCGGCGAGGTGGAGGTAGAGCACGTCGACCTCACCGGCGGCGATCGCCCGGAGGTCGGCCGCGAGCTGGTCGCCGCCGCGGCCGCTGAGCGAGTCCGGCAGGTCGATCATCGCGCGGGCGCGGCGCTGGCCGAAGACCCAGCCGTCGACGTTGCGCACCAGCGACTCCTGGTGCCGGGTCGCCCCGCCGGCACCCTGGATCGCGGTGACGCCGCCGACGAGGGCGCGCACCTCGGCGTAGGCCAGCTCGACGGGCGCGCCCGGGTCCACGAGCAGCTTGTTCTGCGGGTCGCGGACGAGGGCGTGGTACGCCTCGCTCGCCCGCCACTGGTAGCGGTTGCGGTAGGTCGACGACGGCTCCCAGGCCGCGAAGACGTTGAACTCCGGGTGGCCGTGCAGGTCGATCAGGCCCGGCAGGACGACCCCGCCGGTCTCGACGACGCGCACCCCGCTCGGCGGTGCCCCGGTGCCCACCGCGGAGATGCGCGCGCCCTCGACGACGACCCACCCGTCGTCGAGCCGCTCGGTCGGCGTGAGGACGCAGCCGGCCAGCGCGTACGCCTCGGGCGGGGAGGCGCGGCGCACGAGCTCGGCCGGGCGGGCGACGCTCGCGCGCCGGCCCCGCGGCGCGTCGAGGTCCAGGTAGGTGCGCAGGAACAGGTCCTCCGCCACGGCTCCTCCTCGGTCGCGGGCTCCCAGTCCACCGCGTACCGGGCGCTAGCGGGACGATCCTGCCGGACCGGCGCCCTTCCGGGCAGGTCGGGCTCCGGGATCGTCACCGCGGCGAGCAGGACGTCGTCGTCGGAGCCGACCGCGAGCGCGCTGAAGACGCCGTCGACGAGGCCGCCGACGTCCTGCGCGTCGCCGGCCTCGAGCGTCGCGAGGAGGCGGTCGAGGCCGGAGTCGAGGTCCTCGCCGCGGCGCTCGACCAGGCCGTCGGTGTAGGCCAGCAGGAGCCCGCCCACCGGCAGCACGACGTCGTCGTACGCGCTGGCGAGCCCGAGCGGCGGCCCGGGCGGCACCGGGAGCAGGGTCGCGCCCGCCGCGTCGACCACCACGAGCGGCGGGTGCCCGGCGCTGGCGCAGACGGCCGTGCCCGCGACCGGGTCCACGACCGCGTACGCCGCGGTGGCGAGGGCCTCGTCGTCCGCGTCCCGCAGCTCGGCGTCCAGGGCCGCGAGCGCGCAGGCGGGCGTCGTGCCGACGGCGGCGAGGGCGCGCAGGCGGCGCTCCAGCCGTGCCGCCAGGGGGGCGGCGTCCTCGCCGTGGCCGCTCACGTCGACGACGGCGAGCACGACGCGGCCGTCGCGCAGCGTACGGACCACGGAGACGTCGCCGCCCGCAGCCGCGCCCCCCGCGACGCGGCTGCGCCGGGCGGTGGCGGTCGTGCTCATGCTGGAACCCTCGTCCGGCTGTCTGGGTGAGACGTGTGCTCTGCCTGTGGGGGTGCTGTGCGTCTGGCGCTCGGCCTGCTGGGGCAGGGTGGGGGCATGGCGTTGGAGCGCTACCGCGAGATGCGGGACTTCGGGCGCACGCCGGAGCCGGCGGGGTCGGGCGCGGCTGCGGGCGGACCCGTGCGGCGCTTCGTGGTGCAGCGGCACCGCGCCCGCCGGCTGCACTACGACCTGCGCCTCGAGATCGACGGCGTGCTCGTGTCCTGGGCGGTGCCCCGGGGGCCGACGCTCGATCCGGACGTGCGCCGCACGGCGGTGCACGTCGAGGACCACCCGCTGGAGTACCTCGACTTCGAGGGGGTCATCCCGCACGGAGAGTACGGCGGCGGCGACGTCATCGTCTGGGACATCGGGACGTGGGAGCCGCACGGGACGGACGACCCGGCGGCCGCGGTTGCCGGCGGCGAGCTGCACGCGGACGTGAGGGGGGAGAAGCTGCGGGGCCGCTTCGTGCTGGTACGCCGCGGTCCCTCGTCCGCTCGCGCGGGCCGCGAGGACTGGCTGCTGGTGCACAAGCACGACGAGTCCGCGGTGCCCGGGTGGGACCCGGAGGAGCACCCGCGCTCCGCCCTGACCGGGCGGACCAACGACGAGGTGAAGGCCGACCCCGACCGGCTCTGGCGCTCGGACCTGCCCGCCGCGGAAGCCGCCGTCGTGCTGCGGCCGCCGGTGGTGCGCGCGACCGCGGACGAGCTCGCCGCTCTAGACGACCTGGGGGAGTCGGGGACGTGGGAGGTCTTCGGGCGCCGGCAGCGTGTGACCAACCTCGACAAGGTGCTGTTCCCGCCGCGGCCCGGGGGTGCACCGGTGACGAAGCGAGACCTTGTGCGCTACGCGGCGCGGATCGCGCCCGTCGCCGTGCCGTACCTCCAGGGGCGACCGCTGAACATGCACCGCTACCCGAACGGTGCTGGTACGAAGGGCTTCTGGCACAAGCAGCTGCCCGCGCACGCGCCGGAGTGGCTGGCGCGCTGGGAGAACCCGGAGGCCGACGACGGGGAGACCACCACGTACGTCGTGGTGGACGAGCCGGCGACGCTGGTGTGGGCGGCGAACTACGGCGCCCTCGAGTGGCACGCCTGGACGTCGAAGGCCGACGAGCCGCGCCTGCCGACGTACGCGCTGATCGACCTGGACCCGGGGACGAGCACGTCGTGGGAGGACGTGCTGGTGCTGGCCCGGTTGCACCGCACGGCGCTGGAGCACCTCGGGGTGCGGGCGCAGCCGAAGGTGACCGGCCGGCGCGGCATCCAGATCTGGGTGCCGATCGCGCGCGGGCCCGGCTTCGACGAGACCCGCGCGTGGGTGGAGCAGCTGTCGCACGCGGTGGGCGCGGTGGTGCCGGACCTGGTCAGCTGGAAGTGGACGGTGAGCTCGCGCGGCGGGCTCGCCCGGCTGGACTACACGCAGAACGCGATCAACAAGACGCTGGTCGCGCCGTACAGCCCGCGGGCGATGCCGGGGGCGTCGGTGTCGGCGCCGATCGCGTGGGAGGAGCTGGACGACCCCGCCCTGCGGCCCGACGGGTTCGGGCTGGAGGACGTGGTGGAGCGCGTCGAGCGGAGGGGCGACCTGTTCCGGCCCGTGCTGGCGGGGGAGCAGGTGCTGCCGGCGCTGGGGTGAGTTGCAGCCCGCCCTCTGTCCGGCGTTGGCGCTGGTGCCAGCGTCTGGAGTTGATCAGGCTGCCGCACGAACTGGTGCCCGACAGCACGGCATTGCGTGCTGCTGGTGCACATCTGGTGCTGCCGAGCGGAGCACCCGAGGCGACGGCCGTGATGGGTAGGAGTGTCTGCTGCTGCGGAGGTTCTGCGGCGCGAGCTCTGTCAGTGGTGGCGGCTAGGTTGAGTGCATGACCCCGCCCGAGCCGCAGCCGGAGCAGCCCGCTCTGCCCCCGGCTCCGGAGCTGCACGGGCCCGACGTGCGTGAGCTGCTCGACCTGGGAGGTGACCTCTCCGGTGTGCCGGCGGCCGAGCTGGGGGAGCGGCTGCGGGTGCTGCACCGGTGGCGCTGCCAGCTCGACGCGGAGGCCGCGCGAGTGCTGGCCGCCTTCGACGCTCTCGGCGGCTACGAGGTCGACAACGCGGTGACGGCGGCGTCGTGGCTGCGGCACGAGCTGCGCCTCGACGCCACCGAGGCTGCCGGTCAGGTGGCGGCGGCGCGCGTGCTGCGCGACCTGCCGCTGGCCGAGGAGGCCTACGCGGAGGGCGCCGTGTCCGCACGGCACGTCTCGGTCCTCGCGAGGGCCGGCAAGCGCCTCGGAGGACAGGTGCTGTCCCACGCCGAGGGCGTGCTCGTCGCCACGGCGGTGCGCACCCGACCTGCTGACGTGCAGGTCGTCGTGGACCGGGTGGCGACGGCGGTCGAGGCCGACGAGTCCGTGGAGCAGGCGGCTGAGCGCATCCACCAGTCCCGCTGGTTCGCGGTGACGAAGGGCCTCGACGGCTGGAACCTCGCCGGCTTGCTCGACCCCGAGCAGGGGCGCGTCGTGCAGGCCGCGCTCGCCCCGTTCCTCGCCCCGCAGCCCGAGCCCGACGGCTCCCGCGATCCGCGCACTCCGGCCCAGCGTCGCGCGGACGCCCTCGTCGACGTCGCCCAGCTCGCGATGGCCGTCAGCGGCGGGACTCCAGCGGGCAGCGAGGAGCGCTCGGACGGGGAGCCGGTCATCGCCGCGCAGGTCGTCATCGCTCCCGCCGCCGACGTCACGCTTGTGCTCGACCTCGCCACCCTGCGCGGGGAGCTCGAGCCCGGTCAGCCGCTCACCGGCACCGCCGCGCTGCTCGGGCAGGCGTTCCCGACCGCCGGGCTGCAGCACGCGACGTGCACGGCGCACGTGACCCCCGTCCTGCTCGGGCAGACCGGGGTGCCGCTGGCCCTCGGGCGCACGGTCCGCCTCGCCTCCAAGAAGCAGCTCCGCGCGCTGTACGCCCGGGACGGGGGCTGCGTCGCCCCCGACTGCGACCGGCGCGCGGTCCACGCCCACCACATCGTCCACTGGGCGGAGGGAGGGGCGACCGACCTCGACAACCTCGTGCTGCTCTGCCCGCGCCACCACCGGCTGCTGCACCTCGGGAGCTGGCGGCTCGGTCCGGACCCGGGCAGGCCGGGGCTCTTCCAGTGGCTGCGCCCGGACGGCGGCCCACCGGTGCCGGCGATGCACGCGGTGGACCGCGGCCCCGGCGCCACCACGAGGCTGTGGTGAGTCCGCGGTCCGGGGGCGCGCAGCTCTGGGGTGCTGCCCGGCTCCGCGTACGTCCCACGCTGCCCGGGTACGCCCCACCCGCCCGCCGACGGAAGGACCCGCATGACGACCTGGCTGCTCACCGGCTGCTCCACCGGCCTCGGCCGCGCGCTCGCCGAGGCGGTCCTCGAGCGGGGCGAGTCCGCCGTCGTGACGGCACGCGACCCGGGCACCGTGCGGGACCTGGCCGACGCGTACCCGGAGCGTGCTCTGGCGCTCCCGCTGGACGTGACCGACCCCGAGCAGGTCGCGGCGGCGGTCCGGGAGGCCGAGGCGCGGTTCGGCGGGATCGACGTGCTCGTCAACAACGCGGGCTACGGCTACCGCGCGGCCGTGGAGGAGGGCGAGGACGAGGCGGTGCAGCGGCTGTTCGCCACCAACCTGTTCGGCGCCGTCGCCATGGTCAAGGCCGTGCTGCCCGGCATGCGCGCGCGCCGCAGCGGCGCCGTGGTCAACATCTCGTCCATCGGTGCGATGGTCTGCCCGCCGGGCTCGGGCTACTACGCCGCGTCCAAGGCCGCGCTCGAGGGCATCTCGAGCTCCTTGCGCAAGGAGCTCCAGCCCCTCGGCATCGCCGTGGTCGCGGTCGAGCCCGGCGGCTTCCGCACCGACTTCTCCGGCCGCTCGCTGACCCAGGCGGCGACGCCCATCGCCGACTACGCGGAGACCGCGGGCAAGCGGCGCAAGGAGAACGACACCGTGCACGGGACGCAGCCGGGCGACCCCGCGCGCGCCGCGCAGGCGATCATCACGGCCGTCACGTCGCCCGAGCCGCCCGCCATGCTCGTGCTGGGGAGCGACGCGCTCACCGCGTACGCCGCGGTGCTCGACGCGCAGCGCGCGGAGCTGGAGGCGTGGCGCGGGCTCAGCGCGTCGACGGACTTCCCGAGCTGAGCCAGCGCACGGCCCGCCGCCCCGGCAGGAAGAAGTACGCGCCGCCCCGCGGCGTGACGAACGACGGCAGGTCGCGGTAGCGGGTCCGCACCGGCACGCGCTGCACGGTGAAGTCGTGCCTTCCGCTGGTGTGGCCGCCGAGCAGCGGGTCGGGATCGGCGTACAGCGCGGAGAAGTTCGGGTTCATCGCCCACGTGTGCTGGACGAACTCGAACTGCCGCGCGAGGTCGGCGCACAGGCAGACGAAGTGCAGCCCCCGCTCCGGCTCGTCCGGACCGGCGGGCCCGAGCGCGGCGGCCCGGTCGAGGAAGGGGCCGTACTCCCTCCCGCGGCGCAGCAGGCGGTGGCGCTTCCCGACGGCGACCGACGTCGGTGTCCCCGGCTTCGGGGGCAGGGATTCCCGCGGGTTGGTGCGCCGGACGTGGGCACCCAGCGGGCAGCGCAGGCCCTGGGCGTCGGAGGCGTAGCCGAAGTCGTTGCTGCCGGCCGCCTCCGGGTCGTCGCGGTCGGGTGAGACGGCGAGCGCGGCCCCGCTGGGCCAGCGGCCGACCATGCGAGCGGCGAGCCGCACCGACCCCGCGTCGTCGCCACCGGCGGCGGAGTCCACCCAGGACCAGAAGGCCCGCACGTCCTGGCGCAGCTGGCGCAGCACGAGGTACGACCCGTTGCGCCCGAGGTCGCGCAGCCCTGAGCCCCGGGAGGAGCGCGGCAGCAGGCCTCGCGGGTCCAGCGCGTCGGGGAGCAGCGGGCTCGCCGGACGCTGGCCGTGCTCGTTGTCGTAGCCGAGCACGAACTCACCCGGCGCGATGGTGTGCAGGGGCGTCGACGTCCGCGCCGTTCCGGCGGGCACCGGTTGCGAAACACCGTCGGTGAAGCCGAAGTGCTCCACGGACCCGATGTCCTCGGTGTCGAGCACCGCGAGCACGCCGAGCCCCGCAAATGCGATGCCCGCGCGCAGCTCCGCGATCCGCTCGGCCAGCTCCTCGACCCCGGGGGCGTAGACGAGCAGCACGGCATCAGGGGCAGGCTGCCCCGGGCCGCCCCAGGCCCACTGCTCGGGCGCAGCCGCGCCCTCGTCGCCCAGCAGCCGGCGGCGGTGCGGGCTCGTCATGCCCTCCTGGAACTCCAGCGAGAACTGCCGGAGCACCTCCTCCGGGACACCGAGCCGGCGCAGTCCGCGGGGTGTGAGCGCGAGGTTGACGGCGTACGCGCCGGGCCTGTCCTCGCCGTAGGAGAGCGACGGCTCCAGACCGGCGAGCCACGTCCGCGCGCGAGACGTGTCGTCACCCAGCTCCAGCAGGATGTACGCCGCGGCGCGCAGCCGCCCGTACCCCTGGAAGACGATCGCCTGGATGTCGTCGCTCTCGAGTGTCACAGCAGCTGCAGCCACTCCTGCGCCTCCTGCTCGCTCATCGGGCCCGACAGCCCGAGCCGCGCCCGCGCCCGCCGGTCGATCGTCGCGGCGGGCTGGTCGGGGTAGGCGGAGTACCAGACGGCGGTGGGGATCTGCGAGCCGCGGATGAACGCCTTGAAGCCCCGCTCGTCGCGCGCGCCGGCGAGGACGAGCCACCGCGTACGCGGGAAGCCCTGCTGGTAGCCGAAGACGGTGTTGAGCACCCAGGCGACCTGGTCCACGAAGTCGTTGTTGTAGCTCTCGAGGCTGCCGTCGTAGTAGCTGGTGAACAGCAGCCGCGACCCGACCCGCTGGAACCGCGCGAAGTGCACCGTCCGCAGGCCGGAGAGGCTGCCGTGGGTGAAGACGTGCCGGGCGGTGTAGTTCCCGACGAGCTGCGACATCCGCGCGCTCAGTGCCCAGAAGCGCCCGGGCTTCACCTCCGCGATGCTGGTGAAGGCGTTCTGCGCGCCGACGTCCTCCGCGTCGCCGAGCAGCGTCATCCGCTCGGGCTCGAGCACGGGCGGCACCACGTGCTGTCGCAGCTCGGTCACCCGGAGCGCGACCACCCAGGCCAGCAGCGCGGGCACGACCACGGGGGCGGACACGAGCAGCAGCGCGGGGACCGCGACCGCGTGAGCACCCTCGCGCAGCCGGAACAGCAGCCCGGGGCGCTCGGGCGGCTCCAGAGCCCACGCCAGGTCTGGGCGGGAGGCCACGAAGCGGCGTACCTCCTCCCGCACGGCGCGCGCGGTCGAGCCCGAGAAGTCCTGGCGGTCGAGGAAGTCCTCGATCTCCCGCACCAGCCGGACCTCACCGGTGACCTGGTCCACCGTGCGCCCCAGCACGTGGACGTAGGGCACCGAGGAGCGCTGGGCGCAGCGGCGCAGGAAGGCCCGGCGCGTCCGTGACCGCGGCTCGGCGGGGTAGCCCGCGCAGTGTCCGAAGAGCCGGTCGAGGCCCGCGCCGCACGCTCCGGCGAGGGCGCGTACGCGGAGGCGGGTCGGCGCGTCGCAGTCCAGCATGAGCACGAGCGACGGCGCGGGCGTGTCGTCGTCGAGCAGGAGCAGCCGCAGGAAGTGCGTGCCGGGCAGTGCCTCCAGGGGGAGGACGTCGTTCTGCGCCCCCGCCGCCTGCATCCCCGCCAGCACCTCGCGGAGCGCGGGCAGCCGACCAGGCGCCACCGGCGCGGAGAACGTCAGCAGCACCTGGTGCGGCACGGGACTCCCTAGAGCGGGTGGCGCAGGCCGCCGAGCTGCTCGACCAGCTCGAGGCGGTCGAAGGCGACGCGTACCTCGGTGATCTTGCCGTCGGCGACGTGGAAGATGTCGATGCCCGGGACGGAGACGTGCCGCTCGCTCACCGTGTGGCCGAGGAACGTCGCCTTGTGCGTGCCCGTCCAGGTGAAGCGCACCGCCGCGCGGTCGTCCTCCGCGAGGATGTCGTCGACGCTGAAGTGGACGTCGGGGAAGGCGCGGAAGAAGATCGTGAAGAAGCCGCGTACCTCCTCGAGCCCGTCGGCTCGGCCGCTGCCGACGATCGCCGGGTCGTGGAAGGCGATGTCGGGGGAGAAGAGCTCGTCGATCCGGCTGAGGTCCTGCTTGTTGGTGAGCAGGTCGAAGTAGCTCTGCGCCAGCGACCGGGCGTCAGAGGCGGACACGCTTGCCTGCCAGGTCGATGGACGCGTCGCGCTGGGTGCCGGGCTGGGTGGGGACCGTCCCGCCGGCGGGCGAGGCGAGCAGCTCGCGGAAGTACGCGTTGAGCAGCCGGTCCTCGGGGTCGAAGCGCCGGCGGTAGCCCTCGAAGCGGGCGACCCGCTCCCCGAACGCCTTGTCGACCTGGGGGCGGGTGAGGAAGTTCGTCTGGTTGAACAGCGGCACCCCGCCCATCTGGCTGCACAGCTCGTTGTACTCCCGCAGGAACTGCTCCCACCCTTCGCTGCCGGTGGAGACCGGGTCGAAGGTGATGATGGTGCCGTCGTAGCTGTAGGAGAACAGCGAGCTGCGGTCGGAGAGGATCCGGTAGCCGACGCTCATGAGGTCGACGCGGTAGCCGGTGCGGCGGTAGTGCTCCTTGGTGAACTCGAAGTACCGCGTCAGGCAGTCGATGTAGCGGTCCTCCGGGAAGGCCCAGATGCTGAAGGTGTAGCGGCTGCTCCCGGACACCTCGGGGTAGCGGATCTGCTGCGCCTGCGGCAGGGTGTGCTTGCCGCGGACGAGGTTCGTCAGCGCGGCGCTGATGAGCCGGTTGTAGCCGTCGATGAGCATCCCGCGCAGCCGGCGGCTCGGCACCATCGTCGTGACCCGGTGGCCGAACAGCGGCGCGTAGTGGCTCCACACCGCGTCGCGCAGCCTCCACTGCCAGGTGCTGAGCTCGCGGGCGGGCGTCGGCTCGCCGTAGCGGCGCAGCTCGACGGTGATGAGGTCCTTGAACGGGTTGATGTAGAGCATCATCCCGGCGCCGCTCTCGCGCAGCGCCGGCAGCGCGGCGGCGAACTCCTCGAGGGTGAAGCGCTCGTGGTGGACGTCGAGCGCCGCCAGCCGCCGCACGCGGAAGGTCGCCTCGTAGACGACGCCGAACAGCCCGTAGCTCGAGCGCGCGACCTGGAGCAGGTCGGGGTCGCTGCCGTCGATCTCGACGAGCTCCCCGTCGGGCGTGACCATCTTGAGCACCATCGCGTACGACGCGACCTGCCCGAACTCGCCCTCCATGGAGGCGTCCTTCGTGCCCCCGGTGCAGGCGCTGCCGATGGTGAGGTTGCCGAGCTCGACGTTGACGAAGAACTGCAGACCCCGCTTCGCGAGCTCGAGGTTGACGTCCAGGTAGAGGGCGCCGGCCTGGGCGGTGACCGTGTCGTCACGGATCTCCACGATGCGGTCCATCTTCCGCATCACCAGCAGCGTCCCGCCCTCCGCGACGCCGCACGGGGTCGTCGAGTGGTTCGAGCCGACCGCGCGCACCGGGCTCGGGTAGCGCTCCTTGTCCTTCATCACGGCGACGATCTCGTCGACGCTCTGCACCTCGACCACGACCTGTGGCGAGGACGTGATGCTCCCGAACCAGTTGGTGACCGAGATCGTCTGCACGGCGTGCTCCTCGTCCTCGTCGACGGCCAGGACCAGCATGCGCAGGGCGGTCCGCGGCGGGGGAGGGCCGGGCGGTCGGCGTGCACGAAGGTGCAGGCGACGCCATTGACACGGCTGGAGCGCGGGAGCCAGCGTCATGGCATGGAGATGCGTCCCGACACCGCCGCCCGGGCCCTCGCCGCGGTTCGCCTCGTCAACGGCGCCCTGGGGCTCGTCGCCCCCGCGGTCCTCCTGCACGGGCTCGGGACCGATGCGCGGGCCGACCGCAGCGGCGTCTACCCCTTCCGCATGTTCGGGATCCGGACCGTCGTCCTCGGCGTCGACCTGTGGACGCAGCGTGGTGCCGCCGGCCGCGACGTACGCCGTCGAGCGGTGCTCATCCACGGCAGCGACGCGGTCATCGCCGCGGTGTCGGGGCTGCGCGGCGACCTGCCGCGGCGCGCCGCGCTGATGACGACCACGCTGTCGACGGGCAACACCGTGCTGGCGCTGCTGGCCAACCGGGACGCCTGAGCAGCTGGTGCCTCGTCGGGGAGCGGAGCGCTCCGCTCCGCCCACGCGTACGGAGCGCTCCGCTCCGCGAGAAGGCACCCCGGGAGCGCCGCGAGTGCGGGACGGCGTGCGACGACGCCCGCTCAACCCCAGGGCTTGAACGCGTTGCTGGTCGCCGGCAGGTGCGGCGCGAGCGCCGGCAGGTGGCGCAGGAGCACCCCGCTCATCGTGGCGTCGTCGATCCACCGCGTGCCGAAGCGGGTGTAGACGCGGGCGTCGTAGTCACGGGTGAAGAAGCGGTCGCTGTTGAGCCGGCGGCTTGCCATGAGGATGAAGATGCGGAACGCCGTGTCGCTGAAGGCGAAGCCCGTCGGCCGCTCCTCCGCGAACATGCCGATCATGAGGTCGAGCTGCTCGACGTCGTCGTCGTAGAGCTCGCGCAGGTCGCGCACGGTCTGCGGGTGGTCGGACAGCTCCGCGAAGTCGCGTACGGGGTGGAGCCGGAGCAGCCGGCGGAACTCGTTGTAGCGCGGGACGCCGAACTCCCGGATCCGCAGCAGGTCGACCGCGGCGATGTCCATGGGCAGCCCGTTGTCAGGACGGGTGAACTGCTGGAGCCCGCGGGGGTAGTTGTGCAGGACGATCGCGCCGGCGTACGCCGTGCCGAAGCTGTAGAAGAGGTCCGCGAGCGAGCGCTCGGCGAAGACGGCCCGGCTGGCCGGCCCGGCGAGCTCGGCGAAGTCGACTGCCCGCTCGGGTGCGCCGGCGACCGACCGCAGGAGGTAGTCGTCGGGGACCAGCGGGTGCATCCGGTAGACCGCGGCGAACTCCTCGGTCAGCGAGTAGGGAACGCCGTAGTGGTCGGTGGGGGAGCCGGGGATGCCCGAGACCACCTCGCTGCGGCCGAGGCGGCCGACCGCCCGGTGCAGGCGCTCGCCCGCCACGCCGAACCAGTTGGCGCGCATGGCGTACTCCGTCGTGGGGTGCGCGATGACGGCCGGCGTCCACTCGATGGTGTGGATCTTGGCGGCGACGGCCGCGTTGATGAGCCGGGCCTTGTCGAACAGCTGCTGGTCGGTCCACGACGGGTGCTCGGCCCGCAGGCCGTCGCAGATGGCGTTGTGCTCCAGGGCGAACAGGCTGGCCATCATCCCGAGGCCGACCCACCAGCCGGGGACCCGGGTGACGTCCGCCTCCGGATCGTCGTCGGGCAGCGGCATCACCGATCCGGGCGCGATGGCGAGCCGGCCGCCCTGGTGAGTGCGGATCCGCTGCTGCTGCGCTTCGGTCGTGCCGTAGACCGAGGAGAGGTCCCACCAGTGCGTGAGCGTGTTGACGAAGGTCGGCGTCCCCTCGGTGCCGGGCGGACGGGTCGGGTCGGGGATCGTGCGCGGCACGACCATCGGCTGCTGCGGGAAGGGGTCGTCCGCCGAGAGGGGGACGCGGTAGCCCGCGTCGGCGTCCCCGCTGCCGTGGCTGAACCAGTCCTTGACCATGAACTGCAGCCACGCGGCGACCAGGACGTTGACCGTCGTAGCGGGCTGGAACTCCGTGCGGGTCAGCAGCCGGCGCGACACCTCGCGCGGGTTCGGGTGCAGCAGGTGGTCCTCGGGCCGGGGGTCCACTGCGGCGAGCGGGACGTTGCGGCCGAACCGCGTACCCGCCGCTCCCATCCACGGGTCGGAGGGGTCGTTGCGCGTCCCGTCCGCCGAGCGCGCCTCCGGGTCGCCCGGAGGCGGCACCGGGCGCGGCAGCTGGGGCACGATGCCGGTGTCGTGGAGGTTGTGCCGGCGCAGCTCGTTGCGCAGGCCGATGAGCACGCCGAGCGCGACTGGTCGCGGCAGCCGGTCCCAGCCGTAGCGGCGGTCCAGCCGCGTCGATGCCGCGTCGAACAGTCGCCAGCCGATCCCCGAGCGGTACGCCACCCGCCCGACGCTAGGGAGGCGCACGCCCGGGCGGCAGGGGGAGGTGCCGAGCCCTGCCCGAAGGTGCGGCGGCGACAGGCCGGCGAGCTGGTCAGGATCCGAGAAGCCGTACGGGTCCCGCGCGTCCTAGCGTGAGCGGCATGGACCTCACCATCGCCTCCAGCTTCCTCCCGCACTCCGACCCGGAGGCCTCCCTCGCGTTCTACCGCGACGTCCTCGGCTTCGAGGTCCGCGGCGACGTCGGCTACGGCGACATGCGCTGGATCACCGTCGGCTCGCCCGAGCAGCCGGGCACCTCGATCGTGCTGCACCCGCCGATGGCGTACCCCGGGCTCACCGAGGACGAGCAGCGCACCATCGCCGAGATGATGGCGAAGGGGACCTACGCCATCGTCGTGCTCGCGACCCCGGACCTCGAGAAGACCTTCGACCAGCTCCAGGCCGCCGGCGCGGACGTGGTGCAGGAGCCGACCGACCAGCCGTACGGCATCCGCGACGCCGCGGTGCGCGACCCCGCCGGCAATCTGGTCCGGATCAACCACGTGCCGACCGACCGCACGCCGTCGGACCGGGTGGGCTAGCGGGTGGGGACTCCGCCGGCGGCCGACCGCCACGAGGTGATCCGCGTGCAGGGGGCGCGCGAGAACAACCTGCGCGACGTGAGCGTCGAGATCCCGAAGCGCCGCCTCACGGTGTTCACCGGCGTCTCCGGCTCGGGCAAGAGCTCGCTGGTGTTCGGCACGGTCGCGGCGGAGTCCCAGCGGCTCATCAACGAGACCTACAGCGCCTTCGTTCAGGGCTTCATGCCGACGCTGGCGCGCCCCGACGTCGACCTGCTCGAGGGCCTCACGACGGCGATCGTCGTGGACCAGAGCCGGCTCGGCGGTGACGCCCGCTCCACCGTGGGCACCGTCACCGATGCGAACGCCATGCTGCGCATCGTCTTCAGCCGGCTGGGCGACCCGCAGATCGGGCCGCCCGGCGCGTACTCCGCCAACGTGCCGTCGGTGCGCGCGAGCGGCGCGATGACCGTCGAGAAGCGTGCGGCCAAGGCGACGCGGGTGACCTACAGCCGCACCGGAGGGATGTGCCCGCGCTGCGAGGGGCTCGGCACGGTCACCGACCTCGCGCTCGACCAGCTCTTCGACGACACCAAGTCGCTCGACGAGGGCGCGCTGACGATCCCGGGCTACCAGCCGGGCGGCTGGAACCACCGGCTCTACGCCGCGTCCGGCTTCGTGGACCCCGCCAAGCCCATCCGCGACTACACGGAGCGCGAGCGGCAGGACTTCCTGCACCACGAGCCGGTGCGGATGAGGATCGCGGGCATCACGATGACCTACGAGGGCCTCGTGGAGCGCGTCCGCGGGTCGATCCTCGGCAAGGACAAGGAGTCGCTGCAGCCGCACGTCCGGGCCTTCGTGGACCGGGCGGTGACCTACCAGACCTGCCCGGAGTGCGACGGCACGCGGCTGGCGGAGGGCGCGCGGAGCTCGCGCATCCGCGGGCTCAACATCGCCGAGGTCTCCGCGATGCAGGTGAGCGACCTCGCCAGCTGGCTGGGCGAGCTCGACGAGCCGTCGGTCGCTCCGCTGCTCGCCGCGCTCCGCCAGACGCTGGACTCGTTCGTCGAGATCGGGCTCGGCTACCTCTCGCTCGACCGGCCGTCCGGCACGCTCTCGGGCGGCGAGGCGCAGCGGGTCAAGATGATCCGGCAGCTCGGGTCGTCGCTCACGGACGTGACGTACGTCTTCGACGAGCCCACGACCGGCCTGCACCCGCACGACATCGCCCGGATGAACGACCTGCTGGTCCGCCTGCGGGACAAGGGGAACACCGTCCTCGTCGTCGAGCACAAGCCCGAGACGATCGCGGTGGCCGACCACGTCGTCGACCTCGGTCCGGGGGCCGGCGCGGCGGGCGGGACGGTCTGCTTCGCGGGCACGGTCGAGGGGCTGCTGGCGAGCGGGACGGTCACCGGGCGGCACCTCGGAGACAGGGTCGGCCTCAAGGAGTCGGTACGCACCCCGACCGGCCGCATCGAGATCCGCGGCGCCCGCGAGCACAACCTCCGCGACGTCGACGTCGACCTGCCGCTCGGCGTGCTCACGGTCGTGACCGGGGTGGCCGGGTCGGGGAAGAGCTCGCTGGTGCACGGCTGCATGCCGGCGGAGGCCGGCGTCATCGCGGTCGACCAGAGCCCGATCCGCGGCTCGCGGCGCAGCAACCCGGCGACGTACACCGGCCTGCTCGAGCCGGTGCGCAAGGCGTTCGCCAAGGCGAACGGCGTGAAGCCGGCGCTGTTCAGCGCCAACTCCGAGGGTGCCTGCCCCACGTGCAACGGCGCCGGCGTGATCTACACCGACCTGGCGATGATGGCCGGCGTCTCCACGGTGTGCGAGGACTGCGAGGGCAAGCGGTTCCAGCCCGCGGTGCTCGAGTACCACCTCGGGGGCAAGGACATCAGCGAGGTGCTCGCCCTCCCGGTCGACGAGGCGCTCGCGTTCTTCAGCGCCGGCGAGGCACGGACGCCCGCCGCTGCGACGGTCCTGCGCCGCCTCGCCGACGTCGGGCTCGGCTACCTCACCGTCGGCCAGCCGCTCACGACGCTGTCCGGCGGCGAGCGCCAGCGGCTCAAGCTGGCGACGCACATGGCGGAGGAGGGCGGGACCTACGTGCTGGACGAGCCGACGGCCGGGCTCCACCTCGCCGACGTCGCGCAGCTGCTCGGCCTGCTCGACCGCCTCGTCGACTCGGGCACGAGCGTGATCGTCGTGGAGCACCACCAGGCCGTCGTCGCCCACGCCGACTGGGTCGTCGACCTCGGGCCGGGCGCCGGGCACGACGGGGGGCGCGTCGTGTTCGAGGGGACGCCGGCCGAGCTCGTGGCCGCAGGGACGCTGACGGGGCAGCACCTCGCGGCGTACCTCGCCCGGTGAGGGCCGCCGTGGCTAGAGCTCGACCCTCTCGTTCTCGCCGCCCTCGTAGCGCTGCCCGGTCACCTTCGCCTTCGCGAAGCTCAGCACCGACGCGATCCGGCCGCCGGGCGTGTCCCAGTACTCCGCGGTGTCGGCGTCGAAGCGGATGAGCACGACGCTGTCGTCCTCGGGGCCCTGCGGGAGCCACGCCGCCGCGTACGGGTTCCACAGCTCGCGCTTCTTCGCCACGTCGTCGACGACGGAGCCCGTGCCGGTGAGCGAGATCCACGCGTCCGAGGAGGTCAGCGTCACCATCGCCGTCGGGTTGGCCGTGAGGTGCGCGACCTTGCGGGAGTCCCGCTCGGCGAAGAACCACAGCTCGCCGGCGGACTCGATGTCCTGCTGCGCCATCGGCCGGGCGACGAGCGTGCCGGACGGGTCGACCGTCGTCAGCATCCCGACCCGGATGTCCTTCGCGAGCTCGGTGACCTTGTCCGCGCCCGTCTGCTCGTCCGCCATCTCCGTGCCTTTCCCGTTGGGACCATCCGTCCCCCCCTGCCTACCCGCCACCGGCGCGATGACTCGACGGCGCCGGAGCGCGCGGGGGAGGATGGACGCGTGACGACGCAGGCTGCGGAGACCGTGGCGCCCCAGCGACTGCGCCACCTCGCCCTGCTGCGCAAGGTGCGCGACCGGATCGACCGCGACTACGCGGAGCCGCTCGACGTCGAGGCGCTCGCCCGCGGGGTGCACATGTCGGCGGGCTACCTCAGCCGGGAGTTCCGGCAGGCGTTCGGGGAGTCGCCGTACGCGTACCTCATGACCCGGCGGGTCGAGCGCGCGATGGCCCTGCTGCGCCGCGGCGACCTCAGCGTCACCGAGGTCTGCTTCGCGGTGGGCTGCTCGTCGCTCGGGACGTTCAGCACGCGGTTCACCGAGCTGGTCGGGATGCCGCCGAGCACCTACCGCACGCTCGCCGCGGACGCGACGGTCGGACTGCCTGCGTGCGTCGCGAAGCAGGTGACCCGGCCCGTCCGCGGCAGGTAGCCGACCAGCCGGTCGCTCAGTCGGTGCCCGACTCGATCGCCGCGGCGTCGAGCAGACCGGCGGCCGGCGACTCGGGGGAGCCGGCGGCGATGGCGGTCGCGCCGCCCTCGGCCAGCGGGCCGATGAGGTCCGTCGACGCGCCGCCGACGAGCGCGGCCTGGCCGCCCCCGACGAGCCCGATGCGGGCGTACTGCTCGAGCTTGGCGCGCGAGTCGGCGATGTCGAGGTTGCGCATCGTCAGCTGGCCGATGCGGTCGACCGGGCCGAACGCCGCGTCCTCGGTGCGCTCCATCGACAGCTTGTCGGGGTGGTAGCTCAGCGCCGGGCCCGTGGTGTCGAGCAGCGAGTAGTCCTCTCCGCGGCGCAGCCGCAGGGTCACCGTGCCCGTGACGGCGGCGGAGACCCAGCGCTGCAGCGACTCGCGCAGCATGAGGGACTGCGGGTCGAGCCAGCGGCCCTCGTAGAGCAGCCGCCCGAGGCGGCGCCCCTCCGCGTGGTAGATCGCGATCGTGTCCTCGTTGTGGATGGCGTTGACGAGCCGCTCGTAGGCTGCGTGCAGCAGCGCCATGCCCGGCGCCTCGTAGATCCCGCGGCTCTTGGCCTCGATGATGCGGTTCTCGATCTGGTCGGACATGCCGAGCCCGTGCCGCCCGCCGATCGCGTTGGCCTCGAGCACGAGGTCCACGGCGGTGTCGAAGGTCCGGCCGTTGATGCTCACCGGTCGGCCCTGCTCGAAGGCGATGGTGACGTCCTCGGTCGCCACCTCGACGGCCGGGTCCCAGAAGCGGACGCCCATGATGGGCTCGACGATCTCGATGCCGGTGCTGAGGTGCTCCAGGGACTTCGCCTCGTGCGTAGCGCCCCAGATGTTGGCGTCGGTCGAGTAGG
The DNA here is from genome assembly GCF_004216915.1 of Motilibacter rhizosphaerae. NCBI lineage: Bacteria > Bacillati > Actinomycetota > Actinomycetes > Motilibacterales > Motilibacteraceae > Motilibacter > Motilibacter rhizosphaerae. Next base: position 219,502 of record NZ_SGXD01000005.1, read on the forward strand.
CCTTCTCGACGCTGTCGCGGTAGGGCAGGTCGCGCGCGGCGAGCCACTGCGACATCTCCGTGCGCCCACCGAGCTCGGAGACGAACTGCGCGTCCAGCCAGGGCTTGTAGATGCGCAGCGCCGGGTTGGCCAGCAGGCCGTAGCGGTAGAAGCGCTCGATGTCGTTGCCCTTGAAGGTCGACCCGTCGCCCCAGATCTGCACGTCGTCCTCGAGCATCGCGCGGACGAGCAGGGTGCCGGTGACGGCGCGGCCGAGCGGCGTGGTGTTGAAGTACGCCCGGCCGCCCGACTTGATGTGGAACGCGCCGCACGCCAGCGCCGCCAGGCCCTCCTCGACGAGCGCGGCACGGCAGTCGACGAGCCGCGCGACCTCCGCACCGTACGCGTGGGCGCGGCCCGGGACCGAGCCGATGTCCGGCTCGTCGTACTGCCCGAGGTCGGCGGTGTAGGTGCAGGGCACCGCGCCCTTCTCGCGCATCCACGCCACTGCGACGGAGGTGTCGAGACCACCGGAGAAGGCGATGCCGACGCGGGAGCCGACGGGGAGCGAGGCGAGCACCTTGGACATGGCCCACATCCTATGCGCAACCCTGCATGGTCATGCAAAGCGGGTTGATCATGAGCGGAGCGCCCCGCCGAGCAGGTCGGCACGGCATGCTCGGGCAGGGGCTCGACGAGGGGAGGAGAGCGACGTGCAGGTGGTCCGCGCCGGCGTGCTGGCCGCGATCTTCGGCCTGGAGCTGCTGGCGCTGGCGTGCGTGGGCCGCTGGGGCTGGCACCTCGCGCCCGGGAGCGCCCCCGGAGCCGTCCTCGCCGTCGTCGCGGTCCTCGTCTGGGCAGGCGTGTGGGGCACGTTCCTCTCGCCCCGCGCCCAGGTCGCGATCCCTCGCGCGGCGGCGACCGCCGGCCGGGCTGCGATGGTCGGCGCGGCCGCGCTCGGGGGCGCCGTGAGCGGATGGCCCTCCCTCGCCGTGGCCCTGGTCGTCGGCTGGGTCGCCTGCGCCGCCGTCGAGGCCGCCGTCTGATACCGCGTGCCGCGTGCCGCGTGCCGCGAGTCGCGGTCCGCCGCTAGCGTGCGTGGACGTGCTGGTACGCCGCGAGGCCCATGCCGACGTCACTGCCGTCGACGCGCTCCACCGCGCCGCCTTCGACCGCGACGCGGAGGCCGACCTGCTCGCCGCACTCCGCGCGGAGGGCGACCTCGTGCGGCCGCTGTGCCGCGTCGCCGTCGCCGCCGGGCTGGTCGTCGGCTCGGTCGTGTGCAGCCGCGCCACCATCGCCGGGGCTGACCGCGTGGTCGGGCTGGGTCCGGTGGCAGTGCTGCCCGACCGGCAGGGCCGCGGCATCGGCAACGCGCTCGTGCACGACGTGCTCGGCGCGGCGGACGCCCTGGACCTGCAGGCGGTGGTGCTGCTCGGCAGTCCCGACCTCTACGCCCGCTTCGGCTTCGAGCCCGCCGCGGCGTACGGCGTGGACCCTCCGGTTCCCTCGTGGGGCAGGTACTTCCAGCTCCGCCCGCTGTCCGGGTGGGACGGCACGCTCAGGGGAGCGTTCCGCTACGCCCCGGCGTTCGAGCGGCTCGACCCGGCGGCCCAGTAGTCCTCGTCGGCCACGACGAACTCGTTGCCGTCGGGGTCGGCCAGCTCGACGGCACCACCGGGGAGGGTCCCGAGGCGTACGGCACCGTCCGCGACCAGCCGCTCGACCTCCCCGGCCAGGTCGTCCGCGACGAGCTCGAGGCGCTGGCGGCTGCGGCCGTGCTTCGGCGCCACCGGCGGGCCTCCCCACGCGACCTTCGTGCCGCCCGCCGGCGACTGCACCGCGGTCTCGCCGTCGGAGTCCCACACGAGCGGCCAGTTCAGCGCGCGGGACCAGAAGACGCCCACCTCGCGCGTCCCGTCGCAGGCGAGCTCGCCCAGCGGGCCGCAGCCGGCGAGGAAGGAGTTCTCCGGCTCGATGACGCAGAAGGCCGCGCCCTCCGGGTCCGCGAGGACGATGTGCCGCTCCTCGGGGAGCTGGCCCACGTCGAGGTGGCGGCCACCGAGGTCGAGCGCCGTGGTGACCAGCACGTCGCGCTGCTCCTCGCTGGTGCTCGTCACATGCAGGTGCACGCGCGCCGGTTCCGGTGCAGGGGCGTCACCGGGCACGAAGCGCAGGCCCACCTGGCGCTCGGTCCCCGGCAGGAGCGCTGTCGTCCTCTCACGGACGACCTCGCGGGGGAGCAGCGCGCCCCAGAACCGGGCGCGCAGCACGGGGTCCCGCGAGTCCAGGGCCAGGGCGGACAGGCGCAGCGGCATGGCTCCACGCTAGGCACTCCCGGCCCTGCTGCGCCACGAGCAACGGGTGCTGTCCGGTAGCGTCGCCGGCGGACCTACGGAGGGGAGTCGAGGGTGGCAGTGGACGGTCGGGGACGGGTGCAGCGTCGCCGGGGCCTCGTCGCGGGGATCGCCGTCGCCGTCATCGCCGCCGACCTCGCGACGAAGGTGTGGGCCACACAGGTCCTGGCCGCGCACCCGGTCCGCCTGGTCGGGGACGACGTGGTGCTGACCGAGGGGCGCAACGCGGGCGCCGCGTTCGAGGTCGGGACCTCGCTGACCCCGCTGCTGGCCGTGCTCGCGATCGCCGCGGTCCTCGCCATGGCGTACGCCGCCCGCCGCCCGCAGGCGCTCCCCGTCGCGGTCGCGCTCGGTCTCGGCATCGGTGGCGCCGCGGGCAACGCGGGGGACCGGCTCTTCCGTGCGCCCGGGCCGCTGCGCGGGCACGTCGTCGACTGGATCGACATCGGGTCGTGGCCCACCTTCAACCTCGCCGATTCCGCACTCATGACCGCGGTCGCGGTCGCGGTCGTGGCATCGTCGCGAGGGGCGCGCGACGGCCGGGCGCTGAGCGGGCACCAGGCCTGACGTCCCGGAGGCCGGACGAGTCGTCCTGCCGAAGTGCTCAGGCCAGGTCCTGGCCGGTCGATAGCGGTGCCATGACCCGCTCGACTGCCACGCGCACCGCCGTCCTCACCGCTGAGTACGCCCTGGAGCTGGCGTGCCTCGCCGGCGCCGCGCTCATCCCGGGGCGACGCTCCCGCCTGGGCTGAGTTGGGGTCCTCGCGACGTCAGGGGCGCCGTCGGAACGAACGCACCAGGTCGCGTACGGCGTCGGTGGAGCCCCAGTCGTCGTCGAACATCGCCATGAGCGCCAGGTGCTGGCGCAGCTGCACGTACGCGAGGCGGTCCGTCCAGCCGGGCTGCTCCCCGGTGATCTCCGCGTAGACCGCGAAGAAGCGCTCGGCCGCAGGCGGTCGGGGCGTGGACCACAGGTGGGCGAGGTCGACGTCCGCCCAGGCGTACGACACGGCGGGGTCGATGACCGCCGGCAGACCGGCTGCTGTGGCGAGGATGTTCTGCATCCAGAAGTCGCCGTGCGTGAGGCAGGCGGGCCGTACCGGCAGCAGCTGGGGGAGAGCGGCGCAGAGCCGCTCCAGCGCGTCCTGGTCGACGGGCTCGAGCTTGGCCTGCACACGGGGCTCCGGCAGCCAGCGCAGCACGCGGCACTCCGCGAAGAACGCGAAACCGTCGTCGTGCCAGGCGTTGTCCTGCCGCTCCGCGCCCAGCCAGCCGTCGTGGGGCCAGCCGAAGCGCTCGTGCGTCGTCGAGGTGTGCAGGGATGCCACATCCCCGGCGAGGCGTTCCCAGAACGCCGTCGTGTCGGGGCGCGGGGCGAGCAGGGACAGCACCAGCAGCTCGTCGCTGACGTGCAGCACGTCGGGGGTCCCCAGGGCGGCGCCACGCAGCGCACCGAGACCCTCCGCCTCGCTGGCGAAGAGTCCTGACGCCGGCTCCGGCAAGGTCTTCGCGAAGACCTCGCGGCCGTCGGCCAGCGTGGCGAAGCCGGAGACGGCGGCGAAGCCCTCATCGGCCGTACGGACGGCTGCGGGGGAGAGGCCGGCCGCGGACAGCCGTGCCAGCAGCAGGTCTGTCGACACGTCAGACCCCCTGCCCGAGACCACCGGTGCGCCGGGCGACGACTGCCGCGACGTACGGACCGGTGAGCCGGCAGGTGACGGCGAGCGGTGCGCACACGACCGCAGCGGAGGACCAGGACCAGGACCAGGACCCGGACCAGAGCCGGAAGAGCAGCAGTCCCAGGAGCGTGCCGGCGAGCGCGTACGCCGCCAGGACCGGAAGTGCGTGACGGCGCGGGACGACGCGCTCGATCAGCAGCGCGACGGGGACGCCGACGAGCGCGCTGACGAGGAACGCGCCCATGCCCAGCGCGGGGCCGAAGACGCCCAAGAACGGGGAGGCGGCGACGCCGAGGAGCACACTGCCCGCTGCTGCCCCGCAGAGCGCGCCGCCGGGTGTGAGCTCGGGCAGTGGCACGAGGACCTCCGGCGGGCGAACGGCAGCTGGCGCCCCGAGGCTAGCGGCTGGACGTGTCCGGGGGACCTGCTGCGATCCTGGGGGCATGAGCGCGCCAGATCCTGCGCCGGCGCAGGAGGTCGAGGTCGTCGCCGCGTCCGCGGACCGAGCGACGGTGCGCTGTGGCAGCACGTTCGTCAAGATCGACTCGGATCGGGCGCGGGCGGAGGCCGAGGTCGCCGCGATGCGCCTGGCGCCCGTGCCCACACCGCAGGTGCTCTGGCACGAGCCTCCGGTCCTCGCGCTCGCCGCCGTACGCGGGACACCGCTCGGGCGCGTGGGACACCCCTCGACCGCGTCCGCGCGCGCCTGGACGGCTGCCGGCGCTGCAGTCCGCCGGCTCCACGACGCGCCGCTGCCACCGCGTACGGGGCCGAGTGCGGAGGACCTCGCGAGGCGGCTGGCCGCTGAGTGCGACTGGCTGCGCGCGGAAGCGGCGCTGCCGTACGACCTGCTCGCCCGTCGGCGCCGGCAGGCGGAGAGCGTCCTGCGACCGTGGGAGCCGGTCTTCGTCCACGGGGACCTGCACGTCTCGCACGTGTTCGTCGACGGCGACGAGGTGACGGGCATCCTCGACTGGTCCGAAGCGGGGCAGGGAGATGCGCTGCAGGACATCGCGACGCTGACGCTGTCGCAGGAGCAGCACCTCGACGACCTCCTGTCCGGATACGGTCGGGACGTCGACTTGGACGTCGTGCGTGGCTGGTGGGCCTACCGCTGCCTCACGGCGATCCGCTGGTTGAGCGAGAACGGGTACGGCGACCCCGCGAGCCTCCCGGAGGCCGAGCTCCTGCGCAGGATGGACTGACGACGCTCAGCCGGCGCCCAGCTCGCCGAGCAGCGTCTGGACACGGCGCTTGATCTCGTCGCGGATCGGGCGTACGGCGTCGACGCCCTTGCCGACAGGATCCTCGAGCTCCCAGTCGAGGTAGCGCTTGCCGGGGAAGACGGGGCAGGCGTCGCCGCAGCCCATCGTGATGACGACGTCGGAGGCCTGGACCGCGTCGGTCGTCAGGACCTTCGGGACCTGCGTGGAGATGTCGATCCCGACCTCGGCCATGGCCTGGACCGCGGAGGGGTTCACGGCGTCCTTGGGTGCCGAGCCCGCGGAGCGGACCTCGACGGTGTCGCCGGCGAGGGCGGTGAGCCACCCGGCGGCCATCTGGGAGCGGCCGGCGTTGTGCACGCAGACGAACAGGACGCTGGGCTTGCTGCCGGTCATCGCGGGATCTCCAACGGCGTAGCGGGGTGGGGGACGAGGACGTCGTCGGCGGTGCTGCCGGCGTCAGGGTAGAGAGCGAGGACGAGGGCGGTTCCGAGCAGTCCGCCGACCAGCTGTGCGGCGATGAAGGGTGGCGTGGACGCGGGGGCGATGCCTGCGAACGTGTCGGTGAAGACCCGGCCGAGGGTGACAGCGGGGTTGGCGAACGAGGTTGAGCTGGTGAACCAGTAGGCCGCACCGACGTACGCGGCGACCACCGGAGCGGCCAGGGCCCCACGCCCGGTGCGGGCGAGGGCGAAGACGAGCGTGACGAGCACGCAGGTGGCGACGGCCTCGCCGAGCAGGTGCCCACCCGTCGCGCGGTGGGTGTGCGAGATCTCCAGCGCCCGCAGCCCGTACATGGCATTGGCGAGCAGGCTGCCCGCGACCGCCCCGACAGCCTGCGCCCCGACGTAGGGCAGGAGGTCGCGGGCAGCTATCCCCGTGCGCGTACGGCGGCCAAGAGCCCAGTCGACGATGCTGACGACGGGGTTGAGATGAGCGCCGGAGACGGGTCCGACCAGCAGGATCAGCACGGTGAGCCCCAGGACGGTGGCCGTGGAGTTCTCCAGCAGCTGCAGGCCGATGTCGTTCGGCGAGAGCTGCTGCGCGGCGATGCCGGACCCGACCACGACGGCGACGAGCAGGCAACTGCCGAGCCCTTCCGCGAGCAGCCTCCGGGGGAGCGGGACTCTCACCGGCAGCCGCACGACCCGGACGGGTGCCCGGCGCTGCAGCACTCCGCCTTCGCCGCTGGCGCGCAGCACGAAGCCTCGGCCCCGGTGGAGCAGCAGGCTCCCTCCACGTCGCCGGCGGACGTCAGCCCGGACGCGGGAGCCGTCGCCCTCGCCTCGGTGGTGGCTGCGGTGGGCTTCGTGGCACGGACGATCGCGCCGTGCAGGCCCTCGGCGGCTTCGTGGGTGAACTCGACGGTCGCGTCGACGAACCCGGCGGCGGCGAGGCCCTCGAGGTACTCCCTGCGGGACAGGGCTCCGGCGATGCATCCGGCGTAGCTGCCCCGCTCGGCGCGCTGAGCCGGAGTGACGTGGTCCTCGGCGACGACGTCCGAGATCCCGATGCGACCGCCGGGGGCGAGGACCCTGAACATCTCCGCGAGGACAGCGGTCTTGTCGGTAGAGAGGTTGATGACGCAGTTGGAGATGATGACGTCGATTGTCCCCGCGGGCAGCGGGATCTCCTCGATATGGCCCTTGAGGAACTCGACGTTCGTGGCGCCGGCCTTCTCCTTGTTGGCCAGGGCGAGAGCCAGCATCTCGTCTGTCATGTCCAGGCCGTACGCCTTGCCGGTGGCACCGACCCGCTTCGCCGACAGCAGCACGTCGATCCCGCCGCCCGAGCCGAGGTCGAGGACACGCTCGCCAGGCTGCAGGTCAGCGACCACGAGCGGGTTGCCACAGCCGAGGGAGGCCGCGACAGCCTCCGCGGGCAGCCCGTCGAGCTCGTCGGTCGCGTAGCGCGCAGCGCCGAAGGCGTCCGTCTGGTCGAGAGCATCCGCGCTGCCGCAAGACCCGTGCCCACCCGCGGCGACCACGCGAGCCGCTGCGGCGTAGCGCTCGCGCACCTGCTCCCGCACGTCCTGGTCCATGCCGGCTCCCTCCTTGGGGCATCGACGACCGTCGATGCCTGCTCAGACTGTGGCCTACGGATCGACACTCGTCAATATCCCGTGCATGCTGACCTCATGACGACCGTCCTGCCACTGGCCGACGATGCGACGGCCCCACTGACCGCGGCGGCGCTGTCGGCCGAGGAGGCAGAACGGCTGGCGGTCCTGCTCAAGGCGGTGGCCGAGCCCACGCGGCTGCGACTGATCTCGCTCGTCGCTGCTCATGAGGGCCAGGAGGCGTGCGTGTGCGACCTCACCGAGCCCGTCGGACTGTCCCAGCCCACGGTGTCGCACCACCTGAAGGTGCTCGTCGACGCCGGGCTGCTCGAGCGCGAGAAGCGCGGGGTGTGGGCCTACTACCGACTGGTGCCGGGGCGGCTCGAGGACGTCGCGCGGGCGCTGCTGCTTGGGTGAGCTCAGCCCCTCTCTGCTCCGCTGTGAAGCGCCGATAATGTGCATTATGTCGTGTCCGTGGCCGGTGGGCACTGCCCGGAGCCCGCAGCGGGTCCAGCGCGTCTCGCGTCGGCGCCCAGGAGCACTCTGCTTTGGCTGCACGCCCCCATCCCCGAGGGGCGTCGAGCTCGTCGAGGACCGAGACATGCTGCCCTCCGTGCCGGTCGCGCTTGACGGGCGCCACTGGTTGGCGCGGTTGGACAGTGGTCTCGGCTATGGGGCCGCGCGCAGGCCTGGCAGAGCTTCCCGCGGTGCCTTGCACCGTGTGCTCCGGTAGTCGACATCGAAAGGGAGCCTCTGGTGTCCCCTCGGAGAGGCTCCAGCCGTGGCCGGGGTCTCCTCTGGGCAGGGAGGCGTCGGTCCCGACGTCACAGGTTCGTACTCTGACGCGATGGAACCAGCACGAGGCCGGCTGCGTCTGATGGTCGTGAAGGATGGGCTCAGGGTCGTCCCGGTGGCAGTCGCAGCAGCTGCACTCCTGGGGTCCGCAGGGTGCTCACATGCACAGCACCTGCACCCGAGTTCGTCGTCCACCTCCTCACCGTCGCGAGTCGCCCAGCCGTGGTGGCTGAGCAGCTTGCCCGGCGTGTCACCAGGGGCGTACAGCACCTGCGGCCCGCCGGTAGCTATCCGCGTGCGCGGCGAAGTGACGAGTGTCGGGGACTGCGCTGGTGATCTGTACGCGCCCGCGCCAGTAGTGAGCCTCAGTGTCGGCGAGTCCTTTGATATGCACGTGGTGCCCGCCGTAAGTGGTCAACGCAAGCCGCGGTTTGCACTCCCTGACCCTCCCCCTAAGGGGGCCGTCGTCCTCTACGCGCGGAGCAAGGATGGGGAAACGGGCAGCTTTCGTGCTGTTGCGGCGGGATCGGTCGAGCTCTCGACCCTAGGCTGCAAGCTGTCGGCGCCCGACAAGCGGTGCGTTGTGGTGCGCGTAGTCGTGAAGTAGGCGGTTGCGTCACGCGCGTCTCTTGGTGATTGTTGCTGTAGTTGTCGAAGCGCCCCGAACTGGTGCAGTCGGAGGCACAGGTGAGCGACTGCAATCGTCTCCTTCCGGCCGGAGTAGCGCCAGACCAAGCCGCTACTCCGGCCGGAAGGTTCGCCGACATCTCTCAGGCAGGCTGCGGGACCAGTCCTTATCAGAGGACTCCTCGTCGAGGGCGTGAGCGGCGCGTCAGCTGCACGCGTTCCACACGTCACTGAAGGCGTCAACAGAGGAGCCGGCCACCGGCTGACTCAGAACTTGACTGCCCTTCATCTGAATAAATGCGGCAGAAGGACCACTCCGCATATATCCGCTGACTGTGTTGAGAGAAGCCGGATTAGTCATGTACTCGGCATCGACCCAGCAGAAGTACTCCCCGAGCTCGGAAGCTCCGGCGGTAGGTGCGGCCGCTGCGCCGAGTACGAAGTTGCACCCCGTGTCCACAGCAACAGCAGTACCCACGCCAACCGCGTCAGCAATCAACTTCTTGGTGTCGCTGCTGAAGGCGTCAACGGTGGCGTTGTAGGCGTCATGGAACGCGGTCGCGTTCCGCACGAAGTCGCCGAAGGACTGCCCGCTGGGGTCCGTGTAGTCCACGGAGTCCCCGCCCGCGTACAGGTAGGTGTTGGCTTCCTGGCCGCTGGGGTCGGGCTGGGTGAAGCGCCCGATCTGGGGGTTGTAGTAGCGGGCACCGAGCTTGTACAGACCGGTCTCGCTGTCGAGGTAGCCGCCGGTGTAGCGCAGGGGGTTGCCGTTGGTGACGGTGGTGGCGGTGCCTGCTGCGGCCGGGGTGACGCCGGAGGTCTTGCCGAAGGGGTCGTAGGTGTAGGTGCCGACGAGCGCGCCGTTGGTGTCGATGAGGGCGACGACGGTGCCGAGGTTGTCGGTCAGGTAGTAGTAGATGCTGCCGCCGGTGAGGTACGCGACGGGCTCCCCGCCGGGGGGTGCGGATGAACCGGTCGGTGGCGGTGCCGCTGGTCTGGCTGGTGAGTCCGACGGGGCTGTTGAGGTAGCTGGTGGTGCTCGAGCCGATGGTCTTGGCGGTCCGCTCGTCGTTGCCGGTGCCGGCGTAGGTGTAGCTGGTGGCGGTGCCGGCGTTGACGGTGGCGGCCTGGTCTCCGCGGGGGTAGGTCCAGGTGCTGGCGGTGGCGTTGATGGCGCCGGTGAGCTGGTTGCCGTCGCCGTCGTAGGACCAGCCGGTGGTGCTGCCGTTGCGGCTGGTGAGCTCGTCGGCGGCGTTGTAGCCGTAGGTGTGGGAGTCGACGTTGACGCCGTTGGAGTAGGTGACGTCGGAGAGCCGGTTGCCGTCGAGGTCGTAGCTGTACGTCCACTCGGCGGTGGTGCTGCTGCCGGAGACGGTCTCTGTGGCGTCGGTCAGGGGGAAGGGACGCCGGGGGTGGCGGTGAAGGCCGTGTAGAACCAGGCGAGGTAGTCCTTCTCCCGGCCGGCGGTGAGCATCTCCGGCAGTCCCGCGATGCGGTGGAACTCCGCGAACCATGCGGTCCTCCCCTCCCCCTCGACAGTCCAAGGACCACTGGGCATCGCCTCCAGCACGGCCAGCCGACGGACGAGCTCGGGCCGAGCGGCGGCGAACGCGAAGGCGGTGGACCCACCCCAGTCCTGTCCGGCGACGAGGACGGGCCCGAGGTCCAGCGAGGTGACGAGGGAGGTCACGTCGGAAGCGCCTGTCGGTACGTCGTTGGGCAGCTGCCCGGCCTCGGAGTCCCCCAGGCCGCGCAGGTCCAGCGCGTACACCGTGTAGTCACCCGCGAGCCGCGTCATGACCTCGCGCCAGGCGTACCAGGTGTTCGGGAACCCGTGGAGCAGAAGGAGCGGGTCGCCAGAACCGCCGACCACGTAGTGCAGACGGGCGTCGTCGGTCTCGTGCCACGCGTGGGAGAAGCCCGGCGGCGGTTGCGCGGCGGGGACCGGCACGGCCGGGTACGGCGCCGGGAGCTCCGGCTGGAGCGGACGCCACCGCTGCACGTGCAACGGCTCGTCGGGGTCGACGACGAAGCTGGCGGACAGCTGGCGGAACCGCACCGTGTGTGGTTGGCGTGCGTGCTGGTCCAGCGCCGCCTGTGACTGCCAGACCTCGTAGCCGAGGATGCGGCTGTCGTCGACCGGGTCGAGCGCGACGTCGAAGCGGATGAGACCGCGATCCAGGGCGCGCGTCGCCGCGGCCAGCTCCTCGACCGCTCTCCTCGCCTGCTCCTGCGCGCCGGCGCGCACCCGGAGCTCGACGACCAGCGTCAGCTGCTCGCTCCCCTCGGACACCGGTGCCTCCTGCCGATGCACGCCCACCCCACCGCCTGGTGGCTCGAGCCCCCTATCGAAAGCCGCCCAGAGCAGGTGCGCCAAAGGCTTTCCGGTCGTCGGCGGGGTCCACCAGTGCGGAGGTGCGGTGGACGAGCATCTCGTGCTCCCGCACGCTCCCCCACCGCTCGCCCTCGGGCCCACCTCTGAGCCGGGCGGCGGACCGCCGCTCGGCAGCGGTCAGGCGGTCGGGCCGCGCTGTGTGCGGGATCCCCAGAGGGGGCAGGTATGCGGCATGACGGCCGACGGCCCGCCGACGGACCCGTCGCGGCACCCCCAGTACGTCGAGGTCCCGCTGCCCCATGACCTCGAGTCCCCGCGCCTCGCCCGGACACGGGTCGAGGAGATCCTCGCCAGCTGGCACCTCGACCGGCTCGTCGACCCGGTCAAGCTCGCCGTCAGCGAACTGGTCACCAACGCCGTCCGCTACGGCCGCCCGCCCCTGCAGGTGATCCTCCGCCGCTGGGACAACGAGGTCCTCGAGCTCGACGTGCGCGACGCCGACCCGAGCCCTCCTCGGCACCGCGAGCCGGACACCGACACCCAGTCCGGCCGAGGCCTCGGCATCGTCGAGGCACTCGCCAACACCGTCGAGGTCGAGCAGGTCCCTGAGGACGGCAAGGTCGTGCGCGCCCGCTTCGCCCTCGACGACTGAGCCCGCACCCCGGCGTGACGGCCGAGCGGGCGAGCCCTCCCGGCGCTCCTCGAGGCGGTGCTCGCCCGCGGCCGGGTCAGGGACCGCTCAGGAGCCGCTTCCAGCGAACCTCAAGTCGATCTCCAGTGCGGCTCGCCACCCTGGCGCCATGACGACGACGAAGGCCGCATGGCCGACACAGATCCTGCTCCCCGGGCAAGCCGCCGCACCGGACGGCCCGGTCGACATGGCGAACATGTACTTGTTCCACCACGCGTTCCGCCGCGACCTCGACCGCTTCCTGCGAGCGGTCCCGCACGTCGCCCTCGACGACCTGGACGCGTGGCGGCGGCTCTCGGCGCGCTGGGGCGTGCTCGTGGGCCAGCTGCACCACCACCACGAGGCCGAGGACACCGTGCTCTGGCCTTGGCTGCGCGAGCGCGCGACGCCCGAGCAGCTGCTGGTGCTCGACGCCATGGAGCAGGAGCACGACGAGATCGATCCCGGCCTGGCCCAGGTCACCGCGGCGCTGGCAGCGCTCGCGTCGGCCGGCGGTGAGCGCGCCGGCACTCGGGCGGCGTTGAGCGTACGGCTGGCGGGCGTGCGCGAGGTGCTCGACCGGCACCTCGGCCACGAGGAGACGGACGCGATCGCGCTCCTGCAGCAGGTGACGACGCAGGCGGAGTGGGTCGCGCTGGAGAAGCGCTTCAGCAAGGGCCAGCCGCCGACAGCGGTCCTGCAGATGCTCCCCTGGGTGGTGGACGGCGTCGACGAGCACCTGCTGCGGCGCGTCCTCTCGTCCGCCCCGGCGCCGATGCGGCTGCTCGTACGGTTGCTCCACCCGCGGTTCTCGCGCCGGGAGCGCGAGATCTTCGCGACGACCTGAGCGGCTAGACGGCCCACTCCTCGCGGAACCGGGCCACCCACCGCAGCACGGGCTCTGCTCGCCAGCGCTCGGCGACGCGTTCGGCGGCACTCGCGTGGCGGGAGGCGGTGTCCCGCTCACCGACCGCGAGGGCCGCCATCGCGAGGAAGGCGTCCGTCGGGCCGACGACGATGCCGGACCCGGCGGTGGCGGGGCGACCGGCGAGGGGCAGGAGGCGTCCGTACACCGCGGACGCGAGGGCGGGATCGCGCAGGCGCAGGGCGCACTCGGCGGCGAGGCTCCAGATCGCCGGGGAGAGCCAGTCGTCCTCCTCGATGCGCAGGCCCCGCGCGACGTACGCCGCGGCCTCCTCGAGGCGGCCGGTGCGGCACAGGACGACGGCCACGAAGGCGCTCACGGGGACGCCGGCCGCCTGCTCACCGGCGCGGACGACGGCGAGCAGCTCCTCGTCGCGGTCGGACCACCAGAGCCGCATGAGCGCCACGGCGGCCGCGCTGCTCTGCAGCTGAGCGAGGTGCATGGGCTCGGCCAGCCGCGCCATGCCGGCGGCGAGCTGCTCGAGCCGGTCGTGCTCGCCGCGCACGGCGCACCAGCCGATCTCGATGCCGTCGAGCAGCAGCTGGCTGAAGAGCAGCTCGAGCTCGCGGGCCTGGGAGCGCGCGAGCTCCAGCGCCTGGGGCAGCTCCTCGACGAGGCCGAGGTCGTTGGCCGCCGCGACGTGGACCGTGAGCGCGTCCGCGAGGGCGAGCGGCAGCTGCAGCGTGCGCGCGAGCGCCACCGCCTCGACGGCCAGGGCGAGCTGCTCCTCCGAGCGCGCGCTGCGCCACACCGAGGTGGCGCCGGCCAGGCAGGCGGTCAGCAGCAGCCGGTCATCCCCGAGGCGGCGCGCCATCGCCACGGCCTCGTCGACCAGCGCCTCGCGCTCCGCGCTCCCCGTGGCGTAGTACACCTCGCTGGCGAGGCTGAGCATCACGCGGCAGCGGCGGGGGTCGTCGTGGCGAGGGAGCGCCTCGAGGAGCTGGCGCAGCGCCGCGACGACGACCTCGTCGACCTGGCCGTACGGGCTCGCCAGCCAGTAGGCGCCGTCGGTCGGCAGGGTGGCCGCCGTGAACACCCGCTCGAGGTCGCCGAGCCGCTGCGCCGCCGCGAGCGCCTCATGGACCACCGGTCGCAGGTCCAGCCACTGCGCGCCGAGGCGCAGCGCGTCGCCCAGGGTGAGCAGCAGGTCGCACCGGTCTTCGGCGAGGGCGGCGGGGTCGTCGCCGACCGCGGCCAGCGCCTGCCGCAGCAGCTGCGCGCACTCGTCGTACGCGTACAGCCGCCGGGCAGCCGCCGCCGCCTCGCGTGCCGCCCGCCACGCCTTCGATGCGTGGGCAGGGCCGGCGGCCAGCCAGTGGTGCGCCAGGTCGCTCTCGCGTCCCGGCAGGCCGCGGGTCGAGAGGGCGGCGGCCGCCGCAGCGTGCAGCCGCGCCGCACGACTGCGGGTGACGCCGGCGCGGGCGGTCTCCCGCAGCAGGTCGTGCGCGAAGCGGAAGCGGTCGATCCCGGTCTCCTGCAGCAGCCCCGCGGCGTACGCGTCCTCGAGGTCCTCGACGACCTCGTCCTCGGTCGAGCCGACCGCCGCTGTGAGCGTGGCGACCTCGACGTCGCGCCCCAGGACCGCTGCCGCGGCGAGCGTGCGGGCCGCCTTCTCGCCCAGTGCGTCGATCCTGCGGCGCAACGCAGCCGTGATGCCCTCGGAGGAGGCGCCGCCAGCGACGAGCGCGTCCAGGTCGCCCCGCGCCGCGCGGGCCAGCTCGACGAGGAAGTACGGGTTGCCGCCCGTGCGCTCGTGCAGGGCCTGCGCCTGGGCGGGAGTCGGGGACGTTCCGCTCGTGAGGGCGAGGACCTGCGCCGACTGCGCGGTGTCCAACCCCTGCAGGGCGAGGGCGTGCGCGTGCCGCCGGGCGAGGGCGGCGGCGAGCTCGCGGACCGCCGGGGAGGGCTTGGCGCGCCAGGTGAGGACGAGGAGCAGGCGCGTCGGTCCCTCGGTCGTGGCGAGCAGGTGCAGCACCTGCAGGGTCGAGGCGTCGGCCCACTGGAGGTCCTCCACGAGCAGGAGGGCCGGACCACCCGTGGCCTCGAGCAGCGCGTCGACGCTGCGGAGCCGGGCGCGGTAGCCGGCGCCCACGTCGTCGGCGGGTTCCTCCTGGGCGACGCGCACTCCCGCTCCGCGCAGGAGCTGCGACCAGGCCCACAGCGGCGGCGCTCCCGCGTCCTCCGGGCACCGAGCCGTGACGACAGTGGTCCCCCGCTCCTCGGCTCGGCGCGCGAGCGCGGTGACGAGCGCGCTCTTGCCGATGCCGGCCTCGCCGGTCACCAGGGCGACGACCGGCGGCCCGGGCGCCCTGACGACCTGCTCGTGCAGGTCGACGAGCTGTGCCAACTCCGAGCGGCGGCCGACGAGCTCGACCGACGGCGCTCGAGCGACCGGAGGAGCCGGACGACGCGACCGGAGCGCTGGCACGACGGCAGGGTCCTGCCGCAGGACCGCGACCTGCACCGTGACCAGCTCCGGACCCGGGTCGATCCCGAGCTCGCGGGCGAGCACCTCGCGCACCTCGGCGAGCACGCCCAGGGCGTCGGCCTGCCGACCGGCGCGGCAGAGGGCGATGGCCCGGAGCGCCCACAACCGCTCGCGCAGCGGGTGGGCCGCCGTCATCGTCTCCAGGTCGACCGCCGCGCGCGCCGCGCCACCGGTCATGACCTCGAGCGCTGCACGGAGCTCGAGGCCGAGCAGCCTCAGCGCCTCGAGCCGGCGCCGCTCGGCGACGGCTCCGTCCCCGTCGCCGAGTTCCGGGTAGGGCGCCCCGCGCCAGAGGGCGAGGGCGGTACCGAGCTCGGCGAGCAGCTCGTCGACGTCCCCGACGAGCGAGGCCGGCAGGACTCCGGTGGCATCGCGCGGGCCGGAGAGCCGCTGGTCGACCCTCGCGACGACGGACTCGAGCCGGAGTGCGTCGACCGGTGGGGTGCTCAACGCGTACCCGGCGGACGTCCGCACGATGACCTCGCCGCGGGCGTGCGGGAGCCGCTCGTGCTCCAGCACCTTGCGCAACCCCGACAGGTACGTCTGGATCGTGTTGTCGGCCGCCGCTGGCGCCCGCTGTCCCCACACGAGCTCGACGAGCGCGTCCCTCGTCACCGGACGTCCGCCGTGCAGAGCCAGCGCCGCGAGGACCTTGCGCTGGAGCGGTGGCCCGAGTGGCAGGACGGTCCCGTCCCGCCGCGCCTCGACCGCGCCGAGCACCGCGAGCTCCGGACCCACCTCCACGGCGCCCACCCTAGGGACCCGCACCCCGGGAGCGCACCGGAAGCCGGGCATCGATCCGCTCCCGCTCGCCGGTGCTCCACGACCTCAGCGGCTGGCCCCCGTCGCGCCCCGCTGCGCTGGCCGACGGGAAGCCGCCCGCGCGTCGAGCGGCTCTGGCACGGTCCTCCCATGACCGACCCCCCTCGCCAGTGGCTCCCTGAGACCTTCGAGCACCCCCTGCACGTCGAACTGCCCACCGGCCAGCACCTGCGCCCCATCCGCGCGGCCGACGTCGACATCGACCTGCCGGCGGTCATGGGCTCGCGCGAGCGGCTGTGGAGCATCTACGGCGCCGCCTGGGGCTGGCCGCCAGTGGGCATGACGCGCCAGCAGGACCTCGACGACCTGGCCCACCACGAGGCGGAGATCGCCGCGCACGAGTCGTTCAACTACGCGCTGCTCGACGAGGGGGAGACCGAGCTGCTCGGCTGCGTCTACATCGATCCCGCGCGCGAGCCGGGCGTCGACGCGGACGTCTCGTGGTGGGTGGTGGACCGGCTGGTCGGTACGGAGGTGGAGCGGGCGCTCGACGAGCTGGTGCCCCGCTGGCTGGGCGAGGACTGGCCGTTCCGCGCACCGCGGCTGCTCCGCGACGACCTCGGCCCGCTGGGCTGAGCGCGGGAGGCCGGGGGAACCACGCAGCCGGGACCCGGAGTGCTCGTCGTGCCCGCGCTGCGGGTCAGCGCGACCGGTGCCCGGTGCTGACGTCGAGCGCTGCGTGCGACGGGTCCTGCCCGGTGGGTGACACCCAGTCGAGGTCGCGGACGCAGAAGCGGTGGTGCTCGAAGGTCTCGTCGAGCACCGTGCGCAGGCACTGCCGCACCGAGCGGCCCCGGGCGTACGGCGGCCAGACATCGCCGTCGGGCACTGGAGCCCGGGCGGCCAGCTCGGCAGCAGTGACCGTGCTGAGCCACGCCTCCAGCTCGGCCGCCTGAGCGTCCCGGACGCTGACGATCTCGTCCAGGGAGGGATCGGCCGAGAGGTCGAGCCCGTGCGCGCCGCGATAGGGCTCGATGCTCGTCCCGATGCCCATCGGCGTGAAGAGCCGGGGCGAGCCGAGGCAGCAGCGGCGGAACCACGAGTCGTGGACGAAGACCAGGTGGCGCAGCGTCTGCACCGCCGACCACTCGTCGTCCACGCTGCGGCGCTCGATGCCGGGGGTTCGGCGGATCCGCTCGGTCGTGGCCGCCCAGGAAGCACGGAGCTGACGCGCTGCCTCGCGCAGGTCGGCAGGGTCCTCGGAGCGGATCAGCAGCCGTACCGGATGACGCCGGTCGAGCTCTGCCTCGACGTACGGCGTGACGTCCACACCGTTCACCACGACGTTGCTGACCGACCCGTCGATCACGACGTCGTGCATGACGACACCGACCAGGCGCGCGCCGCTCAGGTCGCACTCGCGGAACTCCGCACCGCGCAGATCCTCGTCGACATGCCGCGTCATGGCTCCACACCCTAGGACCGCGCACCGACGAGCCGGCGGCGCTGTGGGAGCGCACGCGCAGGGCTTCCTGCTGCACCGTCCGCTCCCGCTCCAGGACCTGCACCTGCTGCTGAGCCGCGGCCGTTGAACCCTGCCGGCGCTGCCGCCGCCTCGGCTGGAGACGGGGCATCGGACGCTTGAGCACGGATGGGCGCAGCATGGGCGCATGGTCGACCTCGCGGACCCGGCAGCGGTCCTCATCCACTACCTCGCCCGCGCCCACGAGGGACTGCTGGCCAAGCTCGACGGGCTGTCGGAGCGTGAGCTGCGCATGCCGCGGACGCCGACGGGCACCAACCTGCTCGGCATCGTCAAGCACTGCACCAACACCGAGTGGACCTACCTCGGCGCGAGCGTCGGCAGGACCTTCGGCGGCGAGCACCTGCTCGTGCCCGTGGAGTCCTACGACAGCGACCCGCAGGCCGACTGGTACGCGACGGCCGGCGAGTCAGCGGCGGCCACTGTCGCGCTCTACCGGAGGGTCGGCGTGGCCACGGAGCAGACCCTGCGCGAGCTCCCGCTCGACACCGTCGGGCGGGTGGCGCACTGGCCCGCCGAGCGGGCCGAGGCCACGCTGCACCACCTCGCCGTCCGCGTGATCGACGACACGTCGCGCCACGCCGGGCACGCCGACATCCTGCGCGAGCTGCACGACGGCGCGACGGGCCTGACCCCGGCGGCACCGAACCTGCCGGAGGGCTACGACTGGGCCGCGTACGTCGCCCGGCTCACCGCGCTGGCGGAGGGCGCCTGAGCCGACGTCAGCCGCCGCTCTCGACGGCCCGGTAGCGCGCCTCGATGAAGCTGTACGCCGCGAAGACCACGAACCCGAGGGCGACCAGCACGACCCCGACCCGCCCCAGCGGCGCGCGGGCCGTCGTCATCAGCAGCGCGTCCAGCCCCTTCGCGTCCGAGCCGTCGCCGCTGACGGCACTGACGACGAGGAAGACGCCGATCGGCGCGAACGCCAGCGCGCGGGCGGGGATCCCGATGCGGGCCGTGGTGGTCGTGACCACCCGCATGGCCCGGGACATCCGCTCCGTGCGGAGGGTGTCGGCGAAGTCGCCCCCGACAGCGGTCCAGACCTGCCAGCAGCAGACCGCGATGAGGATGAGGCCTGCCACCGCGAGGATCTCGCGACCGAAGGGCAGGCCGAGCACCTTCCACGCCTCCTGGTGCTGCTGCTGCTCTGAACCGGTCGAGTGCTTGCCCACGAGGAAGGACGCCGTCGTGGCCGCGAGGACGACGTAGCTCAGCGCCTGTCCCCCGGTGCTGACCCGCCTCCACACGCCCTGCCGCTCGTCGCTGAGCGCGCCGAGCAACCGGGCCACGGCGAACGCCAGGAAGCCGACGACCGCGGCGGCGAGCAGCGCGAACCCCGCAGGGTTCGCCGCCACCCGCCGCAGCGCACCGTTCGCGTTGGCCTGCGGGCTCGGGCCGGGGACGACGAGCGCCACCGAGAGTGCGGCCAGCACCAGGTAGAACACTCCCCGCGCCACCAGGCCCACCCGCGCCAGCCCGGTGAGGGCAGGGTGGTGCCGCAACCGGCGCAGGTCTGGCACGAGCACGCCGCTCCCCTACCCCAGGAGGCACGACATGTGCAGCCGGGAGAGCGACCTCAGGCCGCGAGCTCCGGGTACAGCGCGGGCACGCCCCCGGCGAGGCCCTGCTGCACGTGCCGGGAGACGTCGTCGGCGAGGATCTCCCAGGCGTCCTCGGCGACGCCGTCGGCCACGGCGCGCGCGACGTCACGCGGGTCGGACTTGGGCGCGTCGACGCCGGCGGCCATGTCGGTGTCCATGTAGCCGACGTGCAGCCCCGCCACGCGGATGCCCCGCGGGGCCAGCTCCACGCGTGCGCCGTTCGTCAGCGACCACGCCGCGGACTTCGCCGCGGAGTACGCGCCGACCCCCGGGTAGTTCAGCCACGAGAGCGCGGACAGCACGTTGACGATGGTGCCGCCGCCGTTGGCCTCGATGACCGGGGCGAAGGCCCGCACCATGGCGAGCGTGCCGAAGTAGTGCGTGTCCATCTCGAGGCGCACGTCGTCGAGCGACCCGCTCAGCAGTCCCGCACCCGTGGCCGACCCGGCGTTGTTCACGAGCAGCGTCACGTCACGGGCGAGCTCAGCGGCGGCGGCGACCGCGGCGGGATCGGTGATGTCGAGCGCCACCGGGGTCACCCCGGGGACGTCGATGCGGCGCGGGTCCCGGGCTGCCGCGTACACCCGCACTCCCCTCCCCTGCAGCTCCTCCGCGAGGCGGCGCCCCAGCCCGCGGTTGGCACCGGTGACGAGCGCGACGGCTCCCTGCAGCTCCATGGCGTACTCCCTGGCTTAGTCCGGCTTGAGTCAGCAGTGACAGTACGTGGCTGACTGAGGGAAGAGCAAGCCAGGAGGAGTACGCTGTCAGCATGGATCTCGTCGAGGACCGCGACAGCTGGCTCGGCGCGGCCTGCTCGATCTCCGCGGCGCTGGACGTCGTCGGGACCAGGTCGTCGTTCCTCCTGCTGCGCGAGGCGAGCTTCGGCACCACGCGCTTCGACGACTTCGTCCGCCGCGTCGGCGTCAGCGAGCCGGTCGCCGCCGCCCGGCTCAAGGAGCTGGTCGGCGCGGGCGTCCTCGAGCGCCGGCCCTACCGCGAGGAGGGGGCCCGCACGCGCTACGAGTACGCCCTCACCACCAAGGGCCGCGACCTCGTGCTCGTGCTCACCGCCATGCGGGAGTGGGGGGACACGTGGGCGGTCGGCCCGGAGCGCGCGACCATCGGGGTGGAGCACGAGGGCTGCGGGGCCGCGGTCCACCTGCGGCTGCGCTGCGCCGCTGGGCATGACGTCGAGCCCGACGAGCTGCACGTCGTGCGGGGCCCGGGCCTCGGCGGCTGACGGCCGGCCACGGGCCCCTAGCCCCCGCGTCGCAGGCGCTCGAGCATCGTGCGGACGTCATCCCCGCCGAGCAGGTCGCGGACGGGCTGGACCACGCCATCGTCGTCGGGCTCGGGCTCGATCTCCGGCTGCGGCGCCGGTCCTCCCGCAGGCTCGACGACGGCGGGAGCCGCCCGCTGCACGGCGAGGTACGCGCGCCGCGCCTCGGCCGCCGACACGAGGCGCGCGTAGACCCCGGCGTCGCGGGGCGACGAGAGCCACGCCTCCACCGCCGTGGCGACGCGGTCGTTGAGCGCCGCGAGCTGCTCGTCCATCCCTGCCCCCTCGTGCGGTGCCCGCAGGCTAACCGGCGCTCAGAGCGCGTGGACCACCGCGGCGGTGAGCACGGCGGACATGACCACGACGAGGAACGGCGCTCGCAGCGCGACGGCCGCCAGCGCCACCCCGAGACCTGCGGCGCGGGGCTCCAGCACGTACGACGTCCCCGAGACGAAGGTCTGCGTCAGCACCAGCGCGGCCAGCAGCCCGGCCGGGGCGACCGCGGCGAACCGCTGCACGACAGGCGCTTCGAGCACCTGCTCCGGCACGAGGTGGCCGAGCAGCTTCGGCAGGTAGACGCCGGCGGCGAGGACGAGCACGAACGTCCAGCTCATGACGCCCGCGCTCCGCTCCGGCGGGCCGCGACGACGAGCGCGGGCAGGACGGCGAGGACGACCGGGATCCCCGGCCGCGTCAGGGGGACCGCGACGGCGCAGAGCACGAGGCTCACCACGACCACCGGGAGGACCCCGCGGCGCCGGAGCTGCGGCGCGAGGAAGGCCGCGAAGGCAGCAGGAGCGGCCGCATCCAGCCCGTACGCCTCCGGGCGCCCGAGCGACTGCGCACCCAGTGCCCCGACGAGCGTGCCGAGGCTCCACAGCACGTAGACACTGACGCCGGTGAGCCAGAACCCGAGCTCGGCGGCAGTCGTGTCCGCCTCGTTCGCGACGGCGACGGCGGTCGACTCGTCGATCGTCACCTGGGCCGCAGCGAGGCGCACGGGCAGCCGGTGCCGGCGGACGAGCGGAGCGACGCGCAGGCCGTAGAACCCGTTGCGCAGCCCGAGGAGCCACGCGGCTGCCCACCCCGCGCCCCATGAGCCCCCCGCGCCGACCACCGACACGGCCGCGAACTGCGACCCGCCGGAGAACACCAGCAGCGACAGCGCGAGCGCCTGCCACGCGCTCGCCCCGGCGGAAGCGGCTGCCGCGCCGAAGGCCACGCCGTACGCGCCGGTGGTCGCCCCGATGACGAGCGAGGTGCGCACCACCGCGCCGTGTCGCCGCCACGCCGGAACCTGCTGCACCTGCGGGACGCTACGCCCTGCGGTGCGGCAGACTGCGGAGCATGGAGCGCGTCCTCGGGATCGGCGGGTACTTCGTCCGGGCAGCCGACCCGGTCGCGCTCGGGCAGTGGTACCGCGACGCGCTCGGTCTCGACCTCGACGAGAACGGCCTGTGGCGCCAGCAGGACGGGCCCACGGTCTTCGCCGCGTTCGAGTCCGGGACGGACTACTTCGGGTCGGCGTCGCAGCGGACCATGCTGGACTTCCGCGTCCGGGACCTCGACGCCATGCTCGCGCAGCTCCGGGCGCACGGGGCGGACGTGGACGGCGAGGTGCAGGAGATGGACGGTGTCGGTCGCTTCGGCTGGGTGCGCGACCCGGAGGGCAACCGCATCGAGCTGTGGCAGCCGGCCTGACGGCTCAGCCCGCGGTCTCGCGCGCTCGCGAGCTCCAGCCTGCGCGGTGCAGCCGCTCGGCCGCGTCGAGCACGAGGTCGAGCGCGAAGGCGAACTCGAACTCCTCGTCGCACCCACCACCCACTCCTGAGAGGTCGCCGCCGGTCGCCGCCACGGCGATCTGCAGGATGTGCGGGAACTGCTGGGCGAACTGCGTCGCCATCGCCTGCTGCTCGGCCTCCGTCAGCTCGCGACCCGGGCCGTCCTCCGGAGCGTCGAACAGCTCCGGGCTGAAGCCCCAGATGCGGTTGCCGAGGGTGTGCATGAGGTGGTGCACGAGGTCCGCCGACAGCCCACCGGAGAAGAACGCCCCGGAGACGGCGTCCATGTGACCGAGCACGGCGGGCGACCGGCGGGTCCGCGTCTCGATCGCGGTGCGTGCCCAGGGGTGGCGCAGGACGGCAGCCCGCGCGCCGGTCACCCTCCCGCGCACCGCGTCCTTCCACCCCAGCCCGTCCTCCGGCACGGCGAACTCGGCGATGACCGCATCCACCATGCCGTCGAGCAGCTGCTCCTTGTCCGCGACGTGCTTGTAGAGCGCCATCGGGACCACCCCGAGGTCCTGGGCGAGCCGGCGCATGCTCACACCGGCGATCCCCACGTCGTCGGCGAGGGCCACAGCAGCGCGCAGGACCCGCTCGCGGTTCAGCGGCTCCCGGGTGCGGCCGGCCATGGGCGCCCTCTCCTGCTTGACGAGGTGGACAGCGTACACCTAGGGTCTGCCGCGAAGGTGTACGGCGTACACCTCGGACGGAGGGAATGGACGTGGGCGATCGCACGAGGGCCAGGACAGCGGGGGCGCTCTACCTGCTGACCTTCATCACGTCGGTCCCCACCCTCGCCCTGTACGCCGCGGTGCGCGACCACGCGGACTTCGTCCTCGGCGCCGGCAGTCCCACCGGCGTGGTCACCGCAGCACTGCTCGAGGTCGCCCTCGCGGTGACCTGCGCCGCCACCGCGGTGACGCTGTTCCCGCTGCTGCGTCGGCACTCCGAGACAGCGGCGGTCGGGTTCCTCGCCGCCCGCGTCGTCGAGGCCGCGCTCATCCTCGTCGGGGTCACCAGCATGCTGGCCGTCGTCTCGCTCCGCGACGGGCGCGCGGCGTACGAGGTGCAGTCGCTCCGCGTCGCCCAGCGGGTGCTGGTCGAGGTCTACGACGGCACCTTCCTGCTGGGCCAGAGCCTGATGCCCGTCATCAGCGCCTGCTGCCTCGGCACCGTCCTGCTGCGGAACGGGCTCGTGCCGCGCTGGATCCCCCTGCTCGGGCTCGCCGGGGCTCCCCTGCTCCTCGCGAGCGACGTCGCGATCGCGTGCGGCGCCTACGAGCAGGGCTCGCCCGTCGCCGGAGTGGCCGCGCTCCCGGTCGCGGGGTGGGAGCTGGCACTGGGGGTCACGCTGCTGCTCAAGGGGTTCGGCTCTGCGCCCCGCGGACGAGTGCTCAGCGCGGCAGCAGCAGCCTGACCTTCCCGGACGGCTCGTCCGCGGCGTCGACGATGCTCGCACGCGGGGCCCGCCGACGTGCCCCGACCCGGCCCCGTACGACTGTCGCCGACAGGCGAATGAGCCGGCGGGGTCGAGGGCAGGAGGCGGTCGTGCGACCGACCGACCAGGTGCTCGACGAACTCGCGACGACGGTGCTCGTCGATGAGCCGCGCGACGCCGTGCTGGCGCGGGTCACCGCGCTCGCGCGGGAGGCGATCGGACCTGCCGAGGACGTGTCACTCACGCTGCTGGAGGGCGAACGTGCCTTCACGGCCGCGCACACGGGGCAGCTCGCGCTGGACGCGGACGAGCTCCAGTACGAACGTGGGGCCGGCCCGTGCATGGACGCCGCCCGCGCCGGCGTGGTCCTCGTCGTCAGCGACATGGCGACCGAGGAGCGCTGGCCGTCGTACGCGCCCGCCGCCGCCGCGAAGGGCGTCGGGAGCTCGCTGTCGGTCCCGCTGCCGGTGCAGGTCAGCACCATCGGCGGCCTCAACGTCTACTCCACGAGCACGCACGCCTTCGACGACCCGGACGTCGTCGCCCTCAGCCAGCGGGTCGCTCAGCTCGCCGCCGTCGTCATCGCCAACGCGACGTCCTACGCCAGCGCCCTCGACCAGGCGCGCCAGCTGAGCGAGGCCATGGCCTCGCGGGCGGTCATCGAGCAGGCGAAGGGGATCATCATGGGTGCCCGGCGCTGCAGCGCGGATGACGCCTTCGCCGAGCTCGCGCGGGCCTCCCAGCACGCCAACCGCAAGCTGCGTGACCTCGCGGTGGAGATCACGCAGGGCGTCATCCGCTGAGCACGGGGTCCCCCACCACGACGCTGCCCGGCTCGAGCACCTCGGCGTAGACGCCGAAGCACGCGCCCCGGCCGACTCCCGGCACCACCCGCCGGTGGTGTCGCGCGACCGTGGCGAGCAGCTCACGGTCGGGCGGGGTCGCTCCGGTGGGGTCGAGCCCCGGGACGACGCAGCGCACGGTCGGGGAGGCGACCTGCAGGACGAGGTCCCCGACGCGCAGCCGTTCTCCGGGCTCGGGGTCGCGCGGCGCGTCGATGACGAGGTTGGGTCTGAAGCGCACGGGATCGACGTCCGCCCGCCCCGCCTGGGACGCGAGCTGCGCGAGCGCGCCCGTCGTCACGAGGTGCAGCGCGCCGAAGTCGACGAAGCGGCCGGCGCGGGCACCGGGGACGTCGCTGAGCACCTCGCTGCCGGGCTCGACGTCGGCCATCCACTCGGGGATGAGGTCGGGGTCGTCGGGCACCTGCCGGTGCAGGCGCGGCGTCGCCGGCGGCGTGGTCGTGAGGCGTACGGGCCGCCCGACGAGCGCCGTCAGGGCCGTGTCCGCGGCAGGAGTGCCTGCCACGACAGAACTTCCCGCCACCTGCAGCACGACCTCGCCCGTGTCGGAGGTGGTCGCGCCCACCTCGAGCAGCCACGCCCACCGCCCGGGGTGCTTCGCGCTGCCCACCGTGCCGTCCACCGCGTCGAGGCACGCCCACTGCCGGTCCCAGCGCAGGCCTTCGGCGTCGACGGCGGCGGAGGACAGGCGCTCCGCGCGGGCGCTCTTCACGGGGTAGCGGAGCAGCGCGGCGAGGGTGGGCACGGGCCCGAGTCTGCCCGATGCCTGGACGCACTCAGTGCCAGTCGCTGATCTGCACGTCGCCGGGCGCAGGAGCGCCCTTGCCGTCCTCGACCAGGGACTTGAGGCTCAGCAGGAACGTCGCCCACTTCGTGCTGCAGTGGTTCATGAACTCCACCTGCTCGCGCCAGTCCCGGTGCTCGAACAGCACGATCGTCCAGCCGTCGTCCTGGCGCAGCCTCCAGTCGATGGTGGTGCCGACCCACTCGGCGGGGCCGTCGACGACCCGCCAGGTCAGGCGCTCCCCCGGCTGCGCCTCGACGACCTCCATGTCGAAGCCCCCGACCGGCGGGAAGCGGAACAGCAGGGTCCCGCCGGGCTCGGCGCTCCCGGTCGTGTCCTCGGTCCACCAGCGGGCGAGCCCGTCGACGGTGGTGAGGGCGTTCCAGACCTGCTCAGGGCTCGAGGTGCGTACCCCGATGCGGTGCAGGATGTCCATGCTCGCAGTCCTTCCGTGAGGGTGTCAGTCCTGCTGCCGCTGCGCGACAGCCTCGGCGATGTCCTTGATGCGGCGCAGCCGCGCGTCCCACGCGGAGCCCACCGACGACAGCTGGGCCACCGCGCGCTCCAGCCGGGGCTCATCCACGGCGTAGCGCTTCTCCCGGCCGGCGGTGCTCGCCCGAACGAGGCCGGCCCGGTCGAGGACCACGAGGTGCTTCGCGACGGCCTGGCGCGTGACCGGGAGCTGCGCGCTCAGCGAGGTGGCCGTGCCCGCGCCTGCCGCCAGCAGCAGGTCGAGCATCCGCCGGCGGGTGGGGTCGCCGACTGCCGACCACAGCTCGTCGTCGACGTCCAGCAGCGCGGGGCTCACACCTCCACCCCGAGCGAGGCGACGTAGCCCGGCAGCCGCGACAGGAAGAAGTCCCACCCGCGCGAGTGGTCCGCGTGGGTCTCGGCCACGACGGCCTCGCTCCACCCGCGCTCGCGGAAGCCGGTCTCCGTGAGCCGGAGCAGGGTCCCGCCGTCGCGCGCCACCAGCTCGAAGGTGACCAGCATGGAGTTCCCCACCTCCGCCGGCTCGCCGACCTCCTGCGTCCAGCGGAACGAGAAGCTGCGCGGCGCCAGGGCCTCCACGACCGAGAAGCCCGCGACCTTGCGCCCGTCGCCGTCCCCGAAGGCGATGTGGCCGGGCGCGCCGGGGACCAGCTCGTACGCCGCCTCGTCCGGCCACCAGCGCCGGACGTGCTCCGGGTCGCTCACGACGGCGAAGACGACGTCCGGTTCCGCTGCGATGAAGATCTCCCGCTCGAGGGTGCCGAGCTCCATGACCGCCTCCTGCAACTAGTGGTTGCGGATGACGGTAGACCGTGCCGGGCAGAAGCGCAACCACCAGTTGCGTACGGGTCAGGTCAGGTCGCGGCGCACCCGCCAGAACGAGAAGCCCAGCAGCAGCAGGCTGGTTCCGGACAGCAGGCCGGTCTCGCGCCACTGCAGCGTCCAGAAGCTGCCGGCGCGGAAGGCGACGATGCGCTGGCGGTAGCCCTCCGCGGTGATCCGCGCGAAGCACGCCTGCATGTCGGCCCTGCTGGGCCGCGTGGTCGGTGGCGGGCTCCCGGGGTCCGGGGGCGTGGGGAAGCAGTTCGCGCTCGCCGGGAGCCGCTGGAGGTGCGTGCCACCTGGACCGGCCGTCGCGTCCGACAGCGTCCAGCTGCCCGCCGTCGGGGTGCGCACGATGTAGGAGTCGACCACGTCGGGGCCGCGCCCCCGCAGGCCGTCGACGTCGGTCAGGGTGAGCGGGATGCTGCTGACCTGCGGCCGGGCGAGGTGCTCGCGCACCAGCGTCGGCATGACGACCTGCACGGCGGCGACCAGGACGAGCGTCAGCCCGATCGCCGGCACCGTGCGCCGCAGCACCAGCCCCACGGCCACCCCGAGCACGAGGGCGAGGGCGGCGTACGCGACGGGGACCACGCCGCGCGCGGAGAAGAGCTCGGGCGAGATGCGGGGCAGGCTGAACGGGCCGGCAGCGTGCCCGCGGTCGACCGAGAGGTCGATCGGGCTGGACCACCACTGCACGACCACGGCCAGCACGGCGGTCACGGCGAGGGCCGTGCCCCCGGTGACCGCGAGCTTCACCGCGAGCCAGCGCGTCCGCGTCACGCCCTGGGTCCAGACCAGCCGGTGCGTCCCCGCCTCCAGCTCGCGCGCGACCAGCGGCGCGCCCCAGAACCCGCCGATGACCGGGGGGACGAGGTAGAGCGCCACGATGCCGGCGAGGTAGAGCGACTGGTCGGAGCGGACGGACTGCAGCCGGTCGAGGAAGGTGCTGTGCTGCAGGGCGTACGCGTCCATGAGACCGGGCCGGGTCAGCACGAGCAGCACGACGACGACAGCCGCGGCAGCGGCGACCGAGCAGAGGGAGAGGCGCGCCTGGCGCCAGGTGAGCCACGTCATCGCTGGACCTCCAGCGCGGGACGGGGCGCGGTGTCGACCTCGTCGGTGGGCGCCATGTAGGCGAGGACGAGGTCCTCCAGGGTCAGCGGGGTGACCGTCCACCAGGGGTCGAGGACCTGCTCCTCGCTGCGGACGACGAGCGTGGTCTGCCGCTCGGTGTGGCGTGCGGTGACGACGGTCTGGGACCGCGGCAGCGTCAGCGGGTCGCGGCGCGACCCGGTCATCCGGACGTGCGTCGCGAGGAGGTCGTCGATGTCGCCGGCGATGCGCACCCGGGAGTCGACGAGGACGACGAGGTGGTCGCAGGTCCGCTCGACGTCGGAGACGAGGTGCGAGGAGAGGATGACGCTCAGCCCGTGCTCAGGGACGGTGCCCATGAGGTCCTGGAGGAACTCCCGTCGTGCCAGCGGGTCCAGGCTCGCGACGGGCTCGTCGAGGACGAGCAGCTCCGGCCGCTTGGCCACCCCGACGGTGAGCGCGAGCTGCGCGCGCTGACCGCCGGAGAGGCTGCCGGCCCGTCGGGACGGGTCCAGGCCGAGGCGGCTCACGCGCTCCGCCGCGAGCCCGGCGTCCCAGCTCGGGTTGAGCCGCGCGCCCAGGCGCAGGTGGTCGGCGATGCTGAGCCGCGCGTAGGTCGGCGTGTCCTGCGCGACGTAGCCGACGCGGCCGAGCCGCTCCGGGCTCCCGCCCGGGCGGTCGCCCAGGACCTCGATGCGGCCCTCGGACGGCCGCAGCAGGCCGACGGCGAGGTTGAGCAGCGTGCTCTTGCCCGCGCCGTTCGGCCCGACGAGCCCCACGACCTTGCCGGCAGGGACGGAGAGCGTGCAGTCGCGGAGTGCCCAGCGGCGGCGGTACTCCTTGCCGAGGCCCTCGGCCCGCAGCACGTCGGTCATGCGATCTCCTCCTCGGCCATGGCGCGGGAGGTGCTGCGGAACAGCGCCTCGATGCTCTCGTCGTCGAGCCCCGCCCGACGGGCCTTGGCCAACCACCGGCGCAGGTCCTGGCGGAGCGGCCCGAGGGCGGCGTGCGAGCTGCCGGTCAGGCTGCGCGTGACGAAGGTGCCGATGCCCGGCCGGGCCTGCACGAGCCCCTCGCGCTCGAGGTCGCGGTAGGCCTTGAGCACGGTATTGGGGTTGATGGCGAGGACGCTGACGACGTCCTTCACCGTGGGCAGCTGGTCGCCCTCGTGCAGCTGCCCGAGCCGCAGCGCGTGGCGGACCTGCTGCACGATCTGGAGGTAGGGCGAGACGCCCGAGCGCCCGTCGAGGTAGAACTCGATCATGGCGCGACTTGTGCTAGGTCCATAGTTGATTAGACCGCTGCTGCTCGCCGCGGTCAAGCACTCCGTCGCCGGAGGGTCAGGGCTGCTCCTGCGCCTCCGCCCGGGCGATGTCCTCGACCGTGGCGTGCAGGAGGGGACGTACGCGCCGCCCGCCCAGCAGCTCGGCCACCAGCAGCACCCCGTGCCGGGTCACGGACGGCGGCGGGACCGGGGACTCCTCCTCGAGGTGCACGCCCAGCGCGCCGGCGACGGCGGCCACCACGGCGTACGGGTCGATGTCGGGGAGCCACTCCCCCGCGGCGCGCGAGACCCGGACGACGACCGCCTGCACGTCGTCGGAGTCGAGCCCGTCGGCGTGCTGCTCCTCGAGCAGCCGACGCGCCAGCTCGCCGAGCACGCGGCCCGCCTGCTCGGGGCCGACGACCGCGACCCGCGCGAGCGCGGTGTCCAGCGCGTCGGGGTCGTGGGCGAGCGCGGCGTCCAGGGCGGCCTCGACGACGTCGGCCAGGGCGCGTACGGGCGGCGGGAGCATGGCACGAGAGCGTAGGCGCAGTGCGACGATGGGCCCGTGACGGAGGAGAACCTGTGGACCCGGCGGCTGCGGGAGAGTCCGGGGCACTCGGAGTGGTACGTCGAGCGCTTCCGCCGGCTCGCCGCCGAGGGTGAGGACGTGGTCGGCGAGGCGCGGCTGGTCGACGCGATGCTGCCGCGGCACGCGCGGGTCCTCGACGCCGGGTGCGGCACGGGCCGCGTCGGCGGCCACCTCGCGCGCGCCGGGCACACCGTCATCGGCGTCGACGGGGACGCGGTCCTCGTCGCAGCGGCGCAGGAGGACCACCCCGAGGGCCAGTGGCTCGTCGGGGACCTCGCCGAGCTCGACCTGCCCGCGCTCGGGATCAGCGCGGGCTTCGCGGCGATCGTCTGCGCGGGCAACGTCGCGGCGTTCCTCGCGCCCAGCACGCGGGTCGAGGTGCTCCGCCGGCTGCGCGACCACCTCGCCGACGACGGTCGGCTCGTCGTCGGGTTCGGCGCGGGACGCGGGTACGCGTTCGAGGAGTTCCGGGCCGACGGGCGGGAGGCCGGCCTGCGCGAGGAGCTGCTGCTCTCCACGTGGGACCTGCGCCCCTACAGCCCGTCCGCGGACTTCCTCGTGGCGGTGCTGGGCCGCTAGGACTGGCCCCCAGGGTTGCCGAAGCCCTTCTCGCGGGCGACCTCCTCGGCGTCGCGGCCGATCTCGTCGGGGGTCGTGGCCGTGGCCGGGTCGACCTTGCCGAGCGCGGTCTCGCCAGGCAGGTCGCGGACCGTGGCCTCCGCGCCCTCGCGGTCCTGGCCGGACGGCGTGGTGCTCTCGCTCATGGCTGCCTCCTCGTGGTCCTGCTGTCCCTGCTGTCACCGGGCCGGTTCCCGGCACGCACACCGGTCAACCCGTCAGCGCACGGTGACGCGGACCGCGCCGTCCCCCGCGCCCTTGCTGGACAGCACGTAGGTCCCGGGGGCCAGCCGGTAGTGCGTGACGAGGTGCTGGTGCGCGCCGAGCGTCTGGAGGTACAGCGAGTCCTCGTAGCCCCCACCGAACCTCAGCAACTGCCGGTCGGAGAAGACGCCGCCGTACCTGATGATCGTCACCGTCTGCGGCCCAGCCGACGGGTTCTTCACGAGGAGCCACCCCGACCACGGCAGCGTCACCGACGCGAGCGCGCCGCGCCGCCACGGGGCGGGGACAGCGTCGTCACGACCCTCGGCGACGGCTGCCTCCAGCGCCCACGAGCCGGACGTCGTAGCGGCCTGCCCGCAGGCTGGACGGCTCCGCGGACAGGGAGGCGGAGGACCGCACCGTCAGCTGGTACGGCGGAGCAGCGGCCGACGCGGGCGGCGCGATCGCGATCACGGGGACGACACGGCCAGCAGCGCGAGGAGCCTCTTCACACCACGGAGGAGACGACGGGCGGGACCGCCGGTTCACCCGCGACCGCGAGCGCGGCGAGCACGAGCGGGACCTGCACCGGCAGGCGCAGCACCGTGAGCGCCCGGTATCCGCGGCCCGCGTCAGGGTCGTGCCACGCCGCCCAGCACATCTGCAGGTTGCCCGGGAAGACGCCGACGAGCAGACCTGCCGCGGCGTACGCGGACGCCCTGCGCACCCGAGGGTCCCCGGTCAGCAGGCCGGAGGCGAGCGCGAGCT
This sequence comes from Motilibacter rhizosphaerae, assembly GCF_004216915.1. Classification (NCBI taxonomy): domain Bacteria; kingdom Bacillati; phylum Actinomycetota; class Actinomycetes; order Motilibacterales; family Motilibacteraceae; genus Motilibacter; species Motilibacter rhizosphaerae. The sequence continues at coordinate 250,551 of NZ_SGXD01000005.1, forward strand.
CGGCGATCCCGCTGCCGATGGTCCAGGCGCGCGGGTGCGGCAGTGCTGGCGGGATGATCGCGTCGAAGGGCCGCGGGCGCAGGAGGTGCGCCGTACCCGCGACGGCGAACATCGCGGCGAGCGGACGGCGCCACCGGCCGGATGTGTGCACCCCAGCACCTTCGCACGCGCGGGGCGGGGACGCAGCGAGGGCCGGCCCGCAGTCGCGGACCGGCCCTCGTGCGGGAGGTCAGCCGAGGTCGATCGTCACCGTCGCGGTCGAGGTGTGGTCCGCGGCGACGGCGCTCGAGGAGGCGAGCCTGCTCGTGTCGATGCGGAGGTACTCACCGTCGTCCTGCACGCCTGCGGTCGTGATCTTCGGCGTCAGCTGGAACGGCGGGGTCGCGCCGGTCAGGCCGGAGATCCCGAAGTCGCTGTCGTTGCTGATCACCAGGGTCCGCCCGCCGTCCGTGGTCGCGACGCCTTCGACCTTGTCGTGGGCGAAGAACCTGTAGGTCGGGTCGAGCTGGCCGAGCACCGCGTCGATGTCGAGGGTCTGCGTGCTCGTCCCGGCCGTGATGCCGACCGCAGCGAGCTTCGCCTGCGCGGTCGCGGTCACCCCCTTGTCGCCGGCGATCTCCTCGATGGTCTTGCCCCCGACCAGGAGACCGCCGTCGGCGCCGTCGTAGACCGCGCCGGGCACGGTGCTCGCCGGACCCACGTCGGTCGCGCCGGAGACGTCGACCGTGTACAGCCGCTTGAAGCCGGTGGCCGACGGGAACGCGCCGTCGCGCTCGTCGACGATGAAGCGCGTCGGCGACACGGCGGTGATCTCGCTGACCGCGCCCGAGTTCGCCTTCGGGTCGTGCAGCAGGTAGAGGTACTCGTGCGTCGCGCCGGTCTTCAACGTGTAGGTGACGATGCGCAGCGGCACGACGTTCTTGGCCTTGAGGTCCGGCGTCTGCTGCAGGGCGGACTGCATGATCCCGACGAGCGTGGAGCCGTCAGACGTGATCGTGAGCCCCTCCATGCCCTTGTTGGGGACGCGGCGCTGCAGCTCGCGCGGCAGCGAGCCGTCGAACGGCGACAGCCGCCCGATCTGCCTGCCGCTCTTGTCGAAGTGCGTGACGTACGGGCCGTACTCGTCCGAGACCCAGAACGTCCCGTCCGGCAGCGCGACCAGGCCCTCCGAGTCGTAGCCGTCGGGGGTGGCAGGCAGCACGTTCCCGTCGAGGTCGGTGATCGTCTCGCCGGTGCTGGCCTCGGTGCTCACTCGGCCGTCGTACGGCCGTCCCGACGCGTCCTGCAGCGGGATGACCTCGCGCAGCCGGGCGAGCCCCTTGGAGGTCAGCCGGAACTTCGCGATCGCCGGGTCGAAGCCGGGCAGCGGCTCGACCTTGGTCCCGCCGGGCCCGTCGACGTTGGGCCCCCGGTCGGTGAGCCCGTAGAACTGGTCGGTCGTGCCGGGCACCGGTGCCAGCGAGGACCCGTACGCGCCGCCGGTGACCGTCACCCCACCGATGGTCGCGAGCGGCGCGAGCTGCGTGGTGTAGAGCGAGACGGCGTCGCTGACCGTGTAGGTGAACGTGTCGGTGCCCGTCGCGCCGGGCTGCGGCACGTACGTGAACGACCCGTCCGCCGCCACGTGCAGCGTGCCCTTCGCCGGGTCGGTGTGCGACGTCAGCTGCGCGCCCGGGCCGGCGTCGTTGTGCAGCACGCCGCTGAACGCGCTCACCGTGAGGCCGCCCGCGTGGCGCACCGTGTAGGAGTCGTCGGCGGCGTGGAGCGGCGCGGCGGCGCTGGCGCCGCCCGCGAGGCACGTGGCGGACAGGCAGGCCGCGGAGGCGGCGGACAGGACGAGGAGGGGGCGGGTCAGCCCGGACGGTCGCATGCGGAGGATGATCGGCGACCAACCGGGAGGCCGGGCGACCGTACGCTGACATCCAGGTGAACGACCCGTGTCGTGCATCCCCCGTCGATCCGACATCCCAGGAGGACCCCGTGGCGCTGCGCCGATCGCTGCTCCCCGTCGTGGCCGCGCTGCTGCTGCCGACGGCGTACGCGGTGCCCGCCGGCGCCGCGGCCCGCCCCACGGCGCCTGCCCCCGCGTCGATCGCCGTGCTGGGCGACTCGATCAGCCGCGGGTTCGACGCCTGCGGCTTCCTGCAGGACTGCCCGGCGGTGTCGTGGTCGACGGGCACCTCCCCCGCGGTGCACAGCCACGCCTCGCGGCTCGCGGCGCTCCGCCACGGCGTACGCGCCTACAACGACGCCGCCACCGGCTCGACCGCGTCCGACCTGCCCGCGCAGGCGGCCCGCGCGCACGCGCAGCGCGCGGCGTACGTCGAGGTGCTCATCGGCGCCAACGACGCCTGCGCGCCCTCGGTCGACCAGATGACCCCCGTGGCCGACTTCCAGCGCGACGTCACCGCGGGGTTCGCGAAGATCGCCAGCAGCAGGGTGTTCGTCGCCTCGATCCCCGACGTCTACGCGCTGTGGAAGGCGGCCCACGGCGTGGCGGACGCGCGCTCGACGTGGTCGACATGGCGGCTCTGCCAGTCGCTCCTCGCCCGCCCGGCCTCCACCGCACCGGCGGACGAGGCGCGGAGGAAGGCGGTGCGCGCACGGGTCGTGGCGTACAACGCCGTGCTGCGCAAGGCCTGCGCGGCCCTCCCCCACTGCCGTACGGACGGCGGCGCGGTCTTCGCCGCGGGCGTCAAGCGCTCCGAGCTCTCGACCATCGACTGGTTCCACCCGAATCCCAGCGGCCAGGCCGCCCTCGCCGCGCGGACCTGGGCGCGCACCTGGTCCTTCCGCTGACGTCCTTCCGCTGAGGCTCCCGACGTTGTGGCCCTGGTGCGGTGCCAGAGCGCGCACCAGGGCCACGACGTTGGGGGGAGGCGTCAGAGCCAGGAGCCGAACAGCCGCACCACCTGCGGGTCGTGGTCGCTCACCTGGTCGCTGAACTCGCTGTTGAGGTGGACGACCTGGTAGTCCACCGGTCCGTACAGCCGCGTCGCCGGCGTGACCAGGATGTGGTCGAGCACCTGCGAGATGCCGTCGTAGACGTAGGTGTAGCGCTGGTCCGCCGGCAGCCCGTTGATGAGGTCGGACAGGATCGGCAGGCCCTTGCCCGTGGTCGAGCCGGTCCGCAGCTCGGCCAGCGCCGGGCTGAACTGGTAGTCGTTCAGGTCGCCGAGCACGACCGTCGCGGCGAGCGGGTCGCGGCGCAGGATCGAGGCGACGAAGTCGTGGACGAGCTTCGCCTGCTGGATGCGCTGCTCCTCCGAGCTGCGCTGCGGGTACTGGAAGCGCCCGTCGGCGTTCTGGTCGCCGCCCTTGCTGCGGAAGTGGTTGGCGATGACGAAGACCTGCTTGCCCTGGAAGCGGAACTCCCCCACCAGCGGCTTGCGGCTGTCGTCCCAGGCCGGATCCGTCGGGGCGATGCGACCGGGCGAGAGCGTCAGCCGCGGCAGGATCCCCGTGACGGCGGTGCCGGTGGTCGTCCGGTCCACGTCAGCAGCGCCCCGGTCGACGAAGGAGACCCTGCTGGGGTTGAAGAGGAACACGATGCGGATGTTGCCACCCGGCTGCCCGCCGTCGGCGTCGTTCGCGGGATCGACGGAGCGTGCCGAGTACCGCGGTCCGCCGGCCGCCACGATCGCGTCGACCAGCTTGGAGACGGTCACCCCTGCGGTCACGACACCGTCGTCCACGGCGCCGTCGTCGTCCTGTACCTCCTCGAGCGCGACGACGTCGGGGGTCGCGAGGTTGGTGACGATGCCCGTGGCCAGCCGGGAGAACTTGCTGTCGGGGTCGGTGGGCGCGAGGTTCTCGACGTTGTAGGTCGCCACCGCGAGCTGGCGACGCCCCTGCGGCGTGGCGACCTCCTGCTGCAGCCCGCCCTTGACGACGGAGCCGAGCGAGGTCGCCGAGACGAGGTAGCCGCCGAACGTCGAGTAGTCGACGACGCCGACCGTGGGGCCGGCGAGGGAGTCGCCGACGTCGAGCGAGAGCGCCGAGCCGTCGGTCGTCGCCAGCTCGATCCGCCCGGAGGGCGTGGCGTTCTCCGCCGTCAGCAGCGTCCCGCCCCGCGGCGTACGCGCCTGGTCGGGCTTCGTCGTGACGTACTGCTCGCCGTAGCTGTTGCTGGGGCCGACGACGCGGACGTCGTCGAGCTCGACGCGCATGCCCTCGCGCGACTCCCAGAAGTCCAGCGCGGAGCGGCTGGGGTCGAGGGGACCGGCCGTCTCGATGTTCGCGCCGCCGAGGTCCGGCGCGTACGTGCCGGGCACGGACGTCGGCGTGATGACCTCCGGCGCGGGCAGCGCCACGCCGTGCTTGAGGACGGCGACGGTCGAGCCGGAGATCTCGGTGACGGAGAGGTTCGAGGTCGTCGCGACCGTCTCACCGGAGCTCAGCGGGTAGTAGTCCTTCACGGTCCCGCTCACGAGGACCGAGTCCCCGACGGCGACCTTCGGCGACGTGCTGTAGACGAAGACCGCCTCGCTCGTCCGGGGGTCCGCGTCGGGCGCCGGGTCCTGCACCCAGTAGCCCTTGCTGCTGCCGGACTTCCGCACCGCGGTGACCACGCCGGGCACGTTGGTCACCGCGGTCCCGTCGATCGGCGACACGAAGCCCGTGCCCTGCAAGTCGTGGATGCGCAGCGGTCCGGGCGTGGGCGGCGGGGTCGTTCCCCCGCCGGCGCCCGACGGCTGCGGGCTGGGCGTCTCGCTGGTGAAGTCGGCGGCGTTGTCGTCGGTGTCCGGCCCGGGGCGCCGCGTCGCGGAGGTCGTCGCGCTCAGGCCCGGGGCAGCGCCCCCCTCGTGCAGCGTCGCGGTCCCGTAGCCGACGAGGTCGACGGCGCCGCACTCGGCCACCGTCGTGCAGGACAGCGGCGCAGTCGACGACACCAGGGCGACGACCCCGGAGGTCCCCGACATCGCGATACTGCCGGTGGCGTCCGGGGTCGGCAGCGCCGTGGTCCCGCCCGCTCCCGCCGCCTCCTGGACGAGGTACGTGCCGCCCGCCGGGACGCTGCCGTGCAGCGTCGTGACCTGCCAGCTCCCGCTCGCCGCGGGCCGGTACTGCACCGACCAGCCCTCGACGCTGATCGCGCCACTCCCCCGGTTCGCCAGCTCGATGAAGTCGTTGGTCAGCGTGGCGCCGGAGTTGCCCCCGCCGCCGTAGACCTCGCCGAGCACGAGGCCCGTCGAGGCGGCGTGCGCGGGGGCGGCGGCGGGACCGGCGACGACGAGCGCGAGACCGGCGGCGACGGCGAGCGGCGCGGCGCGCCTCCCGGTCAGGGACGGACGAGGCACGGCAGCTCCTGGCGGACGCGGGGAGGACGGACGGGGCCACACCATCACAGATGCGGATGGACAGGACATGACGCTAGGCCATCCGACGCCCGAACGGGCACCCCGGCACCCGACGTCGTGGGGCTGGTTCGGGGTCATAGCGCGAACCAGCCCCACGACGTTGTGGAGGGAGTGGGAGCGGGAGCATGCTGCGTCGGTGACCACACCCGCCTCCGGCAGCGCGCCGGTCACGACGTACGAGCGGGTGCAGTCGGCGCCCCCGCCCGGCGCGGACTTCGACGCCGTCGCCCAGCACATGTACGGCCTCATGGTCCGCAACGTCGCGACGGACGGGTTCGTCTTCCAGGCGCCCGGGACGCAGACCTGGTCGAAGCCCGGCTGCATCATCGCCTCGCCGTCGTACCCCGCCGACCTGTCCTCGATCGACCAGGACTACGTCTTCCACTGGACGCGCGACGCGGCCCTCACGGCGTTCGAACTCGTTGCCGCGCAGCAAGTCCCGGGCACCCCCAGCAGTATGCTCTCCGACTACGTGCGCTTCTCGCGCGCCTGCCAGACCGCGCCGGGGGCGCCGCTTCACCGGGGGGCCTACCGCATCGACGCCAGCGCGCGGCCGTGGAGCGACCAGAGCGACGGCCCAGCACTGCGGATCCTCGCGGTGCTGCAGGCACTCCCCCTGCTCGACGCGGACGCGGCCACCGCGGCCGAGGAGGTCGTCGCGACCGACACGGAGTTCCTGCTCGCGCACTACCAGGAGCCGACGACCAACCTGTGGGAAGAGGTGACCGGGCAGTCGTTCTTCGCGCGCTCCGTGCAGCTGCGCTGCTTCCGCGAGCTCGTGGCGACGGGCCGCTCCGGGACGCCCGCCCAGGAGGCGGCCGACTGGCTGGCCGCCGCGCTCGACGCGCACTGGGACGGGACGCGCTACCGCAGCGTGCTCGGGGAGGTCCCCGGCGGGTACGACCCCAACATCGACATCGTCTGCGCCGCGGTCTACGGCGCGGTGCCGCTCACCGACACGCGGCTGCTCGCCACCCTCGCCGAGCTGCGCGCCACCTGGACCGAGGGGCCCGCGGCGTACCCGGTCAACGCGGCGGACGCCGCGCAAGGCCTCGGGCCGCTGTTCGGCCGCTACCCGGGAGACCACTACGACGGCGACGTCAGCGACCCGGACGTCGTCGGCGGCCACCCCTGGGCGCTGTGCACCGCCAACGTCGCGGAGCTGCACTACCGCCTCGCCACCGCCGTGCAGGCCTCAGGCAGCCTGCCGCTGGACGCGCTGTCGACGCCGTTCTTCGCGCCGCTCGGCATCACGGCGGCGAGCTCTCCCGCCGACGCGTACGCCGCGCTGCGCGACGCCGGGGACTGGATGATGCGCGCGCTCGTCTACCACTCCGACCACCTCGAGCTGAGCGAGCAGTTCGACGGCACCACCGGTTACGAGAAGAGCGTGCGCGACCTGACGTGGAGCTACGCGGCGTTCCTGTCGGCGGCGCGGGCGCGCAGCGGGAACGCCGTACGCTGCTGACCTCCGTCGACAGGAGGACAGATGGCCGGGTGGGTCCCGCTGGTGCGCGCGCTGCTGCGCCTCGTGCAGCGCCAGGTGGAGCAGGCGCCGCCGCCGGCCGTGCGGAAGCACCCGCGGGTGCGGCCGACGGGGTCCGTACGCCCCGGGGCCCGGCTGCTCGACTACGCCCCCCAGCCCGACGGCCGCGCCGACCCCGGTGAGGTCGTCTGGACCTGGGTGCCCTACGAGGAGGACGCCTCGCAGGGCAAGGACCGGCCGGTGCTCGTCGTCGGGCGGCAGGGCCAGGAGCTGCTGGGGCTCATGCTCTCCAGCCAGTCCGCCCGGGACGGCCAGCACGGCTGGCTCGCCCTGGGCGCCGGCAGCTGGGACCGCGAGCACCGGCCGAGCTGGGTGCGGCTCGACCGGGTGCTCGAGGTCGACGAGGACGGGATCCGCCGCGAGGGCGCGGTCCTCGACCGTGTGCGCTTCGACCGGGTCGCCGAGCGGTTGCGCGCGGAGTACGGCTGGCAGTAGGGCCGCCGCTCAGGAGTGCGCGCGCGCCCGTCGCGGCAGGAACCACCCAGCCACGAACGTCGTGGCGAGGAACGCGAGCGTCACCTCGAGGCACCGCTCGGTGGCCCGCACGGGCGAGCCGCTGCTGAGGCTGCTGAAGTACAGCGTCGCCAGCACGGCGATGCCCACCGACGCGCCGAGCTGCTGCATCGACTCGAGCAGCGCGCTCGCCGAGCCCACCTCGTGGTCGTCGATGTCGCCGGTGACGATGCTGAACAGCGGCACGAAGATCATGCCGGAGCCGAGGCCGAAGACGCCGAGCCCGGGCGCGAGGTCCCAGGTGGACACGTCGCCGACGGCCGCTCCGTGCAGGGCCAGGAGCAGGATCCCCGTGCCCACCGCCATGATCACAAGGCCGATGTGGAGGATCGGGCGCCCGACCGCGGTCGCTGCCCACGCCCCGACCGCCGTCCCGAGGAACGCCCCGACTGCTGACGCGGACAGCACGAGGCTCGCGTGCATCGGCGTCATGCCGAGCCCGACCTGCAGGAAGAGCCCCACGGTCAGGGGGAATCCCACCACGACCGCGAAGAACGCCATGACGAACAGCACGCCGGAGACGTAGGACCGCTTGCGCAGCACGGAGACCTCGACCAGCGGGTCCTTGCCGTCCCGTACGCGCCGCCGCTGGTGCCCGACGAACAGCGCGAGGACGGGCACCGTCGCGGCGAGCAGCCCGAAGATCCACAGCGGCCAGCCGAGGGACCGGCCGTCAACCAGCGGGAAGACGAGCAGCAGGCTCACGCCGGCGAGCATGACGGTCCCCAGCACGTCGAAGCGCACCTGGCGCGCCTCGGCAGGGCGCGCAGGCAGGACCGAGGCCCCGACCACGAGCGCACCCACGGCCACCGGCACGTTGATGAGGAACAGCGAGCGCCACCCGGTGCCGAACGGGTCGAGGTCGAGCAGGCCGCCGGCGACGACGGGGCCGAGGATGGTCGAGACGCCGATGACGGGTCCGAGCACCGCGAACGCCTTGGCCATGCGCGGCCCGGGGAACAGGTCGCGGATCAGACCGAACACCTGGGGCGTCACCACGGCGGCCGAGAGGCCCTGCAGCACGCGGAAGGCGATGAGGCTCGGCCCCGACCAGGCGAGCGCGCAGGCGATCGACGTGCCGAGGAAGCCGGCGATGCCCGCGAGCAGCATCCGCCTGCGCCCCAGCAGGTCCCCGAGCCGTCCGCCGGTCATGAGGCCCACGGACATCGCCAGGGTGTACGACGCCGCGACCCACTCGACGGCCGAGCTCGACATGCCGAGGTCGCGCTTGATGGAGGCGGCGCCCACGTTGAGGATCGTGGAGTCGAGGATGTCGACGATCATCGCGGCGAGCACGACGGCGAGGCCGAGCCAGGGGTGCGCGACTCCGGCGCTCGTCGGGTCGGCAGCGGGAGCCGGGTCGGCGAGGACCGGGCGGTCGGAGGTGGTGGTCGTCATGAGGGGCCCTCCTCGGGCGGTACGGACCGGTGCTTGACGTCCCTGACGCTAGGACGGCATGCGGCACGTTCCGTTCCTCATTCCGGAGTAGTTTCTCGGGCATGGCCGAGACCGCCGGACGCCTCCTCTCGCTCCTCTCGCTGCTGCAGACCCCGCGCGAGTGGCCGGGCCCGGAGCTCGCCCGCAGGCTGGAGGTCTCCACCCGGACCGTGCGCAACGACGTGGAACGCCTGCGGCAGCTGGGGTATCCCGTCGAGGCGACCCGAGGGGCCGTCGGTGGCTACCGGCTCGCCGCCGGGACGGCCATGCCGCCGCTGCTCCTCGACGACGACGAGGCCGTGGCCGTCGTGGTCAGCCTGCGCACGGCGGCGGGCCAGGCGGTCGAGGGCATCGACGAGACGGCGCTGCGGGCGCTGACCAAGCTGCAGCAGGTGCTGCCGAAGCGGCTGCGCGCGCAGGTCGAGGTGCTGCAGGCGCACATGGTCCGCGCCGGCAGCCTGCCACGCGGGCCGCGCGTCGACGGCGAGGTGCTCACGGCCCTGGCCGCAGCGGCGGGCGCCCGCGAGCTCGTCCGCTTCCGCTACCTCGACGCCCGCGGTGAGGCCACCGACCGGCGGGTGGAGCCGTACCGGCTCGTGAGCCTCGGCCGCCGCTGGTACCTCCTCGCCTACGACCTCGACCGCGACGACTGGCGGACGTTCCGCGTCGACCGTCTGGAGGGACTGCACTCCTCCGTCCACCGCTTCGCGCTGCGCCCCCTGCCGGCGGAGGACGTCGCGGCGTACGTCGCCGCGCGCAACCGCCAGGTCCAGCAGCGTGCGGTCGGGACCGTCGTGATGGAGGCGCCCGCCGCGGAGGTCGCCGAGCGCATCGGCCCCTGGGGCGTCGTCGAGCCCGCCGGGGAGCAGCGGTGCACCGTCCGCCTCGGCGGACGGACCGCCGACGACCTCGCGTTCTGGCTGGGGGCGCTGGGGTGCGACTTCACCGTCGTCGACTCCCTCGAGCTCGCCGACGCCGTACGCCGGCTGGGCGAGCGCTACGCCCGCGCGGTCAGCTGACCGGCTGGCCCTCCAGGACCGCCTTGAGCCGCTGCAGGTCCTCGGTCACGACGGCCACGTCCTGCGCGAGGTCCTCGTCGCTCATCCCGGCCAGCGGGCGGACGGTGAAGACGACCTCCGCGTCGTCCGGACCGTGCTCCAGCACGCGCATCGGCACCTCGATGACGACGCCCTCGGGCAGCGTGATGCGGTGGTCGAGCACGCCGTGGGGGTTCTGCGGCGCGAACTCGACCGTGGCGCGCCCGCCCGGGGTGTCGAGCTGCCACTCGCCGTCGACCTGCTCCACCCCGTTGCCCAGCCCGCTCGCCCAGTGCGCGAGGTTCGCGGGGTCGGAGACGTACTGGTAGACCTCGACCGCGGGGCGGGCGATGTGCTCGGCGACGTGCACGGAGGTGGTGGGCATGTGCGGAAGGGTGTCATGTCCGGAGGTGTCGATGTCCACCCGTGTCGAGGACAGGGCCTCGGCTCCGACCACGTGGCAGCCGCCCACCGGGGGCGGCACGAAGGAGGCAGGTCCCGTGAAGTACCTCGTGCTCATCCACTCCGCCCCCTCCCCCTGGGGCCACCCGACCGTCGACTTCACCCCGGAGGGCCGGGCGCAGTCGCCCGAGCAGCGCGCGGCTGGTGCCGCGGCGTTCGACGAGCTGCTGCGCGAGATCTCCGCGTCCGGCGAGCTCGTCACCGCCGAGGCGCTCGGCGCGCCCGCATCGTCGACCGTCTACCGCTGGCAGGACGGCGCTCACGTCGTCTCGGAGGGCCCGTACGCCGAGTCCAAGGAGCACCTCGCCGGCTTCTTCCTGCTGGACTGCGCGACGCGTGAGCGGGCCGAGGCGCTGGCCGCACGGTTCGCCGGGCCCGGCGACACCATCGAGCTGCGGCCTGCCATGTGGGGCGACTAGCGCAGCGGTCAGTCGGCCGCCCGCCGCACCGCGGCGGCGACCTGCGCCGTGCCGAGCCCGATGCCCCACGCCAGCAGGTGACCGAGGTCGGTGAACGTCTGCGACACCAGCGCGTACGCCGCGGCGGCGACCGTGCCCCCGACGACGGCCAGCCGACGGCGCCGGCCGCGCAGCCGCAGCGTGAGCAGGCCCAGCACCGCGGCCAGCCCGTAGCTCACGCCGACGTCCGGCTCGTGCTCGAGGTGCCGGGAGAGCTGGTGCTGCGCGATCCCGGCGGCGAGCAGGGTCGCGACGCCCACGGTCGCGAACACGTGGCCGAACGCCGCCACCACCACGGTGGCGCCCCGTCCGACCCAGCGCTGCGCGGCGCCGTACGCCCAGACCAGCGGCACGAGGATCCACAGCCCGGCGAGCGACGGTGTCACGAACGCCGAGGCGGCGAGCACGAGGAGCGGCGTGCTGCGCAGGTTCGCCAGGTTGGTGCTGCTGTCGAGGACGAGCTCCTCGGTGACGTGCGGCGGTTGGAGGGCGATGACGACCGTGACGACGAGGACGACGGCGGCGTACGCGAGGGCGAGGTCCCGGCCCGCGGCGAAGCGCCGCACCCGGTCGAGCACCTCGGTCATGCGCTCCTCCTGCCCAGCGCAGCAGGCAGGACTCCCCCTGGCGCTAGAGCAGCCACTCCCCCGGGCGTGCTTGGACGGGAGCCGGCTTCGGGAGGACGTCGAGCAGCTGCGTCATGCGCTCGCTGCCGCTGTCCAGCACCTTGCGGAGCATCGCGACCTGCGCGCTGCCCGGAGCCTGGTCCGCTGCCGAGATGCCGTCCACACCAGCAGATCGGCCGCTCGCGCCGGGGACTGAGCTAGCCGGCGACCATGACACCCGAACGGCCCACCGTGCGGTCCACGGTGGTCTTCGGGTCGTACGGCCGGGTGAAGACCACGTCGAGCCAGACGTCGTAGTAGACGCCGGTCTTGAGGCCGCGCAGCTTGAACCCCATGCTGCTGCAGCGCTTCGTCACCTTGACCGTGAACCACTGCAGCTTCGGGGCGGGGCCAGCGCGCAGCGTCTGGTCCAGCGCGGTGACCCGGTAGCTCACGACGTTGGTGTCCTCGGGCGTGGCCCACGTGAGGTCGAAGCCCTTGGCCGCCGGCTTCGTCGAGAGCTGCGCGCTGTCAGGGGCACCGACCGGCTCACCACCGCAGTTCGGGCGCGGCTTCTCGGGGTGCGGGTAGCCGATGCCGCCGGCGCTCGGGGTGTGCGGGCGCGGCACGATGACGGTCACGGCGGACGCCGACGAGGCGGGGACGACGGCGAGCGCGACGAGCGCCGCGGCCAGCAGGGGCGTACGCCGCATGCGGCCTCCCGGGTCTCGCAGGGGACAGCAACCGGCCCCGACGACGCGAGTACGTCGGGGCCGGCGCTCGAAGGTGCTGCGCAGCAACGACAGCTGGCGCGCTCCGGAGCTGCTGCGCTGCTTCTCCGGAGCCTTCCACACGCTGACGACTACCTTGTCGGCGCCGGGGCCGCGGGCTTGAGCCCCGAGTCGCACGAACTTCCCCGGGACCGCCACTACGGTGTGCTCGTCGACGACGAGGAGGCGCATGGCGCTGCAGCCGGCCGAGCGGGAGCGCTCCTGCTGGGGGCGTGCCTGGTTCCGCGCTCGGCACCCCTTCGGGGGCCGGAAGCGCAAGGACCGCGACTGGTGCGACGGGTGCGACGACGGCGGCCTGCTGGACGCGTGCAGCGGCCTCGACGGCTGCGACATCGGCTTCCTGCTCGGCCCCCTTCTGGTCCTGACGGCCTGGGCGGTGCTCACCGGACAGCGGGACCGCGTCGTGGTGGACGAGCGCCGCTACCCCTCCGCGCTGGCCCGCCTCGCCGCCACTGCCGTCCGCGCCTACCAGGAGCGCACGTCACTCCGGTGGGGCGCCCGGTGCCGCTACACCCCCTCCTGCAGCACGTACGCCTTGGACGCCCTCGCGGTCCACGGCCTGCGCCGGGGCACCCTGCTCGCCCGCGCACGGTTGCGGCGCTGCCGGCCCGGCGGGGGGCGGGGCTGGGACCCCGTGCCCTCAGCGGTCGGCGAGGCGACGGACGAAGCGCAGCCCTGACCACGTCGCGTCGACGGCGCAGACCTTGTTGTCCACCAGCCCTGAGGCGAGGCCCGCGGCGCGCACGTCGCCCTCGCCGAGCCCGGTCACGACGCCGGAGCTCCGCTTGGGCCAGCAGAGCCAGAGGCCGCCGGCGGTGCTCAGCCGCGCCGGGAGCCGTTCCAGCGCGCGCGCCAGCTCGACCTGCTGCACGACGAACGCCAGCACCACGTCGTAGTCCCCGCTCCCCGCCCTGCGGTGCACGACGGTCCCGTCGGGCAGGTCGGGCACCACGAACCCGGCGGGCGCGCCGGCCAGCAGGACCCGCGACCCCGCGCGGATGCCGAGCTTGCGGGCGAGGGGCGTACCGGAGTAGCCGACGTCCATCCGCGGAGGCTAGCGGCGGGGCCGCAGGTTCCTGCAAGGGCGCGCCAAGACCCGGCGCGGACGCTGGGCACGTCCCGATCGAGGCGCCCCGCGCCGGACCCCTGGAGCCCGCCATGCCCACCACCCCCAGCCCCTCCCTCCCCCTCCCGACCGCGTCCCCCGACACCTCCCGGGTGCTGGTCCGCGGCGCCACCGTGCTCACCGTCGACCCGGAGCTCGGCGTGCTGCCCCGCGGGGACGTGCTCGTCGAGGGCGAGCGGATCCTCGCGGTCGGCACCGACCTCTCGGCCGCCGGCGCGACCGTCATCGACGCCACCGGGATGATCGCGCTCCCCGGCTTCGTCGACGCCCACGTCCACGCCTGGGAGGGCCAGCTGCGCGGCAGCGGACCAGTCGTCGACTTCGGCGGCTACCTCGGCCTCACGGCGTTCGGGGCCGGCCCGCGCTACTCCCCGGACGACGTCTACGCCGGCACCCTCGCCACGGCCGTCTCCGCGCTCGACGCTGGCATCACCACCGTCGTCGACAACGCGCACAACGCCCTCACCCTCGAGCACGCGGTCGCCGGCGTCCAGGCGCTCACCGACGCCGGCCTGCGCGGGGTCGCGGCCGTCGGTGCGCCGTTCGGCTCCCCCGACGACGGCGTCGTCGCGCTCGCGGCCCGGCTGCGCGAGTCGACGAGCACGCCCCTCGTGGGCGTCCGCGCCTTCGGCGTCCACCCCTCGGACCGCCTGTGGCGAGCGGCGGCCGAGGCAGGGCTCTGGGTGTCGACCGAGCTCGGCCCGCACACGCCGGACCTGACCGCGGTCATGGGCGCGCTCGCGGCGTCCGGCCTGCTCGGGGAGCGGCACGCGTTCAACCACTGCTACGACCTGCCCGAGGCGGTCTGGCGCCTCGTCGCAGAGTCGGGGGCGGCGGTCAACCTCTGCCCCCGCTCGGACGCGGCGTTCGGGCTCGGCTCGGCGGTCGCGCCCGTCGAGGCCGCGCTCGCCTGCCGCGGCGAGGTCGGGCTCAGCGGCGACAACGAGATCAGCTACGCGCTGAGCATGTTCGCCGAGATGCAGGTGCTGCAGTCCCGCTACCGCGCCGAGGCGTGGCGGCGGCGCGCGGCCGGCGAGCAGGCGGAGACCGACGCGCTGACGCCCGAGCGGCTGCTGCGCATGGCCACACTCGGCGGCGCGGCCAATGCGGGGCTCGCCGACCGGGTCGGCTCGCTGACCCCGGGCAAGCAGGCCGACATCGTCCTGCTCCGCGCCGACAGCCCGCGCCTGGCCGGCGTGCCGGACCCGATGGTCGCCGTCACGGCGTACGCCGACACCGCGGACGTCGACACCGTCCTCGTCGCCGGCCGCCTGCGCAAGCGCTACGGGCGGCTGGTCGGGCGCACGCTGCAGACGGCCCAGGAGCTCGCCGTCGAGTCGCGGGAGCGCCTGGCCGCGTCCACGCGAACCCCGGCGTGAGCGCCCGAGGACTGGCAGGATCCGGGAGCGTGCTGGACTTCCGCCTGCTCGGCCGCCTCCAGGTCGAGCAGGACGGCCAGCCCCTCCCGCTCGGTCCGCCGAAGCAGCGCGCCCTGCTGGCGCTGCTCCTGCACGAGACCGGCTCGGTCGTGAGCTCGGACCGGCTGGTGCACGAGATCTGGGGCGAGGACGCCTCGCCCCAGATCACCTCCAGCCTGTACGCCCTGGTGTCCCGCCTGCGCCAGGTGGTGCGCGACTCCCCGGACACGCCCTCCCCGCTCGTGCGCTCGGGCAGCGGCTACCTCATCGACGTCGTTCCCGGACAGCTCGACGCGGTCCGCTTCCAGGAGGGCGTGCGCGCGGCCCGCCGGGCCGTCGAGGAGCGCGACTGGCGCACGGCGGTCGACCGGGGAGAGGCGGCGCTGCGCGAGTGGCGCGGCCCGTACCTCGAGGAGTACGCCGACACCGAGGCCGTCCGCCTCGTCACCGGCTCGTGGCTGGAGCGGCGCGCCGGGCTGCTGCACGACCTCACGACCGGGCTGCTCGGGCTGGGTGACGTGGCCCAGGCGGTCGCCCAGGCGCGCGCGCTGGTGGCCGAGTGCCCGTTGGACGAGCGGGCGGTCTGGCTGCTGCTGGTCGCGCTGCACCGGGCGGGCCGGACCGCGGAGGCGCTCACCGCGTACCGCGACCACGCGACGGCGCTCGACGAGGAGCTCGGGCTCGAGGTCGGCGGCCCGCTGCGCGACCTGCAGGGCGCCCTCCTGCGCCAGGACCCCGGGCCAGCCGGCTGGCCCGGGCCCGGGACGACCGCCGCGCCGGTGGCCGTCGTGCCCGCTCCGCGCTCCGGTCTCGTCGGGCGGGAGGCGGAGCGGGAGCAGGTGCGCGCCGCGCTCGACGCGGCCCGCGGCACCGGGTGCGCCTGGGTCGTCCTGTCCGGGCGGCCCGGCATCGGCAAGACGCGCCTGGCCGAGGAGGCGGTGGAGCTCTGGCGAGCGGGCGGCGGCCGCGTCGCCCAGGGGCGCTGCCCGGACGACGACGCCGTCCCCGCGTGGTGGCCGCTGCGCCAGGTCGTCCGCGACCTCGGCGCCGACCCCGCGACCGTCCTGTCGGCGCCGGGCACCGCCGACCCTGCGACCGCGCGCTACGCCGTGCTGGAGCAGGTCCGCGACCTCGTCCTCGCCGCCGTCGCCGAGGGCCCGCTGCTGCTGCTCGTCGACGACGTGCACTGGGCGGACCCGAGCACGCTGCGGCTGCTCGGCCTGCTCGCCGACGAGGTCGAGCGGCCCGGGCTCGCCGTCGTGCTGACCGCGCGCCCGGGCGTCGGGGACCCGCGGCTCGAGCGGGTGCTCGCGCGCGCCGCCCGCCACCCCGGCAGCGTCCACCTGGCCCTCTCGCCGCTGACCGCGCCGGACGTGGCCGACCTGGTCGAGCAGGTACGCGGTCGCCGCCCCGACGCGGCCGAGACCGCGGCGCTGACGGCCGTCACGGGCGGGGTGCCGCTGTTCGCCCAGGAGTACGCGAAGCTCGCCTCCGCCGACCCGGAGGGCGCAGTGCCCGATGCCGTCCGCCCGGTGCTCGCCCGCCGGCTGGCCGAGCTGCCCGAGCCCGTGCTCGAGGCACTCCGCGTGGCGGCCGTCCTCGGGGACCCGCTCGACGTGCGGCTGCTCGCGGAGGTCCTCGGCAGCGACGTGACGAGCGCCGCCGACGCGCTCGACGCGGCCGCCACCGCCGAGGTCCTCGTCCACTCGGCCGCCAGCGGCGGCTACGCCTTCACCCACGCGCTGTTCCGCGACGAGGTGGCCGCGTCGGTGCCGGCCCTGCGCCGCCAGCGCCTCCACCTCGCGGCGGCCGCGGCGGCGCACGGCGGCGTCCGCGGGGACCGGGCCCTGCGCCGCGCCGGGCACCTGCGCGCGGCGGGCGCGCTGGCCGACGCGGCCGAGGTGCTGGCCGCGGCTCGCGACGCGGCCCGTACGGCGGAGCAGCAGGGCCAGCCCGAGGCCGCGGCCGGCTGGTGGCGCAGCGCGGTGGAGGCGCACGAGCTCCTGCTCGGCGCCGACCCCGCCGAGCGCGACGAGCTGGTCGCGGCGGAGCTCACGGCACTGACCCGCTCCGGACGCGGGCAGGCCGTGCTCGACGTGCTCGACGCCGAGCTCGTCACCGCGCTGCGCGCCGGGAGGACCGCCTCCGTCGGGCGGCTCGCGGCGAACCTCCTGCGCGTCTCCGGCTCGTGGCCCTGGCCGGTCTACGGCTCGGACCCCGCGCCCCTGCTCGCGACCCTGCGCGGGCTCGACGGCCTGCTCGCCGACGACCCCGCCGCCCGGGCCCGGGTCCTCGCCGTGACCGCGATCGGGCACTGCTACGACCCCGACCCCTCCGTCCCGGACGGGCTCAGCGCCCGCGCGCTCGCGCTGGCCGAGGCGACGGGCGACGCCGACGTGCTGGCCGACGCGCTGCTCGGGAGGACGCTGACGTACGCCGGGGTCGCGAGCCGCTCGGCGGAGTCGGTGGAGCTGCTCGAGCGCCTCCGCACGCTGCCCCACGAGCAGCAGGACGTCGACGAGGTGCTGCGGCACAACCTGCTGACGATGGCGTGCATGAACCTCGGGCGCACCGCGGAGGCCGCCGAGCACATCAGCGCGGGGAGCCTGCGCAGCGAGGTGCTGCGCCTGCCGGTGAACCGAGTCCAGCTCGGCTGGGCCCGGGCCTGCCTCGCCCAGTGGCGGGGCGACCTCGCGGAGGCGTCCCGGCTCTACGACGAGGCGGAGGCCGCGCACCGGCGCACGGAGCTGCAGCAGGCGGGGACCTTCGAGCTCGCGGCGCTCGTGCTCGCGTGGGACCGGGGCACGCTGGCCGCGGCGTCCGGCGACGTCCCGCACAACCCGGTCGTCGCGCGATGGACCCGCGCGGTCGCCGACGCCGCCGCTGGACGGCCGGGCGGCGAGGAGGCGCTCGCCGCGGAGGTGCACTGGCCCGAACCGGAGGTCTGGACCTCGCACGGGCGGCTCGCGCTGCTGGCCCACGTCGTCGCGGACCTCGAGCGGGCCGACCTGGCGCCCCCGCTGCGCGCCCGGCTCGCCCCGCTCGCCGGCCTGCTCGCCACCCTCGGCCAGATCGGGACGGTGGGGCCGGTCTCCCTCGCGCTCGCCCGGCTCGCCCGGCTCGAGGGCGACCGTGCCGCGGCCGGCGAGCACCTGGCCGACGCGCTCGCCCTGGCCCGGCGGGAGGGCGGCGGCAGCGCGGAGGTCCACGCCCGGGCGTACGCGCTGGCATGGGCCGCGGAGGACGCCGGCGGCCTCCGTGGCGGCGACCGGGCCGAGCTCGAGGCGGTGCTCGCGGCGGCGTCGGCGCGGGGCATGACGGGGACGGTCGAGCGGCTCGGTGCCCTGCTGCAGGAGCGGACCGCGCGCCGGTCGTGACGCCCGGCTCGAACATGTGGTCGAATGGTCGGGTGCGATGGGACAGCCAGCGCCTCGACATGGAGGCCACGAGCGCGGCGCTGCCGCTGCTGCCGAGGGGCGCGGTGGCGCGGACCTTCGACACCCCGGAGTTCCGCGGCATGACGTTCTTCGAGGTGACCGCGCGCTCGGCGCTCAACCGCGTCCCCGCGGCGAGCCGGGTGCCGTTCCGCTGGACCGTCAACCCCTACCGCGGGTGCACGCACGCCTGCGTCTACTGCTTCGCCCGCAAGACCCACGAGTACCTCGACCTCGACAGCGGTGCCGACTTCGACTCGAAGATCGTCGTCAAGGTCAACGTCGCCGAGGTGCTGGCGCGCGAGCTGCAGAAGCCGTCCTGGTCCGGTGACCACGTCGCGCTCGGGACGACGAGCGGCAGCGCACATACTAGCCAGCCGAGGTAGTCAGAAGGGACCAGGTTCTCCCGGTCTAGGTGTGTCGTCCCACTCGCCGTGGTCCCATGCAGGACCCAGGCGCTCAAGGCGACCGCCTGGTTACCGAGAGGAAGCAGCATGACAAGCACAACCACCGCCCCCGTCCTGCACTACGACGTGCCTGGCGTAGCGCTCTGGCAGGAGGGCGAGACCTTCACGCTGGACGTTCGGCACCCCGTCTCTCGCGCAGCCCTGGAGGGTGCCTGGGAGTTCATCCCCGAGGGAACGGACGTGCTCTGGGTGGAGGACGGGACGCCCGAACTCGAGCGGGTGCCCGCGCCAGACGTGAACGCATGGGCTGAGCAGTGGGTGGCCGACAACTTCCGCCCGACGGACGAGACCTGGAGTCACCTCTTCGGTCTCATCCCCAGGCAGCGGTAGCCCTGACGCCAGAAACACAAGAAGCGCCCCTGTGGCCGGAGTCCTGACGAGTGATAGTCGCCAGGCCCAACCACAGGGGCAATCTTGTGTCTAACGTAGGAGTCAACCTAAGCGCAAGCCAGGTTGCCTCTTAGGCCGCTCGTCCCGAGCGCCGGGCGGTAGTCGCCTGGTGCTTCGTAATGGTAGCGGCAAGGTCCCGCTCACTGATGACGCTCCCGGCCACATTCACAATGGTCGTGATGCCGCCCGCAAGAGCCGTGTCGAAGAAGTTCTTCCCCGAAGCCGTGGCCTTCGGCTTGGTCGTCAGCGTCTTGGTGGCCGTGCCGTTCGCCACGGCATCGGTGAAACCGTCAACAAACGCTGCCCCCGCCTGCTCGCCCAGCACCTTGAGCGGGTTATCCCCCTCGGCGTCCAGACCAAGAGCAGTTTGCAACGAGGTCACCAGACCGTCAGCAACGGTCTGCATCTGCGTCTGAAGGCTGTCAAACTGCACCTGGAGGCCAGCCGCGTACTGATCGGCAGTCTGCCCACCGACGGCGTAGAAGCTGTCAGCCAGGGACTTCCCCAGATCGTCACTGATTCCTTGAATCTGGCTCTGCATGGAGTTGATATCTCCGATAGAGCCAGGGGAGTTCAGAAGCGCCTGAGCGACCTGCCCGCCCGTGTCCGCACCGGCAGCCACAATATCCTGGAGCGACTGCTTGTTGAGACCCTTGCTCAGCAAGTCCTTCACGTTGGACGCAAAGCCCTTGACCTGAGCCAGCTTGTCCCCCAGCCTCTTTCCGAGACCAGCCGCAGTGTTGTCACCCGTAGGATTACCGTCGGCGTCCGTGGACCCATCCAGGAGGCCCGTGAGGTTCCCGAGACCAGCCAGGTTGCCACTGACCTGGCTGGCGTAGCCGAGGGCGCTGCTCAGGTTGTCCTGCGCCGCCTTCAGCTTCGTAGCAACGTCGTCCCGCTGCTTCGCAAGGTCCTGCAACTTCTGATTAGCAACAGCGATAGCCTGGCGCGCCGCCTCAATATTCTTCGGATCACGGGCCTTTGCGGTCGCGGCGTCGTACGCGTTGAGGTCGTCCTTCGCCTTGCTGAGCGCCTTGCCACTGCTTGTGACCTTGCCCGCTGCGTTCCTTGCTCGCTCCTGGGCGTCGTGCAGGGAGTTCCAGGCAGCCGTTACGCGCTTCTGTGCGGCAGCCTCAGCCTTCGCCTTGGCCTCCTCGCTCTTGGCGGTGGAGCCCTTCTTGTCGGCCCTCACGGGGGCCTCCTGGGCCGTCTGAAGGGCCTTCACGGCGGCTTGGTACTTCTTCATGGCCTCGGTGCGCTTGAGCACCGCCTCAGTGGACGCCTTGACCGCATTGGCATTGGCCGTGCTGGCGTCGGTGACCTTCTGGTTGAGACCGCTCCGCTCGGAGCCGAGGTCCGCCGGAAGCCCAAGGACAGAGGTAGCCAGGTTGAGTGCCTGATCCTTGATGCCAGACGTGTCCCCCACAAGGTTGGCAACAATCCCGTTGCTGTCCTTGTTGAAGAGGTCAGTCTCAAAGCGCTTCATGGCATCCGAGACCGAGCGAGCGAGAGCGGCAACAGCAGCCACAGCCTTGGGTGTAGTGCGCTTGACGCCAGCCGCGTAACCCTCAACCGTGTTGTCACCGTACTCAGCAAAGACTCGCGACGGCGAGTGGATGCCAAGGAACGAGGTAAAGGTGTTCTTGGCCGTGGAGGCAAGACCCTTCATGGCGTCCTTGACGAAACTCGCCGAGCTGGTGACTCCACGAACAAGCCCACGAACCAGGTTCACCCCAGCGTCAACCAGCAGGCTCCCAAAGTCAGCCGCAGCGTTCTTGATGAGAGCACCCAGCGCCTGAATACTGGCACTCACGCCAGCAAACTTCCCCGTCATCGCGTTGAGGAAGAGTTCAATCACGTTGCGTCCGGCGTCTACCAGGAGCTTGGCGATCTTCACCCCGCCATTGATGAGCAGGCGGTTGATGGTGCCCAGCACGTCGCCCACGGCCGTAGGAGCACGGTCTAGCATCGCTCGGCCGAAGTTCACGATTGCTCTAGCTCCCGCGAACTGAAGCGTGAGGAGCGCCTTGTCAGCCCGGATCGGCAGTTCGGCAAGATACTTGACAATGCTCACGATCATGCCGCTGATAGACCCAGCGGAGTCAGTGCCAATCTTGGTGAAGCTGCGAGCGAAGCCCTTACCCAGGTTGCCCAGGACCCGGACAGCGGCGGACTCCAGTCCATCCCCGAACTTCTGAAGGGCCTCAACACCCCACTTCAGCAGGCCACCGGCCAGCGGAACGCGGGCCAGCACCTCACCAAGAGCACCGGCAATCTTCGCCGGGGCAAAGGCGATGGATAGCCCCGCCACCAGGACAAGCTCCCAATGCGCCGCAAGCTGCGAGAAGAGGGCCTTGGGGTCGAACGCCAGAAGCCCGGACGCGAGACCGATGACGAACGGAAGCGCGACCTTGCCAGCGGCAATACCGACACCCACCCAATCGACCTGCTTCACCCAGCCCAGGAGGACGGTAGCCAGGTCAGCCGAAGCCTTCAGCGTGGTCCCAATGGCAGTGCCAATAGCCTGACCCAGCGGACCCCAATCGCCCGTCTGCACACCCGCCGTGAAGGCGTCAATGAGCGTCTTGGCACCGTCTCGGATGCCTACCGCCATGCTGTGCAGGATCGGCGTAACGTCCATCTTGATTTGCGAGAAGGCGTCCATGACCGGCTGACGCCAGGTCTTGACCTTCTCTGTCACTGCACTGCCAGCATTCCCGAGAGAGTCAAGGATCGGCTGGACGAACGCCTTACCGGCGCTAGCGTCAGCCTTGCCCGTCTTGAAGAGCTTGCTGAGGTCGATGCTAGGAAGGTTCTCCTTGAGAGAACGCTTCAGCTTCTCGAACTCGCCCTTGACCTTGTTGATAGCGGCAGGGGTCTTGTTGCTAATCCAGCTCGTGAGGTCAACGAACTTGTTGAGGACCACCTTGATAGCCGGGAAGAATGCCGTGACGATGTTGGCAGCAGCCAGGCCAGAGGCGTCCTTGATATTCGAAATCATGCCCTGGACGGTGTGCGACTGCTTGTCCATCATGCCGCCGTAGGACTTCTCCATGCCGGACATGAAGGCATCCATAGCGGTCTTGCTGTCCACCTGGCGCTTGGTGACCTTGTCCATCGCCCCGGCGACATTCGTCCCGAGCTTGTCGGCAAGCATCTGCCAGGCGGGGATGCCAGCCTCGGTGAGCTGGTTCATCTCCTGAGCCATGACGTGACCCTTGGTGTTGATCTGACCCAGAGCCAGAGTCACGCGGTCCAGCGTCTCGCCATTGCCACCAACAGCGGCAACAGCGTTACCGGCATTGGTCAGCAGGGGAATGATCTGCTTGGAGGCAAAGCCCATCGCCAGCAGGCGGTTAGCCTGAGTGACCAGCTCGGGGAACTCAAACGGCGTGGTCTTGGCAAAGTTCTTCAGGTTGTTGAGCATGGTGTCGGCAGCCTTGGCCGACCCCAGAAGGGTCGTAAAGCCAATGCGCGCCTGCTCAAGCTTCTCAGCCAGCGTGAAGCCAGCCTTGGCTCCGTTAACCGCCATGCGTGCCAGCGAGGCCGCTGCAAGGCCACCCATAACCCCAAACGCCGTCCCGACCGCAGCGGTGCGAGCAGAGAGACGCTTGAGTGCAGCTTCGGTCTTAGCGGCGCTAGCGGAGGTTCCGCTGAAGGCACGCTGGACGGACTTGGCGTCACCGACGATGACGACGCGCAGGGTTTGAGAGGAATCAGCCATGTGGATTGCCTTGGGTTCAGAAGTCACGGGGAACGACAAAAAGGCCCCCCGACCCGGCCGAGATTGAGAGAATCGGCGGGCCAGGGGGCCAAAGAGCGGCTGAGCCGCCTCACTGTGAACTCCGGTGTACCGGGCGGAACGCAGCAGTGAGGGATGACGCGGCGCAGCAGCTCACTAGCGGGCTAAGCCCCTCTGTCGGGTGGAGGTCCCTGTAAGACACCCCGGCCGAGGGCCGCTAGAAGTTGTTACGAGGCGGAAGCCTTGAGAATCTGGACGCTGGTGGCCTCAGCGACGTTGATACCGGCGAGGCGGTACGTCAGGCGAAGGCCAAGGCTGTCCGCGCCGAAGAAGGCATCGGCGCTGTAGGCGATATTCACGTCACGACGAACGCCGACGTAGATGCGACTGGCGTCAGCCACGATGACCGTACGCGCGGGGAGGTTCGCGCTCACGAGGAGCGGAAGGCCAGCGGCGCGGTCGGTGGGCGTCGTGGTCGGGCTGCCAATGATGAACTCACCCGTGGTGGTCTGAGTCGCGCGCAGCGGCTTGGCCTGATCCGGGGATGCCCAGACGACAGTAGCGCTAGCGCCAGTCGCCTCAATGTCGGTGACGGAGTTCAGAATGTCCGTCCACGTAATCGCGGTGTGGCCGGTGCTGAAGTTGGTTGTGGTGCCCTGACTGGCAGCAGTGAGGCCCTTGAGGGCCGTAGTGCCGTTGCCCGCGCCGAAGGCGTCCACGTCAACCGCGCTACCAACGTCACGAGTCATAATGTGCGCAATCTCGTTGCGCAGGTCCACCGAAGCATCCTCAAGGATCTCCGAGGACGCTCGGTAGAGGCTCGCGTACTTAATGGGCTTGAACGTCTGCGCGCCGAAGGAAAGCGTTCCCTCGGTGATGCTTGCACCCTCGGCAACAACGCCGGGAGCCGAAGAACTCTGCACCTGAGGAATCAGGAAACTGCCACCGGTGAAGCGGCGGACCTGAAGCCCCGGGGCACGGAGGAAAACAGACGCGGCGGCAAGCTTGCCAATCAGCTCATGGGCCGTCTCGGTGGGAACGGTGTAACCACCGGCCGGGTTGGTGCCCTCTGCAATGAGGGCCCGCAGCTCGCTCGTCCCAGGAATCAGAGAGCGGTTCTCATCGCCAGGCACCGCGTTAGCGGCGGCGTGAAGAACTCGGGAACGCCGCTCAGTCACGGCGGACGAAGCGCCCTCGTTAGACTTCTCAACAGCGCTGAGGACAATAGCCTCAAGCGCGTCCCGGCGCTCAATGTGCTGGTCCTCAAGACCAGGAGCGTTGATAGCGGCCAGAACCTCGTTACGCGTCTCAGACCGGAGCGAAGTCAGGACAGCGGCAAGCTCGGTCGGGGCAAGCCCGCGCTGCTCGCTGCGGGCCTTCTCAATAAGCGCCTCGAAGGCGTCAATGTTGAACAATGTGGGTCCTTCTGGACAGCAGAAAGCCCACTAGCCGGAAGCGCTAGCGGGCTGAATTGAACGGGGTTGGCGCCGGTCCTAGGACCGGTAGAAATGAAGAACGGGCAGCGCCCCTTAGGACGCCACCCGGCTCTCCCCAACCCGTGTTCTGCGGACCAGCAAGACCTGACGCGGCTTCACGCCAGGACAATCAAGATCGGACCGTTAGCGGTCCGGGTAACCCAGCACTCCGTAGAGCGGCTGAGCAGGGCCGTCCTCGAACGTGACGGCGACGGCGCGGATGGGAGCAACCTCCCGCTCAAGCGCCTTGAGGCTCACTGCCTCGCGGCGGGCAGCCTCATGGACTGCCCAGGCCAGCTCTGACCACAGAGCGGCGTACGGCTCATCCTTGGTGGCATTGGCGTCCCTGAGGCCCGTGAAGGCCGACAGGAGGGCCTGTCGCTGAGTCCGGGTGATCCGGTCCAGCGCAGCAGCCACGTCGGTCACGCGGGAACCTCAACGAGCTTCCCATCGGCCACCAGGCGGGCCACGATGCGAGCGTGCTCCGCCTTGGCGCGGCAGGACTCGCCGCAGTAGCGCGGCTTGCGACCCCGGAGCCCATAGGTCCGGGTGAAGAACGAATCGCACTGCTGGCACTGATGACGCTCAAGGAATGGCATGGTCCTTCTCCTCTGTGTGTTGCGGAGGGAAGAAAACCCCTCACTATAGAAGAGCTGTCCTAGGAGCAAAAGTAGGACAACAGAGCCGTGTGAGGTATGTCACGGGCAATCGACGCCGCTTCCGTCACTCGCCGTCCAGCTTGAAGAGACCCGCTGAAATGGCGTCCGCCTTATTCACTGGCCTCCGCGCGTCATGCTCGGTCGCCTGGCGCCTCGGTACGCCTGGGATCGGTCCTCTCCGGGCGACTCTCGCAACCCACTGAGCCGCGTCTCGCTCCTGGGCCTCCGGGCACTGCGCCCAAAGGCGTCCGCAGTGCTCGCAATAGATGGTCCCCCGCATGTCTCTCCTTCTCATTCAGTTGAACTCGCTCACAATGAACAGCAAACACCAAAAACACAACCAGAAACCGGATAAAAGTTCATCAATCTGCGGCCGTGCCAATTTGGCTAGGTCCAGGTCTGGGAGAGGTGAAACCGTCAAGGTTTCACACCCCCCTTCCCCATATGACGCTCAGATGCCTCTGAGAAGCCTCAGAATCGTTTCTAAGCGCCTTGTGCCCTTCGGGGGCCCAGGAGTAGCCCCAGCGGCTTCAATGGCCGCTGAGGCGTTCCTAGGGCTTTCTCTGGCTATCAGCTCTCTGGCAGCCCTTTGCGGGGCTGTCTTCATCCCTGGGCTGATACTGCATTGACCATCACCCCTTCACGGGGTGATTGTCATTCCTTCACCAGTTCTCTAACTCCGAGGAACTGACGCCAGTCTGTTCCGAGGAGTCTGGCTTACCTCTGTGCCTTAGTTCTCAAGCCGAGCACTCTTCGGTGCTCGTGCTTCTCTACTCTCTATAGCCACTCAACAGAGTGGCAACAGAGATAGACAGAGTATGGGTATACATTCTTCGTGATCCACGGCATCTTCTTCCGCAGACGTGGAGCTTTCTACCGTGCCAGGGGTGCCCCTAGTAGGGAGCTAGCCCCGCGTCTGCGCCGCCGTAGTAGCCGCTCGGGGGGTAGTACTCAAGCTCAGCCCAAGGATCCCTGGGCGCCCCATAGGGGGCGCTCTGAGGGGGTACCACCAGGGTGCCCAGCTCTGACTTGCCCTTCCAATGGCCGCACTCCCCGTGCGCAATCTCAGCCGTTCCCGGACAGTCCTGAAACTCCTTCCACTTGTCGAAAGGAATCGACAGAGCCAAGCGCTCGCGCTTCCAGGTGTCGCTACCCAGACTAGTGAGCCAGCCCGAGTCAATAGCAATCCGACGATTGTCCCGGGCGGATTTCTCATTGAGGCCGACTTCATCGGAGAGGGTTTTGATGCTGAACGGAAAGACCACTCCCCCGCTCTTCCCTCGATATGTGGCCCGGGCGCAATGGACCTGGCAAACGGCGCGAGGACCCACCTTGAGGCCGCTGTGTCCTCGGAGGAGTCGGTTGTAGAGGTTCACGTCCCGGACCAGAAGCCGCTCAGTCATTCGCTGCTGCCTCAAGGTCCCGAAGGAACCGCGCGTGCATGTCGCGCCAGAGCTTGCGTGCGGCGGGGTTCTTGGTGCCGAAGGTTTGCATGTAGCGCAGCCAGGCGTCCGCCTCAGCCTTGTCCCGTGGGGGCTCAGCCAGAGGGTTGCGTCCTGCGCGCCAACCGCAGGTCCAGGACTCATGGATGATCGTGCTGGGCCTCATGCTGCGGCCTTGGTGCTGGCGGAGAGCAGCCCGCTAGGCTGCTGCGCATGGCTTCCCGTGTTGCTCTTGAGGGTCGCGCCGAGGGCGCGCTTGTCCGCCTGGTCCTGTCTGCTGAGGACTTGGACACTCTCGTTAGGGATGGACACCTGCGGCTCGATGACGTCACGGAGGACTTCTCCGATGGGCCCTACGTCCTGCACGAGGGCAGCGAGACCAAGCGGCTGGTCCGTGCCGAGATTGAGATTCGGCCCTCGAACGACTGAAGCCGGGGCTAGCGCCGCCAGGCGGTAGAGCCGATCCCAGGTCTCCGACGACGGGTGCCAGTGGTCGGCTGCCCAGGCGTCCGCCCACGGCTCAAGGTCCTTCAGGGTCTTGCGGTCCGATCCAGCCGTGACGGCTGTCCGGGCTTGCTCGGGCACTGTGGCCTGAGCGGTCTGACTAACGGCTACGCCGTGTCCTCTCGGTTCGCTGGTGTGGTCGCACGTTCCCGTGGACCGAGGCGAAGGTAGCCCCGGTGTCCACGGGGGTCAACCTAACTAACGCGGCACAGTCAAGCGGTGTGGACCCTCACGGAGTCCAGGGGCAGGTTGTCCGCCGTCCAGAAGCCGCGTGGGAGCGGCAGAACCTCCACGCTGCGCACGACGGTGCCCAGGATCGCCCGTCGCGCCTCCAGGGTCTCTGGGCGCTCGTCCTGCCAGACCTCCAGTGGGGGTCGGGCACTCTGCTCAATGGCTGCTCGGGCCCACTGCGCCTGCTCTCGCTGAAGCTCCACCACTCGCGCACGGCAGGCGGTCACGTAGGCGAAGCCGTCGGCCCTCGGCACGGCGCCGGACAGCATGTCTGCGCGCGTAGCCGCAATGTCGGCCTCAAGTCGGGCAATCTCGGCGGAGTGGTCTGCTCCACTCACGGCATGCTCCCTGGGAGGAGCGTCCTGGAGGGCCCTGCCAACCAGTGCCTTCACGTACGTCTCAAGCCAAGTCTTATTCCGGGTGACCTTGCCGCAACCGCCAGTGCTGGAATAGCAGGCGTACCGGTTGACGGTCCAACGGGTGCCAGCGCGCTTGCCCTTGCTGTAGGTGCCCGACGACTCGGCGGCTTCCATGCGGTGTCCGCAAGAGCCACAGAATACATAGCCGCTCAAGAGATACTTCCGAGCGTTGTGTGACCCTGGCCCGCCCTTCTTAGGCGCAATAGCCGTGCACATGGCCTCCCAGGTTGGCCGGTCAATGACGGCGGGCCAGTCACCCTCCCCGACCACTTCCCCCTTGTGGGCCACCAGACCGGCAATCCGTGGGTTCATCAGGACTCGCTGGATGCTGCGCAGACTGTTCCACGGACCGCTATTCACCGTGAGGACGCCAGCGGCGTTCCAAGCCTTCTGAATGCTGGTCAGGCTTCCCTCAAGAACGGCAATCTCCGCCGCTTGACGTATCGCAGCCTGGGCTTCCGGGTCAATGTGTGTCGTGTAACCGATGCCCTGCGAGGCGTCAGGCTTGAGGTAGCCAAAGACGTGGTGTCCGCCGTGCGCCCTCCCCTGGGCGCGGCGCTGCTCGTGCGCTCGACTGACCCTCTCTCCCGTCCGCTCGGCCTCTGCGGCGTCCCATGCGGCGATGGTGCGGGCTACGGCCCTGCCGTCCGCCGTCGTTAGGTCGGCGGCACCGCTCTTGACGGAGGCCAACCTGATCTTGTGCTTTTGTGCCAGCTCAATGACCTGCTCCCACTCCCTTGGCCGTCTCGTGAGCCGGGAGTTGGAGTAGAAGGTGACCGCCTCGAAGCGCCCGTTGCGGGCGTCCTCCAACATCTGCTCGTAGCGCACCCGAGGCTTCCGGCTGAGGCTGGAGGCGGACACGTCGTTGTCGGTGTAGACCTCCACGACCTCCCAGCCGCGCTCCGCTGCCAGGGCACGACAGTCCTCCTCCTGACGGGTCACCCCCGCCTCAGAGCCGTCCCTGTCCTGGCTGATCCGGCAGTAGATCGCTGTCCGCACTGTGTCCTCCTTGCTCCGCACCCTCGTGAGTATGTACCTTGCCACTCGTCACGAACACCGACCCGTACCAGCGTGCCGAGGGCCGCTACCAGCTGACCCGGCAGGTCCTGCAGGCGCTGACCGCGGCGCGGACGCCGTTCTCGATCCTCACCAAGAGCGCGCTGGTGGCCCGCGACCTCGACGTGCTCACCGCGGCTGCGGACGTCACCGACGTCTCGGTCGCGGTCAGCGTCGGCTCCGTCGACGACGAGGTGTGGCGCACCGTCGAGCCCGGGACCCCGCCGCCCACCCGCCGGCTCGAGACGCTCGCGAAGCTGCGGGAGGCGGGCATCCGCACGGGCGTGCTCATGGCGCCCGTGCTGCCCTGGCTCACCGACTCGCCGCAACAGCTCGAGGCGACGGTCCGCGCCATCGCCGAGTCCGGCGCCGACTACGTCACCCCGTTGACGCTCCACCTGCGCCCCGGCGCCCGCGAGTGGTGGATGCAGTGGCTGCAGGCGACGCACCCGGACCTCGTGCCGCGCTACCAGGCGATGTACGTCGCCGGCTCCTACGCCCCGAAGGCCTACCAGGCGCGCATCGCCCAGCAGGTCACCGACCTCGCGACGCGCCACGGCGTCGGCCGCCGCGTCACGACCGCCTGGCGGACGGGGCACGAGCGCGCCCTGCTGGCCCAGGGACGGGCGCGGCAGGGCGAGCAGCTCACCCTCGTCTGACCCGCCCCTCCCCCGTGATCATGCAGATCTCGGGCGCCCCCTCCCCGTGATCATGCAGATCCTGGGGCGCCCCCTCCCCGTGATCATGCAGATCTCGGGGGCTACACCACGGGCAGCAGAACCGGCAGGTGCCCGTCGGAGCGCAGGGCCGCCTCGCGCCGCTCCTCCGGCACCACGCCGTACGTCGTGGTGCGCTGGCGGGCCGGACGCCCGGCGGCCGCCGCGACCGCCTCGAGGTCGCGGACGCTCTTGTAGGACCCGTACGACGACCCGGCCATGCGCGAGATCGTCTCCTCCATCAGCGTGCCGCCGAGGTCGTTCGCGCCTGACTGCAGCATCTGCGCCGCACCCTCGGAGCCGAGCTTCACCCACGAGGTCTGGATGTTGGGGATCCACGGGTGCAGCAGCAGCCGGGCCATCGCGGTGATGGCGCGGTTCTCCCGAGGAGTGGCGCCGGCACGGGCGATCCCCGCGAGGTAGACCGGCGCGTTGAGGTGGACGAAGGGCAGCGTCACGAACTCCGTGAAGCCACCGGTCTCCTGCTGCAGCTGGGCCAGCAGGCGCAGGTGCCCGAGCCAGTGGTGCGGGGCGTCGACGTGGCCGTACATCATCGTCGAGGACGAGCGGATCCCGAGCTCGTGCGCGGTCCGCACGACCTCGACCCACACGGACGTCGGCAGCTTGCCCTTCGTCAGCACCCACCGGACCTCGTCGTCGAGGATCTCCGCTGCAGTGCCGGGGATGCTGTCCAGGCCGGACTCCTTGGCCTGCTGCAACCAGTCGCGGATGCTCATGCCCGTACGGGTCGCGCCGTTCGCCACCTCCATCGGCGAGAACGCATGCACGTGGATGCCGGGCACGCGCTCCTTCACCGCCTTCGCGATGTCGAAGTACGCCGTGCCAGGCAGATCGGGGTGGATCCCGCCCTGCATGCAGACCTCGGTCGCGCCGACGTCCCACGCCTGCGCCGCACGCTCGGCGACCTGCTCCAGTGACAGGGTGTACGCGTCGGCGTCGGTCCGCCGCTGGGCGAACGCGCAGAACCGGCAGCCGGTGTAGCAGACGTTGGTGAAGTTGATGTTCCGCGTGACGCAGTAGGTCACCTCGTCGCCGACGACCGCGCGGCGGAGGTCGTCCGCGATGCGCGCCAGCACGTCGAGCGGCTCGCCGTCGGCCTCGAGCAGCGTGAGCGCTTGCGCGTCGCTCAGCCGGGTCGGGTCGTCCGCGGCAACGGAGAGCGCCTCGCGGACGTCGGCCGGCAGCCGCTCGGGCACCCGCGCGCTGGCGACGCTGTCGCGCAGCGACTCCCAGTCGCCGTAGACCTCGTCGAAGTCGGTGCGGCGGTCGTCGGTGCGCCCCGACTCGTCGATCTCGCGGTGCAGGTCCGTACGCCCCGCCGAGGTCAGCGGCTGGTCCGGCTCCTGCCACGGACGCCCTGCCACGACGGCCTTCTCGTCCGCGAGGCCGTCCGGCAGGGCGAGGGCACGGACGTGCGGCAGCACCCGCGGGTCGATCCACGGCTCGCCGTGGCGGACGTACTCGGGGTAGACCGTGAGCCGCTCGCGCAGCTCGAACCCGAGCTCACGGCAGCGCTCGGCGAGCTCGTCGATCTGCGGCCACGGCCGCTCGGGGTTGACGTGGTCCGGCGTGAGCGGCGAGATGCCGCCCCAGTCGTCGATGCCGGCGCGCAGCATCAGGGCGTACTCGTCGTCGACGAGGTTCGGGGGCGCCTGCAGGTGGACCGCCGGGCCGAGGACGAGCCGGGCGACCGCGATCGTCGCCGCGAGCTCCTGCAGGGAGGCGTCCTCCGTCGCGGCCATCGCGGTCCCGCTCTTGGCCCGGAAGTTCTGCAGGATCACCTCCTGGATGCCGCCGTACTGCCGCGCGACACGGCGTATTGCGAGGATCCCCTCGGCCCGCTCCTCGAAGGTCTCCCCGATGCCGAGCAGCAGCCCGGTCGTGAACGGCACGGTCGTCCGGCCGGCGTCCTCGAGGACCCGCACGCGCACAGCGGGTTCCTTGTCCGGGGAGCCGTAGTGCGGGCCGCCGGGCTCCGACCACAGCCGCTCTGCGACGGTCTCGAGCATCATGCCCATCGACGGCGCGACCGGCTTGAGCCGCTGGAAGTCCGTCCAGGACAGCACGCCCGGGTTGAGGTGCGGCAGCAGCCCGGTCTCCTCCAGCACCCGCACCGCCATCGCGCGGACGTAGGCGAGGGTGTCGTCGTAGCCGTGCGCGTCGAGCCACTCCCGCGCCTCCGGCCAGCGGTCCTCCGGCCGGTCGCCCAGCGTGAACAGCGCCTCCTTGCAGCCCATCGCCGCGCCCTGCCGGGCGATGTCGAGGACCTCGTCCGGCGTGAGGAACATGCCGTGCCCCTCGCGGCGCAGCACGCCCGGCACCGTGACGAAGGTGCAGTAGTGGCAGCGGTCGCGGCACAGGCGCGTCAGCGGGATGAAGACCTTGCGCGAGTACGTCACGACCCCCGGCCGCCCGGCGGCCGCCAGCCCCGCGTCGCGGACGCGGGAGGCCGAGACGCACAGCTCCTCGAGGTCGGCGCCCCGCGCCTGCAGCAGCACCGCACCCTCCGCGGCGTCCAGGGTCACGCCGTCCCGGGCGCGGCGCAGGGCGCGGCGCATGGCCGTGGCAGTGGGGGCGTGCTCGCTGCTCATCGCCCCATCCTCCGCTGGGCCCGCGCGGGCGGCGCGCCGGGGGTCGGTAGCCTCGGCGGCATGGCGACAGCGGTGGTGACGGGCGCGAGCAGCGGCATCGGCGAGGCGACGGCGTACGCGCTGGCGGAGGCGGGCTTCGACCTCCTCCTCGGCGCCCGGCGGCAGGACCGCCTGGCCGAGGTCGCGGAGAAGGCGCGGGCGGCCGGCGTCAGCGTCGAGGCCCGCCCGCTCGACGTCACGAGCACGGCGTCGGTGCAGGAGTTCGCGGCCGGCCACGACGCCGTCGAGGTCGTCATCGCCAACGCCGGCGGTGCGCTCGGGCTCGACCCCGTCGAGGGCTTCGACGAGGAGCAGTGGCGCTGGATGTACGACGCCAACGTCACCGGCGTCGCGCGCACGGTGCGGGCGTTCCTGCCCGCGCTGCGCGCCTCCGGCGACGGGCGCATCGCCGTGGTGACGAGCGTCGCCGGGCACCAGACGTACCCGGGCGGCGGCGGCTACACCGCGGTGAAGCACGCGGCCGCGGCAGTCGTCGACACGCTGCGGGTGGAGCTCCTCGGCGAGCCCGTACGCGTCCTGGAGGTCGCGCCCGGCATGGTCGAGACCGAGTTCTCCAAGGTCCGCTTCAGCGGCGACGAGGAGCGCGCGGCCGGCGTCTACCAGGGGGTGACGCCGCTGACCGCAGGGGACGTCGCCGAGGCGATCACCTGGGCGGTCACCCGGCCCGCGCACGTCGTCGTGGCCCGGCTCGACCTGATGCCGCGCGACCAGGCGAGCGCGCGCGACCTCAACCGCCGCTGACCTCCCACGTGTGGACGGGCTCGTTCGAGTGCATGAGCTCGGCGTAGCGCAGGGTCATGGCGCGCAGCGCCTCCGCCCGGTCGAGCCCGCGGGCCTCACCGGCGCGTACCTCCTCCACCTGCCACACCGCGCCGTTGCGGCGTGAGGTGCAGCGCGCCTCGATGATCCCGAGGTAGTGGTCGCGCAGCGTCGGGTCGACGCAGAAGCGGTCGAGCCCGTCGTGGGCGAGCGGCAGCAGGTGGCGCAGCACGAGGTCGGTCGCCTTCAGCCGGCCCATCCCCGGCCAGGTCACCGAGGCCTCGATGCCCTCGCGCGCGCCGCGCAGGAAGTTGTCCTCGGCGACCGCGAACGGCATCCGCGACCAGACCGGCCGCTCCGCCTCGGCGAGCACCCGCGTGACCCCGTGGAAGAAGAGCGCGTTGGCGACCATGTCGGCGACGGTCGGACCGGCCGGCAGCACGCGGTTCTCGACGCGCAGGTGCGGCTCGCCGTCCGCGACGGCGTAGACAGGGCGGTTCCAGCGGTAGACCGTGCCGTTGAGCAGGGAGAGCTCGGCCAGCTGGGGCGCGCCTCCCTCGTTCAGCACCGCCTGGGGGTCCTCGTCGTCGCACACGGGCAGCAGCGCGGGGAAGTAGCGGACGTTCTCCTCGAACAGGTCGAAGATCGAGGTGATCCAGCGCTCCCCGAACCACACGCGCGGCCGCACCCCCTGCGCCTTGAGCTCC
Organism: Motilibacter rhizosphaerae; assembly: GCF_004216915.1. Classification (NCBI taxonomy): domain Bacteria; kingdom Bacillati; phylum Actinomycetota; class Actinomycetes; order Motilibacterales; family Motilibacteraceae; genus Motilibacter; species Motilibacter rhizosphaerae. The sequence goes on from NZ_SGXD01000005.1 coordinate 283,977, forward strand.
TCGCTGCGGGTGTCCGTCGCCTGCTGGAACAGCGCGATCCGCGTCTCGGCCCAGAGCTGGCGGCCGAAGAGGTACGGCGAGTTCGCCCCCAGCGCGAGCTGGACCCCGCTCACCGCCTGGGCGGCGTTCCAGGTGCCCGCGAACGCCTCGGGGCGCACCTGGACGTGCACCTGGGCGCTGGTGCAGGCGGCCTCCGGCGCGATCGAGTCCGCGAGGGCGCTCAGCTGCTCGGGACCCGTGATGGCGAGCTCGATGTCCTCCCCGCGGGAGAGCAGGATCTGCTCGTCGAGCAGGGCGTAGCGCGAGTCGTCCGACAGCGACGCGCGGCTCGCGTCCCGCTCCCCCAGCGTCGGCAGGACACCGACCGTGACGATGCGGGCACCGGTGACCCCCGCCCGCTCGTCCGCGCGGTTCAGCACCTCGCGCAGCTGGGCCTCCAGGTCGGCGGCGCTGCGCCCGTCGAGCCGGCGCGGCGGGACGTTGACCTCGATCGTGAACCGGCCGAGCTCGGTCTGGAACGACGGGTCGGCGATCTGCGCCAGCACCTCGCCGTTGCGCATGGCCGGCCGCCCGTCGGCGTCGACGAGGTTGAGCTCGACCTCGAGCCCGGTCATCGGCGACTCGTCGGCGAAGCGGTCCTCGGCGAGCATCCGCGCGAGCGCGTCCAGGTTGCCCCGCACCTTGTCGCGGTAGCGCCGGCGGTCCTCGCGGGTGAAGACGCGCTGCTCGACAGGCTTGCCCACGGGCCCATGATCCCTGGCCGGACCGGTCCGTACCCCCTGCTGGGCGGGTGACCTGGCCGTACCGGCGCGCCGGGGCGGACTCTGTCGGTGGTGCTGCCTACGGTGCTGGGCATGCGGCTGCTCCACACCTCCGACTGGCACCTCGGGCGCTCCTTCCACCGCGAGGGCATGCTCGGGCCGCAGGCCGCCTTCGTCGACTTCCTCGTCGAGGTCGTCCGCGCGGAGCGGGTCGACGTGGTGCTCGTCGCCGGCGACGTCTACGACCGCGCGCTGCCGCCGGTGGACGCCGTCCGGCTGTTCGACGAGGCGCTCGCGCGGCTCACCGCCGCGGGCGCCGAGGTCGTGCTGCTGTCCGGCAACCACGACTCGGCCTCGCGGCTCGGGTTCGGCTCGCGGCTGCTCGAGCGGGCGGGCGCGCACCTGCGCACCGACCCCGCCGCCGCCGGCCGCCCCGTGCTGCTGCACGACGAGCACGGCGACGTGGCGGTCTACCCGCTGCCCTACCTCGAGCCCGACGCGGTCGCCGGGGTCCTCGGCTGCGACGGCCGGGGCCACGAGGCGGTCCTCACGACCGCCCTCGGCCTGGTGCGCGCGGACCTCGCCACGCGGCCGGGCACCCGCTCGGTCGTCGCCGCCCACGCGTTCGTCACCGGCGGCGCGACCAGCGAGAGCGAGCGCGACATCAGCGTCGGCGGCGTCGGCTCGGTCCCGGTGGGGCTGTTCGCCGGGGTCGACTACGCCGCGCTCGGGCACCTGCACGGGCCCCAGCAGCTCGCCCCCCACGTCCGCTACAGCGGCTCGCCGCTGGCCTACAGCTTCTCCGAGGCCACCCACGCCAAGTCCGTCACGCTGGTCGAGCTCGACGCTGGCGGGCTGGCCGGCACGACCGTGCTCCCCTGCCCGGTCCCCCGCCCGCTCGCGCGCCTCCGCGGCCGGCTCGCCGACCTGCTCGCCGACCCGTCGCTCGAGCGCCACGAGTCGTCCTGGCTGCAGGTCGTCCTCACCGACCCCGTCCGGCCGCGCGAGCCCATGGAGGCGCTCCGCGCGCGATTCCCCCACGTGCTCGTGCTCGGCCTCGAGCCCGAGGGCGACCGCAGCGCTGCCGGAGCGTCGTACGCCGAGCGCGTCCGCGGGCGCAGCGACCTCGAGCTCGCCACGGGCTTCGTCGAGCACGTGCGCGGCAGCGCGCCGGACGCCGCCGAGACCGGGCTCCTGCGGGACGCCCTCGAGGCGGCCCGGCGCGACGAGGCGGCGGCGTAGTGCGCCTGCACTCCCTGACCGTGACCGCGTTCGGCCCCTTCGCCGGCACGGTCGAGCTCGACGTCGACGCCCTCCACGACGCCGGCCTCTTCCTGCTCTCCGGCCCGACGGGCGCGGGGAAGACGACCCTGCTCGACGCGGTCGTCTTCGCCCTGTACGGCGCCGTCCCCGGCGCCCGCCGGGCAGCCGGGCACCTGCGCAGCGACCACGCCGACGCCGGGGCCGCGCCGGAGGTGGTGCTGGAGCTGACCGTGCGCGGGAGGCGCCTGCGCGTACGCCGTCGTGCGGCCTGGGACCGGCCGAAGCGGCGCGGCACCGGAACCGTGCGCGAGCAGGCGCGCGTGTCCGTCGAGGAGCTGGGGTGCGACGGGCCGCAGGTGCTCTCCACCAGGCTCGACGAGGCCGGCCACCTGCTGCGCGAGCTCGTCGGCATGACGCAGGACCAGTTCTGCCAGGTGGTGCTGCTGCCGCAGGGCGAGTTCGCGCGGTTCCTGCGCGCCGACGCCGACGAGCGCCGCGCCATCCTGCAGACGCTGTTCGGGACCGGCCGCTTCGCCGCCGTCGAGGCCTGGCTCGCCGAGCGCCGTCGGGCGACGGCCCGCCTCGTCGAGGAGCTGCAGGGCGAGCTCGAGGTGTCGCTCGGCCGCGTCGACCAGGCCGCGGGGGACGCCGCGCGCCATGGGGCGGCGGTCGCGGACGACGCACCACCGGCTGCCGGCCCTGACGACACCGCTGGCGCTGCCGGCTCGCACGACCCTGCCGACACTGCCGACACTGCCGACACTGCCGGCGCTGGCGGCCCTGGAGACGGTGCCGGCGCTGACGGCGCCGACCCGGCCGCGGGCGCGCCGGACCCGCTGACCGCGGCGCAGGACCGCGTGCGCCGGCTCTCCGCGGCGGCGCGCGCGCAGGCGGACGCCGCCGTGGTCGAGCTGCGGGCCGCCCGCGACCGGGAGGCGGCGGCGCGTGCGCAGGCCGGGGACGCGGCGCAGCTCGCCGCGGACACGGCCGACGCGCAGGAGCTGGAGCGCCGCCGGGGCGCCCTGGCCGCGGCAGCGGTGGAGCGGCCGCGCTGGACCGCGGAGCGCGCGGCCGCGCTGCGGGCCGCGCCCGTCGCGGGGCTCCTGCCGGTGGCGGCGGCGGCCGAGCGGGCCGCGTCGACCGCCGGTCGCGCACGGGACGCGGTGCGCCGCGAGCTCCCCGGGCCACTGCGCGGGCAGCCGTCTCCGGCGCTCGGGGACCTGCTGGCGGCGACGCGCGGGGAGCTCGCGGTCCTCGAGCAGCTCATGGCGGAGACCGCGCCGACGCGCTGGGCCAGCGACCTCGCCCGGCTGACCTCGACCGTCGCCGCCGAGCGCGCCGCCGTGGACGCCGCGGGCCTGCGCCGCGACGCACTCCCCCAGCGGCGCGCCCTGCTCGCCGCGGCCCTCGACGCCGCTGCGGCCGCAGCCGCGGAGGAGCCCGCCCTCGAGCGCGAGCTCGCCGCGGCGCGCGCCGCCCGGTCCGCCGCGGACGAGGCCGCAGTGCTCGCCACGCAGCTGACTGCCGCCGCGACCCGGGCCCAGGACCTCCGGGGCCGGGGGCTCGACGCCAAGGAGGCCTGGCTCGCCGCGCGCAGCCGTCGCCTGGACGCGATGGCCGCGGAGCTCGCGGCCGGGCTGCTGCCCGGGGACCCGTGCCCGGTGTGCGGCTCGGCAGAGCACCCGGCCCCAGCGCTCGGGGGCGCGGACGCCGCGGTGGACGAGGAGCGCGCGCGGCGCTCCGCCGACGCGGCCGAGGCCCGCGCGGCTGCCGCAGCCGAGCAGGAGGCCGGGCTGCGCGCCCGCGCCGCCGCCGCCGCAGCCCGGGCAGGGGACGACCCGGCGGTGCTCGCCGCCCGCTGCACCGGGCTCGAGGCGCGCTGGGTCGCCTCCCGCACCGCCCGCGAGGAGGCCGCCCGCTCGCGCGCCGCGCTCGACGCGCTGGCCGAGGAGGAGCGGAGCACGTCGGCAGAGGTGCTGCGGGCGACCGGCGCGCTCGCGGGGCTGGAGGCGGAGCTGGCGGCGCTCGGGCGCGAGCGGGCGGCGGCGGAGGAGCGGCGTACCGCGGCGAGGGGCGAGGACCCCGACGTCGAGCAGCGCCACGCGCGGCTCGGCGACCTCGTCCACCGCGTCGAGCGCGTGCTCGACGCGGAGCGGCAGGCGGAGGCGACCGCGGCACGGGCCGCCGCCGCCCGCGAGGAGGCCGAGCAGGCCGCGACGGCCGCCGGGTTCCCGGACGCGGCAGCCGCAGCAGCGGCGTCGCTCCCGCCGGCGGAGCTGGCCGCCCTCGAGACCCGGCTCCAGGCCCTGGACCGGGAGGAGGCCGCCCTGGCCGAGCGGCTCGCCGAGCCGCGCTTCTCGGGAGGCCGCCTCGAGGCCCTGCTCGGCGGCGACCCGGAGGCGCCGGCCCGCGAGCTGGCCGCGGCCACGGAGGAGCTCGCGCGGGCCGCAGCCGCCCTCGAAGGGGCGGTCGCGGCCCAGGGCCTGGCGAGCCGGCGGGCGGTCGAGCTCGAGGGGCTCGTCCTCGAGGTCGACGACCGGGTGGAGCGGCTGCGCCCCGCCCAGTCCGACGCGGTGCTGGCCGAGCGCCTCTCCCGGCTCGTCGAGGGCGCCGGAGGCGACAACGCCCTGCGCATGCGGCTGTCCGCCTACGTCCTCGCGGCGCGCCTCGAGCAGGTCGCCGAGGCGGCCACCGAGCGGTTGCAGCGGATGTCCAGCGGGCGCTACTCCCTGGTCCACAGCGACGGCGCCGGTGCGGGCCGGGGCCGGGCCGGCCTGGGGCTCCAGGTCGTCGACGCGTGGACCGGCGTCGCCCGCGACCCCGGCACCCTGTCCGGCGGCGAGGCCTTCACGGCCTCCCTCGCGCTCGCGCTCGGGCTGTCCGACGTCGTGACCGCGGAGGCCGGCGGCGCCGTCATCGAGACCCTCTTCGTCGACGAGGGGTTCGGCTCGCTCGACGAGGACACCCTCGACGAGGTCCTCGACGTCCTCGACGGCCTGCGCGAGGGCGGGCGCGCCGTCGGCGTCGTCAGCCACGTCGCCGAGCTGCGCGCCCGGGTGCCCGTCCAGGTGCTCGTGGACAAGGGGCGCCAGGGCTCGTCGGTCTCGGTCACGGGGCTGGTCCCCCGCGGGCCCGGAGCGGCGCCCGCCGGCGATCGCGCTTCAGCAGGCGCCGCTGGGAGCAGGACAGCAGCGTGAGCCCCTCCACCGCGCACCCGCAGCACGAGCACGACCCGGTGCACTCCAGCCTCGTCCACCCCGAACCCGTGCACGTCCTCTCCGCGCAGTCCGAGGGCGCGGTCGACCAGCCGGCCCCCGGCGAGCTGCCCTACGCCGCGGTGGACGTGGATGGCGTGCTCGCCGACGTCCGCCACCGGCTGCCGCACCTGCAGCACCGGCCGAAGGACTGGGACGCGTTCTTCGCCGCGGCGCCCGACGACCCCCTGCTCCCGGAGGGCGAGGCCGTCGCCCGGCGGCTCGCCGAGGACCACCGGATCGTCTACCTCACTGGCCGGCCCGAGCGCTGCCGGCGCGACACCGAGGCCTGGCTGCAGCAGCACGGGCTGCCCGAGGGCAGGCTCGTCATGCGCCGCCAGGGCGACCGCCGCCCGGCCCGGGTCACCAAGGTCGAGCTGCTGCGCCGGCTGATCCAGGAGGCCCCCGTCGACGTGCTCGTCGACGACGACGTGGAGGTGCTGGAGGCGGCGCGCACGGCGGGATTCGCCGTGCTCCCCGCCGACTGGATGCCGCGCGCCCTCGACGAGCAGCTCACGCTCGCCGACGCCCAGCAGACGGAGGGCCGGACCTGATCCTCCGGGCTGCCCGGGACCTACCCTGCGCTCGCCGGCACGGTGGCCGGCGCCACGGGCTCGACCACGCTCGGAGGAGCCGACCGACCGCGGAGCAGCCGGGGCACGCCCAGCACCGCCAGGGCGGAGACCGCGAGGAGGACCTCGCTGACCGCCCCGTCCGCCCAGTAGTGGTTGCCGGTCACCACGACGACGAGCGACATCGTCACCGGGTGGACCAGCCCGAGCCAGCGCCACCGGGAGCGCCAGAGCACGACGACGGTCAGGCCCACGAGCGTCGACCACAGGACGTGGATGGAGGGCATCGCCGCCAGCTGGCTCGCCGCGCCGAGGCCGCCGGGACCGTAGACCGTCTCGCCGTACTCCGTGCCGAGGTCGACCACCAGGTGGCCCGGCAGCAGCCGTGGCGGAGCGACCGGTACGACCTGCACGGCCGTCGCGAGCAGCGTGGCAACGATGATGAGCCGACGCAGCCGCGCGTAGGCGCTGCGGTGGTACCACCACGTCCAGGCCAGGCAGATGGTGAGCACGGTGAAGTGCCCGTAGATGTAGTACGCGTCGGCCGCGTGCGCGAGCAGCGGCGTCCCCGACACCGGGCGCTGGACCCAGGCCTCGCTCGGCAGGTGCAGGGCGCGCTCGGCCGACCAGATGTCCTGGCCGCGGCGTACCGCTCCGCGCTCGTCGTGCAGCGTGTAGGCCCCCACGAGCATCCAGACGCCGTACAGCCCGACCATGACGGCGCACTCCCGGGCCGCGAGCGCGCCGATGCGCGCCCACCTCCACGGGAGCAGCGCCAGCGCGAGCCCGAGCAGCGCCCAGGCGGCGCACAGCTCGGCGGCCGTCCGCCAGCCGAAGCTCAGGTGGAACACCCGACGGACCCTACCTCGCGGTGCGCTCAGGCCAGGGCGCCGACGACCCGCTCGAAGACCCGCGGCAGGCGCGCCGCGGCCGGCACGAGCGCCGACCGGACGGGTGGGACGCGGGAGGCGGAGAGCAGCCCGAGGGTGAGGACCCGCGTGCGGCGCGTGCTCCGGGCAGCCCGCGCGGCGTACGCCTCCGCCTCGTCGCGCACCAGGCAGCGCACCAGCTCGCCCGCCCCGCGCAGGCCGACGGCGATGCCCTCGCCGGTGAGCGCGTCGACGTAGCCCGCTGCGTCGCCCGCGAGCAGCACCCGGCCGGCGCGCAGGTCGCTGGCGCCCTGGCGCAGCGGGCCGGCGCCCCGGACGGGGCCGCCGACCGCGTCGCCCAGCCGGGCCCGCAGCGCGGGGAAGCCCGCGAGCAGCTCGTCGTAGCCGCGGCCGCTGCGCGTGCTGAGCAGCGCGACGCCGACGAGGTCCGGCCCCACGGGAGTGACGTACGCCTCGGCCCCCGCCGTCCACGACACCTCGACCTCGTCGCTCCAGGGGGCGAGGGCGTAGTGCCGCCGCAGCCCGTAGCGCGCCGGGCCCCGCTCGGGCGCCGCGAGCCCGAGCGAGCGGCGCAGCGGGGAGTGCAGGCCGTCCGCGGCGACGGCCCAGCGCGCGCGGACGCCACCGGCGCGGACGTCGTCCGCGGTCTGCTCGACGGCGTCCACCCGCAGCTGGCGCAGCTCGACCCCGCACTCCAGCGTCCGCGCGCGCAGGGCGCGGGAGAGCTCCAGGCGCCGCACGCCGCGCCCGGTCCCGCCACGGAAGCGGGCGGAGGCGCGCACCGACCCGTCTGCCGTGAGGTACGCGATGCCGCCGATCGCGCACCCCTCGGGGTCCGCGCCGAGCGCCTGGACGAGCCCCAGCGCCGTCGGCATCAGCCCCTCGCCGCACGCCTTGTCGACGGGGTACGCCCGCTGCTCGGCCACGACGACCCGCATCCCGGCCTCGGCGGCGAGCACGGCCGTGCCCAGCCCGACGGGGCCGCCGCCGACGACGAGGAGGTCGACCGGAGCGCTCATCTCAGGCCAGCGACGCGAGCGCGCGCTCCTCGGCGCGCAGGCGCACCGCGAGCAGCGGGAGGTTGAGCAGGGTGAAGGCGGCAGCGGTGATCCACGCGGAGCGGACCAGCGGCAGCGCGAGCCCCTCGACGACGACCGCGACGTAGTTGGGGTGCGCCAGCCAGCGGTACGGGCCGCCCGACACGCGCGCGAGCCCCGGCACGACGATGACGCGGGTGTTCCACTGCCGCCCGAGCGTGCGGATGCACCACCAGCGCAGGGCCTGGGCGAGGACGACGAGCGCGAGGCACGTCCAGCCGAGGGCGGGCACGAACGAGCGGTGCAGCAGCCCCGCCTCGAGCAGGCAGGCGGCGAGCAGGCCGGTGTGCAGCGTCACCATGAACGGCCAGTGCCCCTGGCCGCTCTCCCGCCCGCCCTGGGACAGGCTCCAGCGCGCGTTGCGGGTGGCCACGACGAGCTCGGCGAGCCGCTCCAGCGCGACGGCGAGGACGAGCACGACGTACCAGGCCATGCTCACCAGTCCAGCAGGACGAGCTCGGAGCAGAAGCCCGGCCCCATGGCGAACAGCAGCCCGGGGTCGTGCGCGGCAGGCGGGCCGGCGGCGACCGTGCGCTCGAGCACGGAGATGACGGAGACCGAGGAGAGGTTGCCGGCCTCCCGCATGGAGTCCCAGGAGTGCTGCAGCGCGTCGGGCGCCAGGCCCAGCACGCGGGTCACGGTGTCGAGGACCTTGGGACCTCCGGGGTGTCCGACGAGGACCCGGATGTCGCTGACGTCGAGGTCATGACCCGAGAGGAAGCCCTTCACGTCGCGGGCGAGGTGCTCCTCGACGACGTCGGCGACGCTGGCGGCCAGCACGAGGCGGAACCCGGTGCTGCCGATGTCCCAGCCCATGACGCGCTCGGTGTCGGGGTAGAACGCGCTTTGCGAGTCGACGACGGCGGGCGTACCGGCTCCGGCGGCGAGGCCCATCCGCTCGGCGCGCCGCTCGCCGACGAGGACGACCGCGCCCGCGCCGTCGCCGAACAGCCCGCTGCCGATGAGGTTGGGCACCGAGTCGTCGTCGCGCTGCACGGTCAGCGAGCAGAGCTCCACCGCGAGCAGGACGACGACGTCGTCCGGGTGGCCGGCGAGGTGGTCGGCGGCGCGGGCGATCCCGGCCGCGCCCGCGACGCAGCCGAGGCCGAACAGCGGCAGGCGGCGCACGTCGGGGCGCAGTCCCAGCCGGCCGACGAGCCGCGCGTCGACGCTCGGGACGGCGAGCCCGGTGACCGTCGTCGAGATGACGAGGTCGACGTCGGCGGGCTCGAGGCCGGCGCGTTCCAGCGCGGAGCGCACCGCGCGCTCCCCCAGCTCGACGGCGACGCGGACGAACGCGTCGTTGGCGGCGGTGAAGTCCAGGCCCGCGTAGTCCTCCAACGCGAGGGCGAGGTGCCGCGTCTCGACGCCCGTCGCCCGGTGGAAGCGGTCGAGCAGCGCCAGCTTGTCCTCGCCCGGGTGGACGACGGCGGCGAAGGCGCGGGTGATGTCCTCCTGGGCGTAGCGGTGCTCAGGCAGGGCGGTGGCCGCAGCCGCGATCCGGGTCACCCCTGCACGCTAGTCGCCCCCCGGCCCCGTGCCACCTGAGCAGCCACCCCACGGGCACAAGCAGCAGCCCTCCAGCGTTCACCTCCTGGCGCTGCACCAGGCATGAACCGAGTCCTGGGCCTTCCGGCTCCTCCGAGTAGGCGGGTGCGATCGGGTGGACCCCGTGACGATCTCCGTCGCGGAGGTGAAGGACTCGTGAGGACGCGCCGAAGGGAGTTGGACGTGAGAAGAGCAGGACGCGAGATGCAGGACACGAGGAGCGAGACCATGAGCTGCAGCCACACCCCGGAGTGCCCGGACGCCGCCGCCCCCGACCACGAGGCCGCGGTGATCGTCTCCAGCCACTACGAGCAGGGCTGGGCGCTGCTGTGCAACGGCGTCGTGCTGTTCGAGGACACCGGCGAGCTGCTGCCCGGCGGGATCGCGGTCGAGCCGCACCGCCGGGCCTTCGCCGCCGCCTGAGCGAGCTCAGGCAGTGTGACCGCCTGAGCGAGCTCAGGCAGTGTGACCGCCTGAGCGAGCTCGGGCAGTGTGACCGCCTGACCCCGCTCCCGCCGCCCGGCAGGTCCCGGGCGGCGGCGCTCCCCTAGTCCTCGTACGCCTCGATCGGCGGGCACGCGCAGACGAGGTTCCGGTCGCCCCACGCGGCGTCGATCCGCGACACCGGCGGCCAGTACTTGGCCGCGCGGTCCACGCCCTCGGGGTACACCGCCTCCTTGCGGGTGTAGGCCCGGTCCCACTCCTCGGCCAGCAGGTACGCCGGGTGCGGCGCCCGCGCGAGCGGGTTGTCCCCTGCGGGCCAGCGCCCGGCGGCCACGGCCGCCGCCTCCTGCCGGATCGCGATCATCGCGTCGCAGAACCGGTCGATCTCGCGCAGGTCCTCGCTCTCCGTCGGCTCCACCATCAGCGTCCCGGCGACCGGGAAGCTCATGGTCGGGGCGTGGAAGCCGTAGTCGATGAGCCGCTTGGCGACGTCGTCGACCGTGATGCCCGTCTCCTTCGTCAGCGGGCGCAGGTCGAGGATGCACTCGTGGGCCACGAGCCCGTCGTGCCCGCTGTAGAGCACGGGGTAGGAGTCGCGCAGCCGCGCCGCGACGTAGTTGGCCGACAGCACGGCGACCTCGGTGGCGCGGCGCAGGCCCTCGGCGCCCATCATCCGGATGTACATCCACGGGATCGGCAGGATCCCGGCGCTCCCCCACGGCGCCGCGCTGACCGGCGCGCTCTCCGGCCGCTCGCCGCCCAGCGGGTGGCCGGGGAGGTACGGCGCGAGGTGCGCCCGCGCCGCTACCGGGCCGACGCCGGGACCGCCACCGCCGTGCGGGATGCAGAACGTCTTGTGCAGGTTGAGGTGGCTGACGTCGGCGCCGAACGCGCCGGGGCGCGCGATGCCGACGAGCGCGTTGAGGTTGGCGCCGTCGACGTAGACCTGGCCGCCGGCCTCGTGCACGAGCTCGCACACGGTGGTGATGGTGTCCTCGTAGACGCCGTGCGTCGACGGGTAGGTCACCATGATCGCGGCGACGCGCCCCTCGTTCGCCGCGATCTTCGCGCGGAGGTCGTCGAGGTCGACCTCGCCGTCGTCCGTGGTGCCGACGACCACGACGCGCAGCCCGGCGAGCACCGCCGACGCGGCGTTCGTCCCGTGCGCGCTGGCCGGCACGAGGCAGACGTCGCGGCCCTCGTCACCGTTGGCGCGGTGGTACCCGCGGATCGCCAGCAGCCCGGCGAGCTCGCCGGACGCGCCGGCGTTCGGCTGCACCGAGACCGCGTCGTAGCCCGTGACCTCGGCGAGCCAGTGCTCGAGGTCGGCGATGAGCCGCCGGTAGCCCTCGGCGTCCTCGGCCGGCTGGAACGGGTGGACGTCGGCGAACTCCGGCCACGAGATGGGCTCGAGCTCGCTGGTGGCGTTGAGCTTCATCGTGCAGGAGCCGAGCGGGATCATCCCGCGGTCCAGCGCGTAGTCCCGGTCGGACAGGCGCTTGAGGTAGCGCAGCAGCTCGGTCTCGCTGCGGTGGTCGGTGAACACCGGCGCCGTGAGGTACGCGCTGGTGCGTCCCAGCGCCGCCGGCAGCGCCGGCTCGGCGGCCTCCACCCGGGCCGCGCCGAACGCCGCGAGGACTGCGTCGACGTGCTCCGGTCGCGTGGTCTCGTCGCACGACACACCGACGCGGTCGGCGTCGACGAGGCGCAGGTCGACGCCGGCCTCGCGCGCTGCGGCGACGACCTGCTCGGCGCGCCCCGGCACCACCGCGGTGACGGTGTCGACGTACGCGTCGGCCGCGAGCTCGACGCCCGCCGCGCGCAGCCCGGCGGCGAGGTCGGCGGCGTGGCCGTGGACCCGCTCGGCGATCGCCCGGAGGCCCTCGGCGCCGTGGTAACTCGCGTACATCGCGCTGACGACGGCGAGCAGGACCTGCGCGGTGCAGATGTTGGAGGTCGCCTTGTCGCGCCGGATGTGCTGCTCGCGGGTCTGCAGCGCGAGCCGGTACGCCGGCTGCCCGTCCGCGTCGCGGCTCAGCCCGACCAGGCGGCCGGGGAGCTGGCGGGCGAGCTCGTCGCGCACCGACATGAAGCCGGCGTGCGGGCCGCCGTAGAACAGCGGGACGCCGAAGCGCTGCGCGCTGCCGACGGCGACGTCGGCGCCCCACTCCCCGGGCGGGGTCAGCAGCGTGAGCGCGAGCAGGTCGGTCGCCGCGGCGACGAGGCCGCCGCGCTCGTGGACCTCGGCGGCGAGCGCGCGGAGGTCGTGGACGGCGCCGGAGGAGGTCGGGTAGCTCAGCAGCACGCCGAGCACAGGCCCGTCGGGCAGGCCCTCGCGCACCACGTCGCGCACGACGAGGGGGATGCCGAGCGGCTCGGCCCGGCCGGTGAGCAGCGCGAGCGTCTGCGGGTGGGTGTCGGCGTCGACGACGAACGCCCCGCCCTTCGCCGCGCCGCGCGCGACCCGCGCGGCCATCGTCAGCGCCTCGGCCGCGGCGGTCGCCTCGTCGAGCAGGCTCGCGCCGGCGACGGGCAGCGCGGTGAGGTCGCTGACCAGGGTCTGGAAGGTGAACAGCGCCTCGAGCCGGCCCTGGGAGATCTCCGGCTGGTACGGCGTGTACGCGGTGTACCAGGAGGGGTCCTCGAGCACGTTGCGGCGCACGACCGCCGGGGTCAGGCAGCGGAAGTACCCGAGGCCGATCATCGGGACCCGGACGGCGTTGCGGGCGGCGAGCGCGCGCAGCTCCGCGGTCGCCTCCTCCTCGCTGGCCGGCAGCGGCAGGTCGAGCTCGGCGGTGGAGCGGATGCCGGCGGGGACCGCCGCGTCGAGCAGGGCCTCGAGGCTGTCGTAGCCCAGCCGCTGCAGCATCTTCTGCTGCTCGACCGGGTCGGGGCCGATGTGGCGGGCGGTGAAGGGGGACGTCACGGCAGCCTCCAGGGGGCCGGGCAGGGCGGAGCGGCTCCCCCTCTGTCGCTGGGCCTGAGAGCTTCACCGGCCGCGTCGCCGGCTTTCTCCTTCGGCGAGGAGCTCGAGGCTCCTGCTCTTCAGAGGCGTCTCCCCTGCGCGGTCCTAGGGCCTGAGAGGTTCCGGGGAGGTTGCTCCTTCGGCGCACCGCGCTGGCTGCGCGGCGACTCTCCCGCGCGGGATCGTCGACCCCCCCAGCCTAACGGCTGGGACCCGGGACCGGCGCGTCAGCCCGTGCGGCGGGCGCGGCGCGCGCTGAGCTCGTCGGTGCCGGCGGCGTGCTCGGTGTCGTCGGGGCGCACGCCCGGCAGCTCGGCCAGGCTCCCCTCGACCTCGCGCCACACGCGCCCGACGGCGATGCCGAAGACGCCCTGGCCGCCCTGCACGAGGTCGACGACCTCGTCGGCGGAGGTGCACTCGTAGACGCTGGCCCCGTCGCTCATGAGCGTGATGCCGGCGAGGTCGTCGACCCCGCGCTGGCGCAGGTGCTGGACCGCGGAGCGGATGTTCTGCAGGCTCACGCCGGTGTCGAGGAGCCGCTTGACGACCTTCAGCACGAGGATGTCGGTGAAGGAGTACAGCCGCTGGGAGCCGGAGCCGGCCGCGGAGCGGACGCTCGGCTCGACCAGCCCGGTGCGGGCCCAGTAGTCGAGCTGGCGGTAGGTGATGCCGGCGGCGGAGCAGGCCGTGGGCCCGCGGTAGCCGACCTGGTCGTCCTGCGGCGCGGCGTCCTCGAACAGCGAGCCCTGGTGGGCGACCGGCTGGGGTGCGGGGCGGCCCGCGGGCGCGTGGGACGCGCCGGTCCCGCTCGTGCGGCTCATGCCCGCCTCCTGGCCGTTGCTGCTGCCCGTCGCCCGGACCCCGCGGATGGTGCCACCCGTGGAACTACAGCGACGGTGTTCCTGTGCCCGAACGGTACGGCCGCGCCCCTCCCGGGGTCAACGACGCGGGCTACGACGGCGTGTTGCCGCCCGCCTCGAAGTCCTCGGGGGAGATCGAGTCGAGGAACTCGCGGAACTTCTCGACCTCGTCCTCCTGCTCGTCGGGGATGGCGATCGCCGCCTCCTCGAGCACGGCGGGGTCGCACCACACCGGGCTGCCGGTGCGCAGGGCGAGCGCGATGGCGTCGGAGGGGCGCGCGCTGACCGAGACGCCGCCGGAGAGGCGCAGCTCGGCGTAGAACACGCCGTCGCGCAGCGCGGTGATGTCGACCCGGTCGAGGGTGCGGCCGAGCCCGGTGAGCACGTCGCGGAGCAGGTCGTGGGTCAGCGGCCGGGTGGGCACGACGCCCTGCTGGGCGAAGGCGATCGCCGTCGCCTCCACCGCCCCGATCCAGATGGGGAGGTAGCGCTCGCCCTCGGTCTCCTTGAGCAGCACGATCGGCTGGTTGGAGGGCATCTCCACGCGCACACCCACGACGTCGAGCCTGTTCACCCCGCCACAGTAGCCCGCTCCCGCGGGCTGCGTCGGGAGCGAGCGGGACCGAGCGGGACTGCGCGGGACTGCGCGGGACTGCAGGGCCCAGCCGGGCTCAGCGGTCCTCGCCGTCCACCGCGGCCTTCACGAGCAGGGCGTGCAGGCGCAGGGTCAGCGCGCACAGCTCGCGCACCGCCTCCTCGCGCCTGGCCTGGGAGTCGGCCTGCCGCTGGCGCTGCAGGGGGTCGGTCACCTGCAGCACGAGGTCGGCCTCGCGCTGCGCGGCGGTGCGGAAGGGGCGCAGGTGGCGCGCCTCGACGCCGAAGCGGGCGAGCTCGGCGACCGTCTGCGCGACGCGCAGGTCGTCGCGGTCGTACCAGCCGCCCTCGGGCGCCCGGAGCAGGCCGTGCCCCTCGACCTCGGCCAGCTGGCGCTCCTCCAGCCCGGCGGCCTCGCAGAGCTCGCGGCGCGAGAGCCGCAGCGGGGGGCCGCCGGCGTCGGCGGGCAGCGGCGTGCCGGGCTCGGGGACGACGCGCGGCACCCGCGGAGCCGTGAGCGCCGTCTGCGGGGGCTCGAGCCCGCGGTCGAGCGCGTCGAGGTGGTCCTTGATGACCCGCAGCGGCAGGTAGTGGTCGCGCTGGGCGCGCAGGACGTAGCGCAGCCGCTCGACGTCGGCGGTGGAGAACTTCCGGTAGCCCGACGGCGTGCGCTGCGGCTCGACCAGCCCCTCGGCCTCGAGGAAGCGGATCTTCGAGATCGTCACGTCGGAGAACTCCTGGCGCAGCTCCGCGAGGACCTCGCCGATGCTGCGGCTGGCGGGCGCGGGCAGGGCGCTCACCCCCTGGCTCCTCCGCCGCTCCCGCCGGCGAGGTAGACCAGCCGGTACTTGCCGATCTGGACCTCGTCGCCGCCCGTCAGCGGCGCGGTGTCGATGCGCTCGCGGTTGACGTAGGTGCCGTTCAGGCTCCCGACGTCGCGCACCTCGAAGCCGCCCTCGACGCGGACGAACTCCACGTGCCGGCGCGAGACGGTGACGTCGTCGAGGAAGATGTCGCTCTCCGGGTGGCGGCCCGCCGTCGTCACGTCCTCGTCGAGGAGGAAGCGGCTGCCGGCGTTGGGCCCGCGGCGCACGACCAGCAGGGCGGACCCGGGCGGCAGCGCGTCGACCGCGGCCAGGTCCGCGGGCGTGACGCCGGCCGGCTCCTCGGCCTCGACGGCCGGCTCCGGCGTACCGCCCAGCGGCAGCGCGGTGGTCGCGTCGACGGGACGCAGGGCGGAGCCGCACGTGCTGCAGAACCGCGCGGACTCGTCGTTGGCGTGCCCGCAGTGGGTGCAGAACGGCATGCGCTTCTCCTCCAGCTCGACGGCGTGTCGACCTCCACTCGAGGTCGAGGGTCGGACCTGTCCCGGAACCTACGGCCCGCAGCGGTGCGGGTCAACCGCGCTGGGGCGAGCCTACGTCCCGTCCCGCGCGCCGAGCGCGGGTCAGCCGCCGGTGAGCGAGGAGTACCCCGCCGCGTCCAGCAGCTCCACGCCCTCGGTGGAGCCGCGCACCTCGAACATCCAGCCCTCGCCGTACGGGTCGGAGTTGACGAGCTCCGGCGTGGCGTCGAGCGCGTCGTTGCGGGCGACGACCTCACCGCTCACCGGTGCGTAGACCTCGCTGACGCTCTTGGTGGACTCGACCTCGCCGCACGACTCCCCCGCGCTCACCGTGTCACCGACGGAGGGCAGCGACACGAAGACCACGTCGCCGAGGGCGTCCTGGGCGTAGTCGGTGATCCCGACGCGCACCACGCCGTCCTGCTCGCGCAGCCACTCGTGCTGCTCGGTGTAGTGCAGCTCCTCGGGGACCACAGCGCCTCCTGCTCGTCTCGGACTCGGTCTGGTCGGGCGCGGGCAGCCTAGTGGCCCGGGCTCCCCGAGGGCAGGGGCGAGGGCGGCAGCGACGTGCCGGGCAGGGGCCCGAGCTCGAGCGCGCCCGCGCTCGTCAGCACCGGCTCCAGCTGCAGGGCCTGCAGGTCGTCGAGCACCCCGCCGGGGATCGCGAGGCCGGTGCGCAGCTCCTGGACCGGGCCGATCGCCTGGAGGAGGTACGGCGCGGAGACCTCCGCGCTCCCGCCGGTCCAACGCACCTCGACGCCACCGCCGACGTCGACGAAGGCGCTGCTGGCGACGATCCGCACGCCGTCGACGGCGACCACCTCGGCGCCCGCGTCGCGCAGCTCCTGCACGGCGTCGAGCAGCGTCGCGGCGCCGACGGCGCCGTGCGGGTCGGGCACGCGCAGCTCGACCCCGGGTCCGCGCGCCGCGCGCGTGCCGGCGAGCACCTCGAGCTGCTCGGCGCGGCTGCGCGCCTGCGCGGCCGCCGCCTGCTGGTCGGCGCCGGCCGCCCGCAGCCGGTCGAGCTGCGCCTGGAGCCGGGCCTGCTCCTGGCGCAGCTGCTGGGAGCGCGCCTCGGTGTCGTCGAGGATGCGGACGAGCTCCGGCTGGCGCAGCCCCGCGAGCCCGGACCCCGTCGCGGAACGCGCCTGCACGACGAGCCCGAAGCCGACCAGGGCGAGCAGGACCGCGACGACCGCCTGGCCGCGGCTGGGGCGCAGCGCGCGGCGCAGCAGCTCCAGAGCGGGTGCGGTCACGCTCAGGCCCCGAACAGCCGGCGGCGGATCGCCGCGACGTTGGCGAAGATCCGCACGCCGAGGACGATGACGACGCCCGTGGAGAGCTGGCCGCCGACGCCGAGCTGGTCGCCGAGGAAGACGATGAGCGCCGCGACCACGGTGTTGGAGACGAACGAGACGACGAAGACCCGCTCGTCGAACAGCCCCTCGAGCCCGGCGCGCAGGGCGCCGAACACGGCGTCGAGCGCCGCGACGACGGCGATGGGGAGGTACGGCTGCAGCCAGAGCGGCACCGCCGGGTGCAGCAGCAGGCCGGCGACGACGCCGACGACGAGGCCGAGGACCGCGGTCACCGTCCTCCTCCCGGCGCTGGAGACGCCAGCCGCAGGGGGGCGGGGGACGCGGCCGGCAGGGAGACCGTACGCGACGAGAGCGACCAGCCGACGTCGTACGCCGCGGCGAGGTCGGCCAGCTGCTCGCGTGCCGGGCCGGCGAGGACGCGGGCGCGCAGGGCGGCCCCGCCGCCGGCACCCGGGGCGGTCGCGCTCAGGACGTACGGCGGGCTGACGGGCCGGTAGCCCACGAGCACCGTGCTGCCGGCGGTGCGGATCGCGGTGCGCGGGCCGAGGCGCACGCCGTCCAGCGCCACGGCCCCCGCGCCCGCTGCCCAGAGGTCGTTGGCGAGCTGCTGGAGGTCGCGGTCCTGCACCGCCTGGTCCGCACCGGTGGGCACGACGAGCCGGAGCACGACGCCGCTGCCCTCCGCGGGCAGGGCGGCGGCGGCGCCGCTGGGTCCGGCGCTCGGCAGTGCTGCGGGCGCGACCGGCGCCGTGGCCGCGCTGGCCACCGCGGCCCGCAGCTCGCGCAGCTGCTGCTCGGTGCCGTCGAGGGCCGTGCGCCGGTCGTCCACCGCGGCGACGAGGCTGCGCTGCTGGGCGGTGACGGGCACGCCCGTGCGCGCGTGCAGCGCGGCGACGACGAGCACGAGGCCGCAGAGCACCCCCACCAGCGCGCCGAGCCACCGGACGGCGCGCGGCGGGGGGCCGGGCGGCGGGGTGCGCGGGTGGGGCGTGCGGTGGAGCAGCAGGTCGTCGACCAGCGCCATGGTCGAGCCGGGGCCGCTCCCCTCAGCGGTCGGCACGCTCGACCGTGTGGGTCCACTCCTCGAGCAGCTCCTCGGCGCGCTCGGCGTCCGCCGCCTCGGCCCAGAGGTGGGTGACGGGCTCGGCGGGGTCGGGCAGGACGAGGACCCACGCCCCGTCGGGCTCGGTGAGGCGGACCCCGTCGGTGGTGTCCAGGGGACGGCCGGCCGCTGCCTCCACGACGCTGCGCATGACCGCGCCCTTGGCCGCCCACGGGGTGGGGACCGAGCGCCGGGCCATGTGCGACTGCGGGATGCGCGCGTCGATCTCGGAGAGCTGCAGCTGGGTCCGTGCCACGAGGCCCACGAGGTGGACGAACGTCGCCATGCCGTCGATGTTGCCGCTCGACTCGGGGATGACGAACCCCCCGCGCCCGTCCGCGCCGAGGACGAGGTCCGGCTCGTGGGAGGCGAGCGCCAGCTGGTCGGAGGAGGTCCCCGTCCACGCGATCCGCACCCCGTGGAAGCGCGCGACCTGCTCGCTCACCCGCGTCGTCGTGACCGGCAGGGCCACCGTGCCGTGGTTGCGCTCGGCCGCGACGAGGTCCAGCACGACGAGCAGCGCCCGCTCGTCGTCGATGACCCGGCCGGTCTCGTCGGCGAGCGAGATGCGCTCGCCCACGGTGTCGAAGCGGACGCCGAACGCCGCACCCGAGGAGGCGACGAGGTCGCCCAGGCGCGCGAGCGCGCTGCGCCGGCCCTCGGGGGTCTCGGTGGGGTACGACTCGTCGAGCCGGTTGCCGATGGTGAGCACGTCGATGCCGAGCCGGCCCAGCAGCGAGGGCAGGATCAGCGCGGCCGAGCCGCCGCCGGTGTCCACGACCACCTTCATCTCCGCCTCGGCGACCCCGCGGGTGCTGATCGAGCGCAGCAGCGAGGTGACGTACGCCTCCCCCACCCGGCTCGGCCACACCAGGGTGCCGATCTCGCCGGGGAACGCGCGGCGGTACTCCTGGCGGCTGAACACCCGCTCGACCTTGCGCTGGTCGCTCTGGCTGATGTCCCCGCCGGTGCTGTCGAGCAGCACGATGTCGATGCTCTCCGGCTGCCCGAGCGTCGTGCGCACGTAGACGCCCCCGCTGCCGACGTCCGCCGTGTGCAGGCGCGCCACCGGCAGCGGCACCGCCTCGAGGTCCTCCACGTTGAGCGCCGAGCTGTTGAGCGCCGCGATCACCGCGCGCTTGATCGTCCGGGCGCCGCGGCTGTGGTCGCACGCCGTGACGACGGTCGAGCCCTTCGGCAGCGTGGTCGCCCACGCGCTCGCGAGCCGCACCGCGAGCTCGGGGGTGATCTCGACGTTGACGATCCCGCTCACGCCGCGCGCGCCGAACAGGTTCCGCTGGCCGCGCGACTCGAAGATGACGCTCTGGTTGACGACCGCGCCGGCCTCGAGGGTCTTGAAGGGGTAGACCTTCACCCCCGACTGGACGATCGCCTCCTCCTCGATGACGCACTCGTCACCGATGACCGCGCCCTCCTCGACGCGGGCGCCGCGCATGATGTCGGTGTTCTTGCCGACGACGCAGGCGCGCAGGCTCGTCTGGGGACCGATGAAGACGTTGTCGTGGACGACGGCGCGCTCGAGCAGCGCACCGGACTTCACGACGACGTTGCTGCCGAGCACGGTGTGCTCGCGGATCACCGCGCCGCCCTCGACCTTGGCGTAGTCGCCGATGTAGAGCGGGCCGATGAGCTTGGCATCGGGGTCGACGTCGGCGCCCTCCCCGATCCACACCCCGTGGGAGACCTCGAAGCCGTCGATGTCGACGTCGACGTTGCGCAGCAGCACGTCCGCCTGGGCGCGGAGGTAGGACTCCGTCGTACCGACGTCCTCCCAGTAGCCGTCCGCGACCCAGCCGTAGACGGGCGCGCCCTGCGCGAGCAGCTGCGGGAAGACGTCGCCGGACCAGTCGACCGTCTCGCCGACGGTGACGAGGTCGAGCACCTCCGGCTCCATGACGTAGATGCCGGTGTTGACGGTGTCGGAGAAGACCTGCCCCCACGTGGGCTTCTCGAGGAAGCGCTGCACCCGGTCCTGCTCGTCGAGGATCGTGATGCCGAAGTCGAGGGGGTTCTCGACGCGCTTGAGGCAGACGGTGACGAGCGCGCCGCGCTTGCGGTGCGCGTCGACCATCGCACTGAGGTCGATGTCGGTGAGCGCGTCGCCGCTGATGACGAGGAAGGTGTCGTCGTGCAGCAGGTGCGCGGCGTTGCGCACGCTGCCCGCCGTGCCGAGGGGGGTCTCCTCGGTGGCGTACTGCAGGTGCATGCCGAGGTCCTCGCCGTCCCCGAAGTAGTTGCGCACCAGCGCGGCGAGGAACTGCACGGTGACGACGGTCTCGTCGAAGCCGTGGCGGCGCAGCAGCCGCAGGACGTGCTCCATGATCGGGCGGTTGACCACCGGGAGCAGCGGCTTGGGCATGGAGGCCGTCATGGGGCGCAGGCGCGTGCCCTCGCCGCCTGCCATGACGACCGCTCTCACGCCGCTGTCCTTCCCGCCCGCACGCCGGGTACGCCGCCCCAGCCCAGGACGTCGCGGGCCTGCAGGACGTAGAGGACGCCGGCGTACCAGTAGAGGGCCGTGCCCCAGACCGCGAAGGCCCAGCCGACCGCGTCGGCCGTCGTCGCAACGGTCCCCGTGCCGTCGCCGAGCAGGAGCAGGGGGAAGGCGTAGAGCAGGTTCGCGGTCGCGGCCTTGCCGAGGAAGTGCACGGGCAGCGGGCCGTACCCGCGGCGCTGGAGCAGCGCGAGCACGACCGACAGCAGCAGCTCGCGGGCGATGAGGACCGCCGGCAGCCACAGCGGGATGATGCCGCGCACCGTGAGCCCGACGAGGGTCGCGACGATGTAGAGGCGGTCGGCCGCCGGGTCGAGCAGCGCCCCGAGCCGACTGGTCTGCGAGAGCCTGCGGGCGAGCCAGCCGTCGAGCCAGTCGGTGACGCCGCTGGCGACGAGCAGGGCGAGGGCCCAGCCGTCGTGGTGGCCGAGCACGAGGACGAGGAAGACGGGGACGCCCAGCAGCCGCGCCGCCGAGAGCGCGTTGGGGACGGTCAGCACGCCAGCGTCGAGCGCACCCGCGTCGGTGGAGCCCAACGGCCTCTCCTCCCGCCCGGCGGCTGTCCCGGTCAGCCTATCGCGTCACTGGAGGAGAGGCTACGGAGCGTGAGCATGCAACCATGCAGCGTTGCAGACCGTGCTCGGGACAGACGAGCGGGGCCGGTCCGCAGACCGGCCCCGCTCGAACGTCGGGCTGACAGGATTTGAACCTGCGACCCCTTGACCCCCAGTCAAGTGCGCTACCAAGCTGCGCTACAGCCCGAAGCCCCGACGAGCGCAGAAGCGCGGCGAGGCAGGAAGAACCCTACCGCACGCCGGCGGTCCGCCGGACAGCCGCTACTTCTTGCGCGACCGCTTCTCGCGCACGCGGACGGAGAGCGAGATCGGCGTCCCGGCGAACCCGAACTCCTCGCGCAGGCGGCGCTCGATGAAGCGCCGGTAGCCCGCCTCGAGGAACCCCGTCGTGAAGATGACGAAGCGCGGCGGCCGGCTCGCGGCCTGCGTGGCGAACAGGATCTTCGGCTGCTTGCCCCCGCGCACCGGCGGCGGCGTGGCGGCCACGAGCTGGCCGAGGAAGGAGTTGAGCCGCCCGGTCGGGACGCGGGTCTCCCAGCCCTGCAGCGCGGTGTCGAGCGCCGGGACGAGCCGCTCGAGGTGGCGCTTGGTGTTGGCCGAGATGTTGACGCGGGGCGCCCAGCGCACCGGGCCGAGGTCGCGCTCGACCTCGCGCTCGAGCAGCTCGTGGCGGTCCTCGTCGAGCAGGTCCCACTTGTTGAAGGCGAGGACGAGCGCGCGCCCCGCCTCCTCCACCATCGTCGCGATGCGGATGTCCTGCTCGGCCAGCGGCTCGCTGGCGTCGAGCAGCAGCACCGCCACCTCCGCCTTCTCGATGGCCGCGCGGGTGCGCAGCGAGGCGTAGTAGTCGGCGCCGGAGGTGAGGTGCACCCGGCGGCGGATCCCCGCGGTGTCGACGAAGCGCCAGTCGCGCCCGCCGAGCTCGACGATCTCGTCGACGGGGTCACGCGTGGTGCCGGCCGTCGCGTCGACGACGACGCGCTCCTCCCCCGCGAGGGCGTTGAGCAGCGAGGACTTGCCGACGTTGGGGCGCCCGACGAGCGCGATGCGCCGCGGACCGGACGGCGCGCTCTCGGCCGGCCGCGGCTGCGGCAGCACGCCCAGCACCGCGTCGAGCAGGTCGCCGGTGCCGCGGCCGTGCAGCGCGGAGACGGGCAGCGGCTCACCGAGCCCGAGGCTCCACAGCGACGCGGCCTCGGCCTCGGTGCGCGCGTTGTCGACCTTGTTGGCCGCGAGGACGACGGGCTTGCCGGACCGCCGCAGCACGCGCACGACCGCCTCGTCGGTGTCGGTCGTGCCGATGGTCGCGTCGACGACGAAGAGCACCGCGTCGGCGGCCTCGACGGCCAGCTCGGCCTGCTCGGCCACGCGCGCGTCGAGCCCGGTCACGTCGCGCTCCCAGCCGCCGGTGTCGACGAGGGTGAAGTCGCGGCCGTTCCACTGGGCGTCGTACGCGACGCGGTCGCGCGTCACGCCGGGGACGTCCTCGACGACCGCCTCACGGCGCCCGAGGATGCGGTTGACCAGGGTGGACTTGCCGACGTTGGGCCGGCCCACGACGGCGAGCACGGGCAGGACGAGCCCCGCGGCCTCGTCGTCGAGGTCGTCGGCGTACTCCGAGCGCAGGGCGTCGGTCTCCGCCAGCTCGTCGAAGCCGTCGAGGTCGTCGTCCCCGTCGTCGTCGTCGAGCTCGTCCTCGGCGTGCAGCAGGTCGTCGCTGTCGTCGCCCTCGTCGAAGCCGTGCTGCTGCTCCCCGGGGAGGGGGGCGGGGGCCGTCCCGTCCTGCGCGTCCTGCGTGTCCTGCGTGGGCAGGGCGTCGTGCGCGTCCAGGGCGTCGGAGTCGTGCGAGTCGCGGTGCGAGCTGCTCATCGGGCGGCCTCCGCCGGGTGCAGGACGGCGGCGGCCTCGGGGACGCGCGCGACGACGACGTCGAGCACCGCCTGCACGACCTCGTCGAAGCCGAGCGCCGAGGTGTCGATCTCGACGACGCCCTCCGCAGCCGTGGTGAACGCCGCGACCGTGGAGTCGCGGGCGTCGCGCAGCACGACGAGGTCCTGCGTCGCCGCCAGCGCCTGCGCGTCTGCGGTGCCGTGCAGCTCGCGCGCCCGGCGGGCGACCCGGGCCCCCTCGTCGGCGGTGAGCAGGATGCGGACCGGGGCGTCGGGGGCGACGACGGTCGTGATGTCGCGGCCCTCGATGACGACACCGCCGGAGGCGGCGACCGCGCGCTGGCGGGCGACGAGCTCCTCGCGGACGGCGAGGTTGGTGGCCACCGCGCTGACCGCGGCCGAGACGCGCGGCTCCCGGATCGCGGTCGTCACGTCGGTGCCGTCGATGACGACGGACTCGCGCTCGGGGTCGAGCGACTGCTCGAGCTGCGCCGCCCGCGCCAGCGCGGCCACCGCGTCGGCGTCGGCGAGGTCCAGCCCGCGGTCCAGCGCGGCGCAGGTCACGGCGCGGTACATCGCGCCGGTGTCGAGGACGCCGAGCCCGAGCACGCGGGCGACGCGGCGCGAGACCGAGGACTTCCCGGAGCCGGAGGGCCCGTCGACCGCGAGGACGAGCCGCTGGAGGGGAGCAGGAGCACCGGTCACGAGGGACCAGACTACCGGTGCACCGACCACCCGGCCGCCGTCAGCGCGGCCGCGAGCCGGTCGGCCTCGCCCGGGCGCACCAGCACCTCCGCCAGACCCGCGGGCTGGCCGAGGCTGTGCTCGATCTCGAGGTCCTCGACGTTGACGCCCGCCTCCTCGACCGCGACGAGCAGCCGCGCCAGCTCGCCGGGGCGGTCGGGCACCACCACCGGAACCGTGGCGAGGTGCTCGACCGGTCCGCCGTGGCGGCCCGGGAGCCGCTGGCGCCCGGCGTTGCCCGCCCGCAGCAGCGCCTCCACGTCGTCGGTCGTGGCACCGCCCGCGGCGAGCGCGTCGAGCGCGTCGAGCGCGCGGTCCAGGTCGGCGCGCAGCGCGCGGAGGACCTCGGCGACGGGAGCGGCGTTGGCGGTGAGCAGGCTGAGCCAGGGGGCGGGGTCCGACTCGGCCACCCGCGTGATGTCGCGGACGCCCGTGCCCGCGACGCCGACCGCGCGCTCGGGGGCCGCCGCGAGCCGCCCGGCGACGAGCGCCGCGACGACGTGCGGGGCGTGCGAGACGAGCGCCACCGCCCGGTCGTGCTCCGCCGGCTCCATGCGGACCGGGACCGCGCCGCAGGCGAGGGCCAGCGCCTCGACCCGCTCCACGTGCTCGGCGCCGCTGCCGGGCAGCGGCGTGACGATCCACGGCCGCCCCTCGAACAGGTCCGTACGCGCCGCGCCGGGACCGCTGCGCTCGCGCCCGGCCATCGGGTGGCCGCCGACGAGGCTCGCGAGACCGGGGTGCGCGTCGGCGACCGCGCGCAGCGGCCCCTCCTTCACCCCGGCGACGTCGGTGTACGTGCGGGCGCGCCCCGCCGCCACGGCCTCGAGCAGCACGCCCGCCACGGCAGCGGGCGGCGCGGCCGCGACGAGGACGTCGACCGGCTCTTCCGGCAGGGCGGCCTTCCCCGCGCCGAGCTCCTCGGCCCGGCGGGCGACCTCCGGGTCGGCGTCGCTCAGCGTGACGGTGACGCCGGCGCGCCGCAGCGCCAGCCCGACCGACGCGCCGATGAGCCCGGCCCCCGCGACGTGGACGGTCCGGAGCGCGCCCCCGCCCTCCTCCGCCGGCGCGCTCGTCACTGCGCGATGTCGCGGCGCAGCGCGACGGCCCCGCGCAGGTAGACGTGGCGCAGCTCCTGGCGCGACTTCGGGGTCTCGATGTGCGCAAGCACCCGCACCACGCGCGGCAGCGAGCCGGCGATGGCGAGCTCCTGGGCGCACATCAGCGGCACGTCGCCCATGCCCAGGCGACGGGCGGCGACGGCGGGGAACTCGCTCACCAGGTCCGGGGTCGAGGTGAACAGCACGCTGATGAGCTCGTCGAGGGAGAGCTCGTTCGCCTTGAGCATCTCGACGAGCAGCTCCTCGACGGAGTCGAGCAGGTGCTCGGCCTCGTCGCGGTCGAGCTGGACGGCTCCACGGACGGCTCGGACTGCCACGTACCCCTGCTCCCTCGTGCTCCGCGCGGTCGCCTGCCGCGCTCGGGCACCCTACTCGTCGGCGTCCTGCGGGCCGTCCGCGCGGTCGTCGTCGTCCGTCCGCCGGTCCTCGACCAGCGCGACCTCGGCGAACAGCGCGCCGATCTCCTTCTGGTTCAGTGGGCGCACCTTGCCCGGGCGCAGGTCCCCGAGCGAGAGCGGCCCGAAGCGGACGCGCACCAGCCGCTGCACCGGCAGGCCGACCTCGGCGAGCATGCGGCGCACGACGTGCTTGCGGCCCTCGTGGAGGACGACCTCGACCATGGCGCGGTTCGACGACGCGGTGACGACGCGGAAGGAGTCGACGGAGGCGACGCCGTCCTCGAGCTCCACGCCCTCGCGCAGCTGCTTGCCGATGCCGCGCGGGACCGGGCCCGGCACCTCCGCGAGGTAGGTCTTCTCCACCTCGAACGACGGGTGCGCGAGGCGGTGGGCCAGCTCCCCGTCGTTGGTCATGATGAGCAGGCCCTCGGTGTCCATGTCGAGGCGCCCGACGTGGAAGAGGCGCCGGCTCTCCCCCACGAGGTCGCTCAGCGTCGGACGGCCCTCCGGGTCGCTCATGGCGCTGACCACGCCCGAGGGCTTGTGCAGGAGGAGGTACTCCTTGTCGGGCGCCGCGTTGATGCGGCGGCCGTCGACGAGGATGACCGCGGTGTCCGGGTCGACCCGCATGCCCTGCTCGCGGACGCGCTTGCCGTCGACCTCGACCCGCCCCTGGTCGATGAGCACCTCGCAGGCGCGGCGCGACCCGAGCCCCGCGGCCGCCAGCACCTTCTGCAGCCGGACACCCTCGTTCTGCACGTCCAGAACCCTCATCCTCTAGTAGAGACCCACCCTCAGCCCAGGTCGACGGCGTCGACCTCGGGGAGGTACGGCGCGACCGGCGGCAGCTCGTCCAGCGAGCCGAGCCCGAGCCGCTCCAGGAAGTAGCCGGTCGTGCGGTAGAGCAGCGCACCGGACTCCTCGGAGCCGGCCTCCTCGACCAGGCCCCGCGCCACGAGGGTACGCACCACGCCGTCGACGTTCACGCCGCGGATGGCGCTGACCCTCCCGCGGGTGACCGGCTGGCGGTACGCGACGACCGCCAGCGTCTCGAGCGCGGCCTGCGTCAGCCGTGCCTGCTGGCCGTCGCGCACGTAGCGCTCGACGACCGGTGCGCACTCGGGGGCGGTGTAGTAGCGCCAGCCGCCCGCGACCTGGCGCAGCTCGAAGCCGCGGCCCTGCTCCGCGTAGCCGGCTGCGAGCTCGCGCAGCGCCTGCTCGACCTCGTCGACCGGCCGCTCGACCAGCGCCGCCAGCACGAGGGAGGGGACGGGCTCGTCGACCACGAGGAGGACGGCCTCGAGGGCGGGGCGCAGCGGCACTTCGGGCACCGCGGCGAGCTGCGCGGGCTCCTCGACGGGTCCCGTGGCTTCCGTGGTCTGCGTGGTTTCTGTGGTCTCCGTCATGCCTGCCCCTCCTGCTCCTCGCCCGCGGCGGGCGCGAGGTCCTCGTCGAAGTCCGACGCCGCGCGGACGACGGCGTCCGCGCCGTCCGCCGCGCCCGTCCAGCGCACCTGCAGCTCGCCCAGCGCGTCCACCTGCTCGAACGCGACGCTGCCGTCGCGGAACAGCTCGAGCAGGGCGAGGAAGCGGCCCACGACGACGAGGGTCTCCTCGGCGTCCGCCACCAGCGAGCGGAAGGTGGTGGGTCGCCCGCCGCGCAGCCGCGCCACGAGGATCTCCGCCTGCTCGCGGACGCTGACCCGTGCGGCGTGGACGTGCTCGTCCATGACGGTCGGCACCGGCCTCGGCGCGAGCGCCCGGGCGGCCAGCGCGGCGAAGGCGTCGGGCCCCAGCCCCAGCACGACCTCGGGGAGCAGCCCGGCGAACTGGGCCTCGAGCGAGACGCTGCGCGGGAAGCGCCGCGACTCCTCGGCGAGGCGGAGCGCGAGCTCGGCGGCGACCTCCTTGTAGGCGCGGTACTGCAGCAGCCGGGCGAAGAGCAGGTCGCGCGCCTCCAGCAGCGCGAGGTCCTCCTCGTCCTCGACCTCCGCGCTCGGGAGCAGCCGAGCGGCCTTGAGGTCGAGCAGGGTCGCCGCGACGAGGAGGAACTCCGAGGCCTGGTCGAGGTCCCAGCTGGAGCCCATGGCGCGGATGTGCGCGATGAAGTCGTCGGTGACCTTGGCGAGGGCCACCTCGGTGACGTCGAGCTGGTGCTTGCTGATGAGCTGCAGCAGGAGGTCGAACGGGCCCTCGAAGTTGTCCAGCCGCACCGCGAACGGCGCGGGCGAGGCGGCGCTCGCGACCGGCTCGCTCGTCCCCGCGGCGGTCACCGACCGGAGGCGTCGCCCGCAGCGGCGGCCCAGTGGGAGAGCACCTCGCGGGCCAGCTGGCGGTAGGCCTCGGCTCCGGTGGAGCTCGGCGCGTAGCTCGTGATCGGGGCGCCCGCGACCGTCGTCTCGGGGAAGCGGACGGTCCGCGCGATGACGGTCTGGAACACCTTGTCGCCGAACGCCTCGACGAGGCGCGCCAGCACCTCGCGGCTGTGGGTGGTGCGCCCGTCGTACATCGTCGCGAGGATGCCCTCGATCTCGAGGTCGGGGTTGAGCCGGTTGCGCACCTTGGTGATGGTGTCGACGAGCAGCGCGACGCCGCGCAGGGCGAAGTACTCGCACTCCAGCGGGATGAGGACGCTGTCGGCGGCGGTGAGCGCGTTGACGGTGAGCAGCCCGAGCGAGGGCTGGCAGTCGATGAGCACGACGTCGTAGTCGTCGACCACGTCGTCGATGGCGTCGGCGAGCACCTGCTCGCGCCCGACCTCGTTGACGAGCGCGATCTCCGCGCCGGACAGCTCGATGTTGGCGGGGGCGAGGTGGAGCAGCGGAGACTCGGTCTTGAGCAGGACGTCCGCGAGGCCCTTGCTGCGGTCGAGCAGCACGTCGTTGACGGTGAGGTCGAGGTCGTGCGCGCTGACCCCGAGCCCGACGCTCAGCGCGCCCTGCGGGTCGAGGTCGACGAGGAGGACCTTGCGGCCGAGCTCGGCGAACGACGCGCCCAGGTTGATCGTCGAGGTCGTCTTGCCGACCCCGCCCTTCTGGTTGCACACGGCGATGACGCGCGCGGGGCCGTGCTCCTGCAGCGGCGGCGGGTCCGGGAAGGCCGGGGCCGGGATCCGCTCGCGCGTGGCCCGGGTCGGGGGGGCGGATCCGGGCTTGGCGCGGCGCAGGTCGAGGAGGGCCTCGTCGCCGCCGGGCAGCAGGGAGGGCTGCTCGTGCCGTACGCCCCTCGCCACCGATGCGCCTCCGTCCGCTCGCCCGCGAGGGGACCCTACGCGCTGGCGGACCGCAGCGGCAACGAGACCGGTGCGCTGCACCGTCGACCGGCGGCCGGGGCCGGACTAGGTTGCGGGCATGCGCACTGCGGTCCTCGGGACGGGCATGGTCGGGCAGCACATCGCGGGTCGGCTGGCGGAGCTGGGGCACGAGGTCGTCGTCGGGACGCGCGACCCGGCCGCCTCGCTCGCGCGCGAGGACGCGGGGTGGGGCGCGCGGCCGCTGCGGGTCTGGCTCGACGCCCACCCCGGGGTCCGTGTGGCGGCCTTCCGGGACGCCGTGGCCGACGCCGAGCTGGTGGTGGGGGCGAGCGGAGGGGACGTCACCCTCGCGGTGCTCGAGGCGGTGGGCGCCCAGGCGCTCGGCGAGCGGGTCTACCTCGACGTGGCCAACCCGCTGCAGCACGGTGAGGGCCTGCCGACGCTGTCGGTCTGCAACACCGACTCGCTGGGAGAGCAGGTCCAGCGGGCGTACCCCCGGCTGCGCGTGGTGAAGGCGCTCAACACGTTGACGGCCCCGCTGATGGTCCACCCGGAGACGCTCGGCGAGGACACGACGGTGTTCGTCGCCGGCGACGACGCGGAGGCCAAGGCCCTCGTCACCGGGGTGCTGCGGGCGTTCGGCCACGCCGACGTGCTCGACCTCGGGGGCATCGAAGCCGCGCGCGGGATGGAGATGTGGCTGCCGCTCTGGCTGCGGATCGCCGGCGCCCTCGGCGGCTCCGGCTTCAACGTCAAGGTCGTCCGCTCCGCGCCGCACCCGCGCTGAGCGTGCGCGTCGTCCTCGCACCCGACAGCTTCAAAGGCACCGTCCCGGCCACGCGGGTCGCCGCCGCGCTCGCCGACGGCTGGCGCTCGGTGCGTCCGGGCGACGAGCTGGTGCTGCTCCCCCTCGCCGACGGCGGTGAGGGCAGCCTCGACGCGCTCGAGCTCGCGGTCCCCGGCGCGGTCCGTCGCGCCGTCCCCGGCGTCTCCGGCCCGGACGGCCGCCCGGTCGACGCGGCGTGGCTGCTCCTGCCGGACCGTACGGGCGTGGCCGAGCTCGCCGTCGCCTCCGGGCTCCCGCTGCTGGATCGGCCGGACCCGCTCGGCGCGCACACGCGCGGCCTGGGCGAGGTGCTCGCTGCCGCGCTCGCCGAGGGGGTCGACCGGCTCGTCGTGTGCGTCGGGGGCTCCGCCTCCACCGACGGGGGTACGGGCCTGCTCGCCGCGCTCGGCGTCCGCTTCCTCGACGGCGACGGCCGCCCGCTCCCCCTCGGCGGCGGTGCGCTCGACCGGCTGTCGGCCGTCGACCTGCACCGGCTCGTCGCGGCACCGCCCGGCGGCGTCGACGTCCTCGTCGACGTCGCCGCCCCGCTGACCGGTCCTGCGGGTGCCGCGGCCGTGTTCGGGCCGCAGAAGGGAGCGTCCCCCGGCGACGTCGCCCTGCTCGACCGCGGCCTGCTGCGGCTGGCCTCGCTGCTGGGTGGTGACCCCGCAGCGCCGGGCGCGGGCGCGGCGGGCGGGACCGCGTACGGGCTGGCGGCAGCGTGGGGTGCCCGCCTCGTGCCCGGCGCCGCGCGCGTCGCGGAGCTCGTCGGGCTGGCCGCTGCCCTCGCAGGGGCAGACCTGCTCGTCACCGGCGAGGGCCGCTTCGACGCGACCTCACTCACCGGCAAGGCGCCGGCGCACGCCCTCGCGCTCGCGCGGGACGCCGGCGTACGCACCGCGGTGGTGGCGGGCCAGCTGGCGATCGCCCCGCCTGCGGACACCGCGCTCGCCCTGGTCGACCTGGCGGGGGGCGTCGCTCCGGCGCTCGCGGAGCCGGAGGAGCACCTGCGCGCCGCCGGCGCCGCCCTCGCCGCCACCCCTCCCCCGTGATCATGCACTTCCTGGCCCCCCACCTCCCCGTGATCATGCACATCCTGGGCCCCCACCTCCCCGTGATCATGCACATCCTGGGACCCCAGCTCCCCCGTGATCATGCACATCCTGGAACCTCAACCTCCCCGTGATCATGCACATCCCGGGCGGAGGGATGGGACCAAGATCTGCATGATCACGAGCGTCTTGGGGGCTGGCCGACCAGCGCAGGACGTGCACGACCACGAGGGTCTTGAGGGCGGGGCGATCGGCCCCAGGAGGTGCATGATCACCGGGGTCTTGGGGCGGGCGATCGGCCCAAGATGTGCATGATCACGAGGGTGCGGGAGGCAGGGCCCATCCCAGGACCTGCATGATCACGGGGAGGAGGGTCAGCGGGTGAGCGCGCGCGGGTGCGCCGAGGCGTACACCTCGCGCAGCCGGTCGACCGTCACCAGCGTGTAGATCTGCGTCGTCGACACGGAGGCGTGCCCGAGCAGCTCCTGCACGACCCGGACGTCAGCCCCGCCGTCGAGCAGGTGCGTCGCGAACGAGTGGCGCAGCGTGTGGGGCGAGAGCTCCGCGCTGATGCCGGCGCGCTCCGCAGCCGCCCGCAGCACCACCCACGCGCTCTGCCGGGAGAGCCGCCCACCTCGCGCGTTGAGGAACAGCGCCGCGCTCCCCCGGCCGGCGGCCGCGAGCTCGGGCCGCCCGCGCACGAGGTACGCCGCGACCGCCTCCCGCGCGAAGCGCCCCACCGGCACGATCCGCTCCTTGCTGCCCTTGCCGAGCAGCCGGACGGCGCCGGAGTCGAGGTCGAGGTCGTCGACGTCGAGCCCGACGGCCTCGGAGATGCGTGCGCCGCAGCCGTACAGCAGCTCGAGCAGGGCGCGGTCGCGCAGCCCGCGCGGGCCGCCGTCGGCGACGGCGGCGTCGAGCAGCGCCGTGACCTCCTCGACGGCGATGGCCTTGGGCAGCCGCTTGGGCGGGGTCGGCGGCCGCACGGCGCGGGCTACGTCGTCGGTGACGGCGCCCTCGCGCAGCGCGAAGCGGTGGAAGCCGCGGACGGCGACGACCGCCCGCGCGGCGGACGCGGCGGACAGCGGCGGGGAGGTGGCAGACCCTCGGCGCAGGGCGGCGAGGAAGCCCGAGACGTCGGTCTCCCCGACGCCGTCGAGGGTCTCGCGCCCGCTGGCCGCGAGGTGGGCGAGGTAGCGGCGCAGGTCGCGCCGGTAGGCCGCGAGGGTGTTGGCGGAGACACCGCGCTCGACCGCGAGGTGGTCGAGGTAGGTCTGCAGCAGCCCGCGCAGGACGGCCGAGGGGGCCGCGGGCTCATCGCCCGGCCCGTCCGCCTGCTGGGGGACCAGCGCCGCGACCGACACGTCTCGGGACTCTAGGCCCGCCCCGCTCAGCAGGGGCGGACCCGCCACTCCCACGGCGCGTCGGCCGCCCGCAGGTCCTGCCAGCCGCGGGCGCGGGCCGCCCATGCCGCGAGCAGGCCGGAGACGCCGGTCGGGTTGTGCAGCTCGCCGGCGAGCACGCGCCCGACGGCCTCGTCGAGCGGGAGCCAGGCCAGCTCCATGCCGACCTCCTCGCCCTCGCCCTGGTGGCGCTCGGACTCGGGGACGCGCTCCAGCCCGCGCGCCAGGTAGCAGCGGAACGACTCGTTCGTGCCACCGGGCGAGTTGTAGAAGTCGACGAGCACGTGCCAGGTCGCCGCGCGGTAGCCCGTCTCCTCCCAGAGCTCGCGCCGGGCGCTGACGAGCGGGTCCTCGCCCTCGACGTCGAGCAGGCCCGCGGGCGGCTCCCAGAGGTAGGCCCCGACGGGGTGGCGGTACTGGCGCAGCAGCAGCACGCGCTCCTGCTCGTCCAGCGCGACCACGCCCACCGCGCCGGGGTGCGCGAGGACGTCGCGCTCGACGGTGCCGCCCTCCCCGAGGTCGACGGTGTCGCGGCGGACGTCCCAGACCTTGCCCTGGAAGACCCGCTCCGAGCGGACGAGCCGCTTGTCGGTCGCCTTCTCGTCGACGCCGGGGCGGCTCACGCGCCCGCCACCTCGGGGACGAGCTCGACCGAGAGCTGCTCCTCCCGGGTGTCCAGCGCGGCGCGCACGAGACCGGCGAACAGCGGGTGCGGCCGCGTCGGGCGGGAGAGGAACTCCGGGTGCGCCTGCGTCCCGACGAAGTACGGGTGCGCCTCGCGCGGCAGCTCGACGAACTCGACCAGCCGGCCGTCCGGTGAGGTCCCGGAGAAGCGCAGGCCCGCCTCCTCGAGCTGCTGGCGGTAGGCGTTCGCGACCTCGTAGCGGTGGCGGTGCCGCTCCTCGACGTACGGCTCGCCGTAGACCTCGCGGACCACGCTGCCCTCGGCGAGCTTCGCGGGGTAGAGCCCGAGGCGCATCGTGCCGCCCATGTCGCGCTCGCCGGCGACCACGTCGCGCTGGTCGGCCATCGTCGCCACGACCGCGTGCGGCGCCTCGGGGTCGAACTCCAGCGAGTTGGCGCCCTCGAGGCCGGCGACGTCGCGCGCGTACTCGATGACCATGCACTGCAGGCCGAGGCAGAGCCCGAGCGTCGGGATCCGGTGCTCGCGGGCGTAGCGGATCGCGCCGAGCTTGCCCTCGATGCCGCGCACGCCGAACCCGCCGGGCACGCAGACGGCGTCGACCCCGCCGAGCTGCTGCGCGGCGCCCTCCGGGGTGTCGCAGAGGTCGGCCGGCACCCAGCGCAGGTCGACGCGGCAGTCGTGGGCGAAGCCGCCGGCGCGCAGGGCCTCGGTGACCGAGAGGTACGCGTCGGGCAGGTCGACGTACTTGCCGACCAGGGCGACCGTGACCGTGCGGGCAGGCTGGTGGACGCGCTGGAGCAGGTCGTCCCACCCGGTCCAGTCGACGTCGCGGAAGGCGAGACCGAGCCGGCGCACGACGTACGCGTCGAGCCCCTCCGCGTGGATCACCTTCGGGATGTCGTAGATCGAGGGCGCGTCGATGGCCGCGACCACGGCCTCCTCGTCGACGTCGCACATCAGCGAGATCTTGCGCTTGACGCCCTGGGGGATCGGGCGGTCGGAGCGGCAGACGATGGCGTCGGGCTGGATGCCGATGCTGCGCAGCGCCGCGACGGAGTGCTGGGTCGGCTTGGTCTTGAGCTCGCCCGACGGGCCGATGTAGGGCACGAGCGAGACGTGGAGGAAGAAGACGTTGTCGCGGCCGACGTCGTGGCGCACCTGGCGGGCCGCCTCGAGGAAGGGCAGGGACTCGATGTCGCCGACGGTGCCCCCGACCTCGGTGATGACGACGTCGACCTCGCCCGCGCGCCCGAGCCGGAGGATGCGCTCCTTGATCTCGTTGGTGATGTGCGGGATGACCTGGACCGTGTCGCCGAGGTACTCGCCGCGGCGCTCCTTCGCGATGACCGCGCTGTAGACCTGGCCGGTCGTGACGTTGGCGGAGCCGTGCAGCGAGCGGTCGAGGAAGCGCTCGTAGTGCCCGACGTCGAGGTCGGTCTCCGCGCCGTCGTCGGTGACGAACACCTCGCCGTGCTGGAAGGGGTTCATCGTGCCGGGGTCGACGTTGAGGTAGGGGTCGAGCTTCTGCATCGTCACCCGCAGGCCCCGGCGCGTCAGCAGGTTGCCGAGGCTGGAGGCGGTGAGTCCCTTGCCGAGGGAGGAGGCGACGCCTCCCGTGACGAAGATGTGCTTCGCGGGCTGGGGGCCGGCCAAAGTCGCTCCCGAACGTCCGTGTGCGGCGAGAACACCCGCCCGTCCACGGGGTTCCACCCTAGCGGATGCCGGCTCCGTCCGGTCGGGTGCCTCGCAGCTCGGTGTAGAGCCGGCGCGCGGCGGCGGCGGTGTCGGCCTCGCTCGGGAAGCCCGCGGCGCGCAGCTGGCCCTCGGTCCGCAGCCGGCTGCGCAGCCCGGCGTCGTCGAGCAGCGAGATGACCGCCGCAGCGAGGGCCCCCTGGTCGCCGGGGGGCACGAGCAGCCCCGCGTCGCCCACCATGGCGGGGACGCCCCCGACGGCGGTGGCGACGAGCGGGGTCCCCGAGCGCAGCGCCTCCTCGACGACGAGCGGGCGCCCCTCCCACTGCGAGGGCAGCACCGCCACGTCGGCGGCGGCGAGCAGGTCGGGCACGTCGTCGCGGTGGCCCAGCAGGCGCACCGCCAGCCCGTCGTCCTTGATCTGGCGCTGCAGCCGGCCGCGCAGCGGCCCCTCGCCCGCGATCACCGTCAGCGGCCGGTCGAGCCGGTCGCGCCAGATCCGCGCCGCGCCGAGCAGCGTGCCGAACGACTTCTGCGGCGCGAGGCGCCCGACGGCGACCACGAGCGGCGACCGGCCCGCGCCGAGCTCGTCGCGCACGTCCTCGCGCGAGCGGCCCGTCCCCGCCAGCGGGGGCGCTGCGACCGCGGCGAGCCGGGCGTCCGCGGCCCCGAGCGTGCGGGCCCGCTCGACGAGGTCGTCCGAGACGCCGAGGACGACGCTCGCGTGCTCGGCGACGCGGCGCTCCATCCGGCTGACCACGGCCCGCCGCGCACCCTCCGCCAGCACGGCGTTGTGCCACGTCACGACCAGCGGCGCCGCGCCGGGGCGCAGGGCGAGCGAGGCGACGAGGCCCGCGCGCAGCCCGTGGGCGTGGACGACGTCGGCGCCCTCGAGCAGGCCGCGCAGCCGGCGTACGGCCAGGGCGTCGGAGACCGGCCGCGCCGAGGTGCTGATCTCGACCGGCGTGAACGACGCGCCGGTGGCGGTGAAGTGGAACCGCGTCTCCGTCTGCGCCGGCCCCAGCACGCAGACGTCGTCACCCGCGGCCACCAGGTGGGCCGCGAGCGCGCGCACGTGCGCACCCACGCCGCCCGTGCTGGTCGCGAGCACCAGCCGGACGCGCAGCGGCGCCTCAGCCATGACGGATCCCCTCCAGCGTCTCCCGCGCTCCTCGCCGGTCGACGAGGAGGGCAACGGCACCGTACGCCGTGGCGGCGGCCACAGCGGCCCCGACGGCGAGGCCCGCCCCTGCCGCTCGCCCCGCGCCCGGCGGCAGCAGGCTGCCGACCAGCAGCCCCGCCGCCGTTCCCGCCAGCGCGGCGAGCACGGACAGCCCCGTGCCGCGGCCCACCCCCGCGAGCGCTGCAGGCCCTGCCGCGCGGTGGAGCGCGCGCAGGAGCATCCCGCCGGCGAGGAGGAGCCCCGCGGAGGTGGCCGCCCCGATCGCCGGGACGACCTCTCCCCTCGGCACGAGCGACCCGAGCAGCGCGGCCAGCGCGGCGGCCGTCCCCCAGCCCGTGACCGCGGCGGTGCCCGCGGCGCGCCCGGCGTGCAGCGCGTACAGCGCCCGGCCGAGGTGGGCGAGCAGCCCGAACCCGAGCAGCCCGGGCGCGAAGGCGAGCAGCGCGCCCGCGAGCCGCCACGGTTCCGTGGGCACGAACAGCGCGCCGAGCGGGTGCGCCGCCCCGGCGAGCAGGGCGACGCCGAGGCCGGAGGCCAGCACGACGGCGCGCGTGGAGCGGGCGGCCAGCGCGGCGTACGCGACGGTGTCGCCGCGGGTCGCGTGCCTGCTCAGCGCGGGGTACGCGCTGGTGGCGAGCGGGACGGCGAGGACGGCGTAGGGCAGCGTGAACAGCGTCCACGCCCAGCCGTGGACGACCAGCGCGCGGTGCGGGTCGCGCAGGTCGGCGACGACGATGACGACGACCGCGAGCACCTGCTGGGCCAGGACGGCCGCGACGCCGGAGAGGGCGAGCGCGCGGGCGCGGGCGGCGGTGGCCGGGTCGAGCCGCATTCGGGGGCGCAGCGGCACGGTGGTGGAGCGCAGCGCCGGCGCGGCCGTGACCAGCGCGAGGGCGACGACCCCGAGCGTGGTGCCGCCGGCGAGGACGGCGAGCGCGCCGGCCGGCAGCGAGCGGCCCGGCCAGCTGCGCGCGTCGGCGACCGCGCCGAAGACGGCGTAGCTCGCGACCACGACCAGGCTGGAGGCGAGCGGGGCGGCGGCCGCGGCGAGGAAGCGCCGCTGGGCCTGCAGGATGCCGGCGGTGACGACCGCGACGCCGTAGAGCGGGACCTGGGGGACGAAGGCCAGCAGCATCGTCGCCGCGGCGTCCCCCTGCTCGTGCTCGCCGCCGAACAGCGCGCGCAGCAGCGGCGGCCCGACGAGCGCCGCCACGAGGGCGATCGGGACGAGCACGACGAGCGTCCACGCGAGCAGCGCCGAGGCGACGGCGCCGGCCTCCTCGCGGTCGCCCCGCTCGAGCGGACCGGCGAGCAGCGGCACGACGACACCGGCGAGCGCCCCGCCGGCCGCCACCTCGAACAGCACGTTGGGCAGCTGGTTGGCGGTGGCGTACGCGGTGCCGAGCGGCGTGTCCCCCACCGCGACGGCGAAGACCAGCGAGCGGCCGGAGCCGACCACGCGGCTCAGCAGCGTGAGCGCCGCGATCAGCCCGGCGGCGCCGACGAGGCTGCCGGCGCGACGCCCGACCGCTGTGCTCACGGCAGGCGGCCGAGCGCGTCGAGCTCGCGCAGCACGGGGGTCGCGGCGATGACCCGGGTGAAGCTCACCCGCTCGCTGGCGAGGGTGAGGGCGGTGAGCACCGCCAGCCGGGCGGCGAGGCTGCGGCGTCCCGCACCGGCCGCGGCCGCCACCCCGAGCGCCGCGCCGAGCGCGTTGGCACCGCCGTCGCCGAGCATGACCAGCTCGCCGAGGTCGTCGGGCAGCAGCGCCGCAGCGGCACCGAGCGGAGCCGCGACGAGCAGCCGGGCAGGCGCAGGGCCCAGCAGGTGCGGCGACCCGGCCAGCAGCCCGGCCTTGAGCGCCCGGCCGGGCCGCAGGTCGAGCAGGTTGGCGAGGTTGGCGCTGCCGGCGACGACGCCGGCGGCGAGCGCCGCGTCCAGCGGGCCGCGGCGCAGCAAGCCTCCCGCGGCGAGCCCGGCTGCCCCCAGGCCGAGGACCTTCACGCCCCCCGTCGTCAGCCGGCGAGCGCGCAGCGCCCGCAGGTGCCCGGCCAGACCCCGGTCGGCACCGCTGCCGGCGAGGTCGTCGTAGACGCCCAGCCCGCCGGCCGCCGCGACGGCGATCACCGCAGCAGCGCGCTCCCGGCGTCCCAGCCCGGGCTGGACGAGCAGTGCGGCGGCGGCTGCCCCCGCGTACGCCGGACCGGCGAGCAGCGAGACCTCGCGACCGCGGGCGTTGAGCCGCGTCCAGGCAGCGGCGCCACCCGGGGGGCGCGACCGGAGGGCGCGCAGGGCGCCGGCCGCGAGCAGCGCCCCGGCCGCCGCGCCCGCTCCGGCAGGGCGTACGCCGCTCACCGCTCGGTGACGCCGGGGATGGCCGGCAGCGGCGCGTCGGCGGCGGCGCCGTTGCCGTAGTGGCCGGTCTGGTCGTCGCGCTCCGCGACGAGCGCGAGGGCGAGGGCGAGGCGCCCGGCGGTCATGTCGAGGTCGTCGACCGTCGACACCGAGGTACGCAGCGGACCGCTCCGCACGACTGCCACCGCTCCCGCGGGCCCGGCTCCCGCCGGGTCGGCGCTGTGCTGCGGGCCGGCGACGACCAGGCCGGCGGCGAGCTTCGAGAGCTGCTGCGGGACCTGGACGTCGGCGACGCCGGTGGCCTGGTCGACCGCCGCCTGCTGCGGGCTGCGCGACGAGCCCGACGCGACCTGCGCCGGTGCGGGCACGAGGACGACGGCGAGGCTGGCGCGCTGCCAGGGCTTCCCGCCCATGCGCAGGAAGGCGGCGTCGCGCAGCGTGCGCAGCACGGCCTGCGACGCGGGGTCGGCCTTCCCGACGGCCGTCGTGTCGGTCGTCACCACGGAGCTCGCCACCGCGGCGGCCGCGCGGGCGGCGACGCTGGTCGCGTCGGTGCCGCTCAGCCCGGACACCTGCCCGGTCGCGGTCAGCGCGGCGTCGAGGTCGGTGGAGCGGGTCGGGTCGGTCCAGTCGCTGGTGAGCGAGACGGTGCCGCCGACGGTGCCGCCGGCCTCCTCGATCGCGTCGCGAGCGGCGCCGAGCAGGTCGCCGGAGGTGCCGGGCATCGCGACGACGTTGACGGCGACCGCCTCGAGCCGCCCCCCGACGACAGCGGGCACCGCCTCCTTGATGAGCGACTCGTCGAAGTCGCGCTGCGCGCTGAGCGCGTCGTTCTGCGTCCGGAGCTCGGCCTTGTCCTTGGCGAGCGTCGCGGCGCGGTCCTTCACCGCCTGGTCGATGGGCTTGTCGAGCGGGCCCGCGCCCAGGACGATCCCGACGGCCAGGGCGAGGAAGACCGCGATGATCGAGACGAGGTGGTAGCGGAAGTCGACCATCTAGGACGTGAGCCTCTCGAGCCAGAACGTGAAGTCGGCCCAGCGGTCCTGGACGTAGATGAAGAAGACCTGCCCGGCGGCCGTGGACCAGAGCGCCGCGAGCAGGGCGACCGTGCCCGCGAGCACGAGGAGCAGGATCTGCAGGGTGGAGATGCGGTTGCGGTAGAGCCGGCTCACGCCCTTCGCGTCGACGAGCTTGCCCCCGACGCGCAGCCGGGTGAGGAAGGTGCTCGCCATGCCGGAGCGGCCCTTGTCGAGGAACTCCACGAGCGTCGCGTGGGTGCCGACCGCGACGATGAGGCTGGCGCCGCTGTCGTCGGCGAGCAGCATCGCGACGTCCTCGCTGGTGCCGGCGGCGGGGAAGACGACCGTGGGGAGCCCGAGCCGCTCCAGCCGCTCGAGCCCCGGTGCGCGGCCGTCGCGGTAGGCGTGCACGACGAGCTCGGCACCGCAGGACAGCGCCCGGTCGGAGACGCTGTCCATGTCGCCGACGATGAGGTCGGGCAGGTAGCCCTCCTGCAGCAGCGCGTCCGCGCCGCCGTCGACGCCGATCATCACGGGCCGGAACTCCCGGATGTAGGAGCGCAGCGTCCGCAGGTCCTCGCGGTAGTGGTAGCCGCGCACGACGAGGAGCACGTGCCGCCCGGCGAGGTCCGTGCGGATGTCGGGGACGCCGACGCCGTCGAGGAGGAGGTCGCGCTCGCGGCGGAGGTACTCCATCGTGTTGGTCGCAAAGGCCTCGAGCTGCTCGGAGAGCCCGGCGCGGGCGGCCTCCAGCGAGGCGGCCACGGTCTCGGCGGTCTGCAGCGTGCCGCGGGCCACGAGCACCCCGTCGCGGTAGAGCGAGCCGCCCTCGAGCTGGACCGTGCTCCCGTCGGGCACCGCCATGACGCCCGCGCCGCAGTCGTCGAGCAGCGGGATGCCCGCCTCGAGCAGGATCCCCGGCCCGAGGTTGGGGTAGCGCCCGCTCGTGCTCGGGGCGGCGTTGACGACCGCCGCCGGACGGCGCGCGGCGAGCGCCTCGGCGCCCACCCGGTCGAGGTCGCGGTGGTCGATGACGGCGACCTCGCCGGCTCCGAGCCGCTTGGTGAGGTTCTTCGTGCGCGCGTCCACCCGCGCGACGCCGACGATGCCCGGCAGGTCGGAGTCGCGGGACCGGTGGCGGGAGTGCGCGATCCTCATCGTGGCGCCATCGTGCCAGACCGGGGCCCGGCGATCACCTCGTGCCGCGAGCGGTCGTGAGCAGCTCCTCGGCGTGCGCCAGCCCGGTCGCCGAGCCCTCCAGCCCGCTGAGCATCCGCGAGATCTCGCGCACCCGCTCCCCGTCGTCCAGCGCCCGCACCCCCGACGTCGTCACTGTGCCGTCGCTGTCCTTGGCGACGAGCAGGTGGCGGTCGGCGTACGCGGCGACCTGCGGCAGGTGGGTGACGACGAGGACCTGGGCGTGCTCGGCGAGCGCGGCGAGCCGGCGCCCGATCTCGACGGCGGCGCGGCCGCCGACACCCGCGTCCACCTCGTCGAAGACGAAGGTCGGCACGGGGTCGACCTCGGCGAGGACGACCTCGAGCGCGAGCATGACCCGGGAGAGCTCGCCGCCCGACGCGGCCCGGGCGAGTCCCCGCCCCGGTGCGCCGGCGTTGGCCGCGAGCAGGAGCTCGACCTCGTCGACGCCGGTCGGACCGGCGGCGAGCCGCTGTCCCGCGACGTCCAGGGCGGGCTCGCCCGCACCCGCAGTGCGCTGCTGCACGACGACCTCGACGCTGGCGCGCGGCATGGCGAGCTCGCGCAGCTCGGCCGTCACCGCCTCCCCGAGGCGGACTGCGGCGGCCGCGCGCTCGGCGCTGAGCCGGCCCGCCACGGTGCCGAGGCGCTCCCGCAGCGCCTCCGCCTCGGCGACCAGGCCGCTGGTGCGGTCGTCGTCACCGTCCAGCTCGGCGAGCCGGAGCGCGGAGCGCTCGCTCCACGCGAGCACCTCGTCGACGGTGTCGCCGTAGCGCCGGCAGAGCTCGGCGAGGGCGGCCCGGCGCTCCTGCACCTGCGCGAGGCGGGCGGGGTCGGCCTCGATGCCCGCGGCGTAGGCCGCGAGGTCGGCGCCCAGGTCCGCGAGGAGGTACGCGGACTCCGCCACCCGCGCCGCCAGCGCAGCGAGCTCCGGGTCGGCCGTCGCGGCCGACTCCAGCTGCCGGCGGGCGGCGCCCACCAGCGCCACGGCGTCGGCGCCGTCCCCGGCGGAGTCCGGGTCCCCCAGCAGCGCGGCGTGCGCGACCTCGGCGGCGCGGCGCAGCTCGTCGGCGCTGCCGAGCCGCTCGGCCTCCTCGCGCAGGGCCGCGTCCTCCCCCGGCTGCGGCGCGACCTGCGCGACGCGCTCGAGGCCGTAGCGCAGCAGGTCCGCCTCCTGCTCGCGCTCGCGGCGCCCTGCGCGGAGCTCCTCGGTGCGCCGCTCGAGCTCGCGGAGCCGGGCCCAGCCCGCCGCGTGCTCCTCGAGCAGGGCGGCCACCGGGGGGCCGGCGTAGCGGTCGAGCAGCTCGCGCTGGCGGCCGGGGCGCAGGAGGCGCTGCTGGTCGGACTGGCCGTGGACGACGACGAGCTCCTCGCCGATCTCACCGAGGACGGACGCGGGGACGCTGCGCCCGCCGGCCCAGGCCCGGCTGCGCGAGCTCGAGACCGACCGGGCCAGCAGCAGCTCGCCGTCCTCGAGCTCGGCGCCCAGCTCCTCGGCGCGGGCCGCGGCGGGACTGCCCGGTGCGAGGGTGACGCGCCCCTCGACCAGCGCAGTGGGGGCTCCGGCGCGGACGGCGCCCGGGTCGGCCTTGCCGCCCAGCAGCAGCGCGAGGCTGCCGACCACGAGGGTCTTGCCGGCGCCGGTCTCGCCGGTGAGCACGGTCAGGCCGGGCCCGAGCTCCAGCAGCGCCTCCGCGATGACCCCGAGGTCGCGGATGCGGACGTCGCGCAGCACGGCTCAGCTCCCGCCGGAGGAGGGCCCGCGCCAGCCCTGGACCGGCAGCCGGAACTTCGCGACCAGCCGGTCGGTGAAGGGTGCCGCGCGCAGCCGGGCGAGCCGCACCGGCCGGTCGCCGCGGCGCACCTCGATGCGGGCGCCCGGCGGCAGGTCGTGCGAGCGGCGCCCGTCGGCCCAGAGGATGCCGCAGCGCTCGTGGCTCGTCGCGTGGCCCTTCAGCAGCTCGATGGCCAGGGTGGAGGTCGGCGCCGTGACGAGCGGGCGGTTGAACAGCGCGTGCGCGCTGAGCGGCGTCAGCAGCAGCGCCTCGACCTCCGGCCACACGATCGGGCCGCCCGCCGAGAAGTTGTACGCGGTGGACCCGGTCGGCGTGGCGCACACGACCCCGTCGCAGCCCCAGACCGACAGCGGTCGTCCGTCGACCTCGACGGCGAGGTCGAGCATGAGCGCCCGGTCGGCCTTCTCGACGCTGATGTCGTTGACGGCCCACTCCTGGCGCGTGCTGCCGTCCGGCAGCGTGATCTCGACGCCCAGCGTCATCCGCTCCTCGACGTCGTAGGACTGCTCGAGGATGCGGTCGGCGACCGAGTCGATGTCCGCCGGCTCGGCCTC
This sequence comes from Motilibacter rhizosphaerae, assembly GCF_004216915.1. Taxonomy (NCBI): domain Bacteria; kingdom Bacillati; phylum Actinomycetota; class Actinomycetes; order Motilibacterales; family Motilibacteraceae; genus Motilibacter; species Motilibacter rhizosphaerae. The sequence continues at coordinate 326,208 of NZ_SGXD01000005.1, forward strand.
GGCGAGGAACCCGACCCGGCCGAGGTTGACCCCGAGGACGGGGACGTCGGTGTCGCGCGCCAGCTCGGCCGCGCGCAGGATCGTGCCGTCGCCGCCCAGCACGACGATGAGCTCGGGGCACTGGTAGCAGACCTGCTCCGCGGAGACCGGCGTGGTGCCCTGCAGCTGGCCCGAGCCCGCCTCCTCGGCGAGGGCCAGCACGGAGACGCCCTCGCCGGTGAGCCGCGCGACCACGCGCTCGGCCAGCGGGAGGGCCTCCGGACGCCCGGTGTGGACGACCAGCAGGACCACGCGCAGCCCCGTCATCGCGGCCCCTCCTCGATCGCCGTGCGCAGCTCGTCCTCGTCGAGGGCGGCCGCCCCGGCGCGGAGCCACAGGAAGTACTCCACGTTGCCGGAGGGGCCGGGGAGCGGGCTCGCGGTGACGCCCCGCACGCCGAGCCCCAGCTCCAGCGCCGACGCGGCCACCCCGCGGACCGCCTCGGCGCGGAGCCCGGGGTCGCGGACGACGCCGCCGCTGCCCAGGCGCTCGCGCCCGACCTCGAACTGCGGCTTGACCATGAGCACGAGGTCGCCGCCCTCCGCGGTGATGCCGGACAGCGCGGGCAGGACGAGCGCCAGGCTGATGAACGACAGGTCCCCCACGACGAGGTCGACGGTGCCGACCAGCTCCGGGGTCAGGTCGCGCACGTTGGTGCGGTCGCGCACGACGACGCGGGGGTCGGTCTGCAGCGCCCAGGCGAGCTGGCCGTAGCCGACGTCGACCGCGACGACCTCCCGGGCGCCGGCGCGGAGCAGGACGTCGGTGAACCCGCCGGTCGAGGCGCCGGCGTCGAGGCAGCGGCGGCCAGCGACGACGAGGCCGCGCGGGACGAGGGCCGCGAGCGCCCCGGCGAGCTTGTGCCCGCCGCGGCTCGCGTAGTCCGGGCCCTCCGCTGCCTCGGCGACGACGAGGGAGACCTCGGGCGAGACCTGCGAGGCGGGCTTCGTGGCGGTCGTGCCCGCGACGCTGACGCGGCCGGCCGCGATGAGCGTGGAGGCGTGCTCGCGCGAACGGGCGAGCCCGCGGCGCACGAGCTCGGCGTCGAGGCGGAGCAGCTTGCCCGGGCGCTGGCGGGGGGCCATCGCGGTGCGGCTCACCGGCTCGGGCCGGGGGCACCGGCGAGCACGGCGGCCAGGCCGCGGTGGACCTCGTCGAAGACCGCGGCGTGCTCGGCGACGTCGAGCCCCTCGAGCCGGGCCAGGGGCGCGAGCGCCGCCTCGACCGCCGCGGCGGCGTCGGTCGCTCCGGCTCCCGGGGTGGCCGGCGGCCCCGGCCGCGGACCGGGAGCGGGGCGGGCGAGGTCGGCGGGGCTGGGCAGGTCGCTCACGCTCCACCTCCTGCTCGTGGCCGCTGCTCGCGGCCGTCGACGGGGCCCGGGAGGCTGTCCCCGGGCGAGGGGCACCACGCTACCCGCGACCACTGACGGCCGGGCGGGCGGAGCGCCGGGAGGGCCCCCTCCGGCCAGCGCGCTCGCCGGGCCCGGTCGGCGGCGGCTGGGCACGTGGTGGACGGCGGGTCGACGCCGGGCGGACGGCGGGTCGTCGGCGGGTGGACGGCGGGTCGTCGGGGCGGCGCCGACGGGTCGCGAGCGGTCAGCCGCGCACCGGGGCCGCAGGGAGCTGCGCGGCGGGCGGCGCGTCGATGCGGTCGACCCCGCCCTCGCTGCTCCACGCCGCCGCGCAGGCCGCGCGCAGGGCGTCGAGCGGGTCCCCGGTCCCGGTCACGCGCAGGACCCCGTGCTCGAGGTGCGCATCCCACCCCCCGAGGCTCGCGCGGTCGCCCTCGAGCGCGGGAGCGGCGTGCGGCTCGAGCAGCGCGCCCAGGTCGGCGCCGAGGTAGCTCGGCCGGTGCTGCGGCCCGGCTCCGAGCAGCTCGGCGGCGCCGGTCACCCCCGTGAGGACGAGCAGGCTCGGCGTCCCCGCGCGCACCGCACCCTCGATGTCGGTGTCGAGCCGGTCCCCCACCACGAGCGGGCGCTCCGCACTGGTGCGCGCGACGGCCTCGGCGTGGAGCGGCAGCTCCGGCTTGCCCGCGACGACCGGCTCGCGACCGGTGGCGAGGCGCAGCACCTCCACCAGCGTCCCGTTGCCCGGGGCGAGGCCGCGCGGCGTCGGGATCGTCCGGTCGACGTTGGACGCGATCCACGGGACGCCCCGCTGCAGCGCCAGCGCGCCCTCGGCGAGCTGGCGCCAGCCGACCTCCGGCGCGAACCCCTGCACCAGGGCCACCGGTCCGTCGTCGGCCGAGCCGACGGCGCGCAGGCCGCGCTCCCCCAGCGCCACCACGAGCCCCTCGCCGCCGACGACGAGCACCGGGCTGCCCGCGGGCACCTGCTCCGCGACGAGCCGCGCCGCCGCCTGCGCCGAGGTGACGACCTGCTCCACCGTGGCCGGCACCCCCAGCTCGCCGAGGTGCTGGGCGACCGATGACGGCGTGCGGGAGGCGTTGTTGGTGACGAAGGCGAGCCGCATCCCGTCGCGCGCGGCGGCGGCGAGCGCCTCCGCGGCGCCCGGGACGGCGGCGGGACCCACGTAGACGACCCCGTCGAGGTCGAGCAGGGCGACGTCGTACGCCGCGCTCAGCGGCGCGCAGGAGGCGACCAGCACGGCTAGTCGCCGTCCACCGGTGCCGAGCCCGGCGCCGGGGCGGGTCCCTCGGGCGCAGCTCCCGGCGCCACGGTCCCGCCGCCGCCCTCGGCGAGCTCCTCGCGGGCGCGCAGCGTCGCGCGGGCCTCGCGCAGCGCCTGGACGTACGCCGGTCGCCCCGGCCGCATCGCCACGGCCATCGCCAGGTGCTCCGCCGCGGCCTCGACCTGCCCGAGCCGGTAGCGGGTCAGGCCCAGGCCGAACCACGCGTAGTCCTCCTGCGGCGCCTGCTGCGTGAGGGTCGTGAACTGCACGAGGGCCTCGTCGTAGCGGCGGGCGTCGAACAGCGCCCGGGCGAGGGCCTCGCGCAGGCTGGCCGACCCGGGCTCGGCGTCCACCGCGTGCTCGAGGAGCGTCGCGGCCGCCTCGGGGCTGCCGCTCTCGAGGAGCGTGCGCCCCCGCTGGTACCAGTCGTAGACCTCGCCGCCCGGACCGCGACCCTCGTCGTCCCCACGCTCGACGCTCGGCTCCACGCCCGGCCCCCTTCCACGAGTCCACGCCAGTCTCGCACCTCAGCCGGAGCGGCCGCGCGTCGCCAGGCGCGCCTTGTCCACCAGCACCTCCGTGCGGCTGGCGGGGCCTCCCGCGGAGCGCCAGAAGCGGCGCCGCAGCGCGCCCTCGACCGACACCGTCGTGCCCGGCGCCCAGGCGAGGACCCGCCGCTGCAGGCCCGGGGCCCGCACCACGCAGTCGACCGTGTCGACGGTCGGGCCGCCCCGCGGGTCAGCGGGCCGGCGGACGACGAGCCGGAGGACCACGATCGTGTCCCCGCTCGGGAGCTCGCGCTCCTCGGGCGCCGCAGGGAGCCGTCCGGTGAGGAAGACGCGGTTGTCGTCCGGCTGCAGGGGTGCGGGACCGGCATCCGGGGCAGCGGTGGGGGCAGGGGCGCGCACAGGACCTCCAGGACGGTGCCCGGCGACGGGCGCCGCCGGTCCCCCGATCCTGCTCGGAGGACGCGCTGCCCGAGGTCCGCCCGCGGCCCCCTGTGGACGACCGGCTCCCGCCGCGCAGCCGGGGAGTGTGGACGACCGCGACGCGGGAGGACCGGTCCGCTGCTCCGTCAGTCCTGCTCGTCCTGCGGGGGCAGGAAGACGGCGGCGGGCGCACCGCCGGCCGCCGGCGGAGCCTCCGGCACCTGCTCCGCGCGCGGAGCCTCGAACAGCGGGGAGGAGCCGGCCGCGGGCAGGACGAGCGCGTCCACGGCCTCCTCGTCGAGCTCGTCGTCCTCGAGGTCGACGATGGCGACCCCCTCGAGCTCGGCGACGCGCTCGTCGGCGTCGGTCGCGCCCTCGCGGTCGAGCGCGGCAGCCTGGCGGAAGGCCGCGAGGGCGTCCTCGCGGCGACCCGCCGCGAGCAGGGCATCCGCGTACGCGTAGGCGAGCCGCGGCGAGCGCCGCGTCTCCGGCACCTGCAGCGTGAGGACGGCGGCATCGAGCTGGCCGAGGTCGCGGCGCGCGCCGGCGGCCACGATGCGCATCTCGACGAGGCCGTCGGCGTCGAGACCCCGGGCCTCGTCGCTCGCGGCGATCTCCAGGGCGCGCTCCGGCCGCCCGAGGGCCCGCTCGAGGTCGGCGAGCACCGGGAGCAGCGCCACGGACCCCGTCATGCGGCGGGCGGCGCGCAGCTCGTTCATCGCCTCGGCGTAGTGGCCGGCGGCGTACGCGGCGAGCCCCGCCGCCTCGCGCACGGAGGCCAGCCGCGGCGCGCGCCCCCGCACGTAGGAGGCGTGGGCCCAGGCGAGCTCGGGCTCCTCGTCGAGCAGCACGCCGGCGGCCACGAGGTGCCGCGCCAGCAGGGTCGCCGTGCGCGGCGGGAAGCTCGACAGCTCGGCGATCACGGGCTTGGGCAGCTCGTCGCCGGTGATCTCGTCGGGCAGCTCGGGACCGAGGTCGCGAGGAGGACGCTCCTCCTGCGTACGCGGCCCTTGGGGTCGCCCGCCCTGGGGACGGCCACCACCCTGCGGCCGGCCCCCCTGGCCGCCCTGGCGCGCGCCGCTCGAGGAGCGCGGTCCGCCTGCGGACCGGGGAGCGCCGGACGAACCAGCACCGCCCTGGCCACCGGACGAGCGGGGTCCACCGGACGACCGGGGCGCGCCCGACGAGCGCTGCCCACCGGACGAGGCCCGGTCCGGACGACCGGTCGCACCGTCGCGCCGCTGCCGCGGGTCCCTGTCGTTGCCCTCAGCCACGCCGAGTCCCTCCGTCCGAGCCGCTGTCCAGTTGGTCCCGCGACTCTACGCGTCGGGGAAAAGGCGAAGGGCCGGTCCTCGACCCGCCACCACCCCACACAAAAGGGGGTGTGACGGGGAGGACCGGCCCCCCACAACAGATGTCCGGCGGTGTCCTACTCTCCCACCACCCTTCGGTGGCAGTACCATCGGCGC